>CAUYTZ010000086.1:0-22855 GCA_963575695.1 uncultured Gammaproteobacteria bacterium | reverse complement strand
TGTCCACCGCTTGGCGTTGGGCTGCGGCCAGCGGCGAGCGCTGAAGGATTTCGATCATGCCCAGCACGCCGTTCATCGGGGTGCGGATTTCGTGGCTCATGGTGGCCAGGAAGGTCGATTTGGCCCGTGCTGCGGCCTCGGCCGCATCCTTGGCCTGACGAAGAGCCTGCTCGGCCCGGACCCGGCGGGTGATATCGTCCAGCACGCCTTCGACTGCGGTCAGACGACCGTCATCATCGAAAATCGGCACTTCGGATACCAGCAAACGGCACACCTCACCGCTACGGCGATGGAAATCAGTTTCAAACACCTCCTGGGATTCAACCCCATCACGAAACCGCAACCAACGCTCCCGCTCGGCTTGCCGCTCGCCAGCCGGCAGATGATCACTTAGCCGGGTTCCAACCAGTTCATCCGGCCCAAAGCCCAGAATCGCCCGTGCCGACGGGCTGACATATTGGCACACGCCAAGGCCATCGACCGCGAAAATGACATGGCTTTTCAGGTTTTCAACCAAGCGCCGATAACGCAATTCGCGCTCGTGCAGCGCGGCTTCGGCGCGTTTGCGCTCGCTAACATCCAAACACGATAGCAGATAGCCGCCTTCCGGCCGGCAGTCGCCACGAATTTCCAACACCCGGCCGTCGCCCAGCACGGTTTCTCCAACCATCGGCATACCGGCAGAGAAATAGGTGGTCAACTCTATCAATAGGGTGGTGGCGTCGCGGCCGCCGAAATCACCCCGCTCGGCCGAAAACCGAATCATGGTCGCCAGAGAGGCCCCCGGACCAATCAACTCGGGAGGATAGTCCCACAATTTGCCATATTTTTCGTTAACCGCCACCACCATCATGGTCGCGTCGAGCAGACAGATGCCGTTGGGCATGACCTCGAACGCGGCGCTAAGTTGAGCGGCACGCAGCGCCGCTTCGCTTTCGGCCCGGATTCGGGTACTGACATCAACCACCGTCATCTGCATCGCCGGGCCGCCATCCCAATCGACGACTCGGTCGATGGCTTCAATCCAGACTTCACCACCGTCGCGCCTGGTCAGACGCAACAGCACCAGAGTCTGATCCTGACGGCCCTGTAGCCGACGATAATAGTTGCGCCAGGCTCGCGCCGCCTCCTCGGGCGGAAAGGCGGTTTCCAATTGGCCGAGTCCCAGCACCTCGACCGCATGCTCGTAGCCGAGCACGCGCGCAAAGGCGTCATTGGCGAACAGCGGCATGAAATCGCGATGAATCAAAACGCCTTGAACCGAGCCTTCAATCAGGCCACGAAACCGGGCCTCGCCGGCTTGAGCCATCGCCTCACGCCGCTCGGTTTCCGACGCCGCCACCCACAGCGCGACACCCAACGCCGCCAGCGCACTAGCCCCGGCGCTGGCCCCATCGCCACGCCCTGCCAACACCCCCGCGACCGCCGCCGACAGCAACACCGCCACCAACCCGATGGTTAGACGGGTTCTGCCCATCGCCGCAGCCCTCCCTCTGTGCCCGTGCGCTTCCGCCATACCATGGCAATCATACCACCCCCCATAACCGCCCCCACGAAAGCCTGTCATTTTGCTCCGGAAATACGACCGGATGGTGAAGTTTTTCGTTCTCGGCTCACAAGGATTTTGAGTTTTATTCCCGGATGCGCTATCTCTAAGGAGACTGGAGATTTTTAAGGGGAGCAGCTTCCGTGGCTCCATCGCCCGATCATTGTCCGGCGCTGGTCTTGAATGCGGACTTTCGTCCGCTGAGTTACTATCCTTTGTCTTTGTGTTCCTGGCAAGACGCGGTTAAGTCTGTGGTGCTCAATCGGGTTTATATCCTGGCTGAATATGAGCGCGTGGTTCATTCGCCACGACAAGAATTCAGATTGCCTAGCGTTATTTCTCTTAAGCAGTACGTGCCGCCAGCCCGACACCCCGCCTTCACCCGCTTCAATGTTTTCCTGCGTGATCATTTCGCCTGTCAGTACTGCGGCCGTCCGTTCCCAACCCATGAACTGACCTTCGATCACGTCATGCCACGTTCGCGCGGCGGGCGAACCACCTGGGAAAACGTGGTTACCGCCTGCTCGGCGTGCAACCTGACCAAAGGCAACCGGTTGCCCCGGGTGTGCGGTATGATCCCGCTTAGGCCACCACACCGGCCTACCGCCCACCAGCTTCATGAAAATGGTCGATCTTTCCCGCCAAACTTCCTGCACGAAAGTTGGCGGGATTTTCTTTATTGGGATAGCGAGCTGGAGCCTTATTAGGTACTTGCCCAGATATCTCTCGCTTGCGCGTTGGGCTGCCGCCCCCAGGAATCTGGGCCATGAGTGGCACCATGGGGGACAAGGGCCCCGCAGTCATGTTAACAAGTGCCCTCAATTGCTCCCACTAGGCTCCGCTCATCAATGTCCGCCCATGTCAAAACCACCCCGTCCAAATTGATCTCAATCGAGTCTCTGCCCTACCGGCCGTGCGTTGGCATCATGCTGATTGCAAAGGGCGGGCAGGTGTTTACGGCCCGTCGCATCGACACGCCTAACGGCTGGCAGATGCCTCAAGGCGGCATCAACCCCGGCGAGTCTCCGGCGGTCGCCGCTCTGCGCGAATTGAAGGAAGAGATCGGCACCGATTATGCCGAACTGCTGGCCGAAACCGCCGGTTGCCTGCGCTATGACTTGCCGGACTACCTAATCGGCAAAGCCTGGAAAGGCCGCTACCGGGGACAGGAGCAGAAGTGGTTCGCCGCCCGCTTCACCGGGGTTGACGCCGACATCGACCTGACGGCCAACAAACATCCCGAATTCGATGCCTGGCGCTGGGTTCCGGTGGAGTCGCTGACCGAACTGATCGTGCCGTTCAAGCGGGCGATCTATCAAGCGGTGGTCGAGGAATTCCGGCCGCTGCTGACCAGACTAAAAGCCGAGGCCAGACGATGAACACGCCTGATCCGATTTCGCCTGATCCGATATTGATTGCGCGGTCGGTGGCGCTAGACCTGCTCGATGCCGTGCTGCGTCAGCGCACGCCGCTCGATGACGCCCTGGCCGCGAACAGCGACATCGAACAACTGGCCGTGCGAGACCGTGGCTTTGCCCGCATGCTGGTCGCCACCTGTTTGCGCCGGTTGGGCCAAATCGATGCCTTGCTGGCCGGATTGCTGACCAAACCGGAACCGCCGCCACCCGCGTTGCACGATTTGCTGCGCCTGGGCGTAAGCCAATTGCTGTTTATGGCCACGCCGGCCCATGCTGCGGTTGATACCACCGTAGCCCTGGCCCGGTTGCGCGGGGAAGAGCGCGGCACCGGCTTGCTCAACGCGGTGCTGCGACGGGTGGCGCGGGAAGGCGAAGCTCTGCTTCGCCTGCAGGATGCCGCTCGGCTCAACACCCCGGATTGGCTGTGGACCTCGTGGCGCAAGGCCTATGGCACGCCCACCGCTCGCCACATTGCCGAAGCGCATCTGAAAGAGGCCGCGCTCGACCTGACTCTGCGCGACCCCGAACAGAGCGCGGATTGGGCCAAACGGCTGGAGGCGATGGTTATGCCCACCGGCAGCCTGCGCCGTCCACCCGGCGGTGGCGCGGTCGTCGAACTGCCCGGCCATGGCGAGGGGGCGTGGTGGGTACAGGATGCCGCCGCCGCCCTGCCCGCGCGCCTGCTCGGTTCGGTCGTCGGCCAGACGGTTTATGATCTGTGTGCCGCGCCCGGCGGCAAGACCGCACAACTCGCGGCAGCCGGAGCCAAAGTGACTGCGGTTGAGCGTTCGACTAAACGCATGGAACGCCTAAGCGCCAATCTGGCCCGCCTATCGCTGAACGCCGAAACCGTCACCGCCGATGCCGGTCAGTGGTGCCCTAAGACCCCAGCCGACGCGGTGTTGCTTGATGCGCCCTGCTCCGGCACCGGCACCATTCGCCGCCACCCCGATCTGGCCCGACTGAAAACCGCTGACGACGTGGCTAAACTCGTCTTGGTCCAAGACCGGTTGCTTGATCACGCCGTAACCTTGGTTCGCCCCGGCGGTCTGCTGATCTACAGTGTCTGCTCGCTGGAACCGGAAGAAGGGTCGCGGAGAATAGCACGCCTGCTCGACTCGGGGGCACCAGTGGCGCGGGTTCCGGTTAAGCCAGGGGAAATCGGCGGCTTGGTCGAAGCGGTGAGCCCAAACGGCGATATCCGCACCCTACCCTGTCACTTGTCCCGAGAAGGCGGCCTTGATGGCTTTTTCATCGCCCGCCTACGCCGACTCGGTTAAGCGGGCGGGGGAAGAAAAAACCCCCGGTTGCCGAGCCTTTCAAAAAGCCCACAATGAGAAGCGCTGATGACGTTGATCCCGACGTGACCTTAGCGCCACGGTATGCTATAACCGATTGCTGTGAACATCATCGTCCTGGCCCCGTCTCCCTCGTTCAAAACTCGCCCGTGTAGCTAACCATCATGGAAACGGAAAAAAATCTAGCCATCCTGTTCGTCGATATCGTCGATAGCACGAGGCTATATGAGCGGATGGGCAATGTTCAGGCCACATCGTTTACCCAAAATATCCTACAAAAATTGCGCTTAATCGTTGATAACAATCGCGGCACAGTGGTTAAGAGTCTGGGCGACGGCCTGTTGTGTATTTTCGCCAGCGCCGATCAGGCCGCCACCTCTGCCCAAGCCATGATCGACAGCCAGGACAGCTTCAACCACAAGGTCCGGATCGGCATTCACTTTGGCACCGCGATTCAGCGCGGCGGCGATGTCTTCGGCGATGCGATCAACGTTGCCGCCCGGGTGGAAAGCCTGGCCAAGCCGGGTGAAATCCTGGCCACCGAAGATCTGGTACAGAGTCTGTCACTGGGATTGCGTTCGCTGGCGATTAAAATCGATAGTACCGTGGTCAAGGGCAAGACGGTGCCGATCGGTATCTTTCACCTGCGTCCGCCGGGGTCGCTTGATGACAGCGTCGAAAGCACGATCATTGGCCTGGATTTGTTTAAGGACAGCGCGATCACGCTCCACCTTGACTATATGGGCATGGAATTCACCATCAGCCGGATGTCGCCCAAATTGCGCATCGGCCGCAGCGACGAGTGCGAAATCAAGGTCGCGTCACGACAGGCCTCACGTGAGCATGGCTCGATCGAATTCGTCCGTGAAAGTTTCATCATTTCCGATCACAGCTCCAACGGCACCTACATCGCCACCGGCGACACCCACCCAATTCTGCTGCGTCGGGATTCGACCAAGTTGGTCGGCAAGGGCCTACTTGGCATCGGCACCCTGCCCGATCCAGCGGTGCCTGAATGTGTGATCCGGTTCTGGAGCGACTTGGCTTAAGTTCAGGCCGCAGCGGCGGTCGATCGCGTGCGAATGAACGCCGCCAAGACCCGTTCGGCATCGCCCAGGTGGTTCGTTACCCAGGACAGAACCACTGGTGCGACCTCATCAAAGGTCTTGCGATCATCCGGAGTGGTCAGAAAAGCGACGGTCATTCTTGCAAAAATATCTTCATGTTCCTTTTTGTGTGTTTCATAATTCGGATAGCCCATTTCCAACATCAACTGCTCTTCGCGGTCGAAATGTCCGGCCATAAAACTCCAGGCGTCAAGTGTATCCCTGACAATATTGCCAATATCCCCACGCTCGATGCAATCCGCGATCTGATTTGCCAACGCAATGACGTGCCTGTGGTCACCGTCTATTTCAGGAATACCCGTTTCCAGGCTCTCGGTCCAAGCCACCAGCATAACATCGCCCCCCTATGATCCGCGATATTTTTATCCGTGAAACCGGTCGCGTCGCCCCCCATTACCGTTCCCTTTTGTCCTTGTCGAGTGTTTTTCACGCACCACCGATGTAGAGTCGACTCTCCACGATCGGAAGGGAGCTTGACCGATGCAAGCCGTCAACGAAGAAAAAGCCGATTCCTCCACTGCGGGCCTGATCACGACCTCCTTAGCCGCGCTCGGAATCGTTTATGGCGATATCGGCACCAGTCCGCTCTATGCGTTCAAGGTCGCGATTCAGGCCGTGGCCGGCGGCGGCCCCCCCAGCCCGGCCCAAGTATTGGGTGTGTTGTCGCTGATCGTCTGGTCGCTGGTGGTGATCATCTCGATCAAATATGTGGTGTTCGTGATGCGCGCCGACAACCATGGCGAAGGTGGTATCCTGGCACTGCTGGCTCTGGTCAGACCATGGAGCGGTAATCGGGGACAGCGGCGAACGTGGTTACTGGTAATCGGTATTTTCGGTGCCACACTGCTCTACGGAGACGGTGTGATCACGCCAGCTATTTCTGTTCTAAGTGCGGTTGAGGGCCTGGAAGTGGCGACGCCACTGTTCGGCCCTTATGTCAAGCCACTGGCGGTGGCGATTCTGATTATGCTGTTCGCCATTCAACACCGTGGCACTGCTGAAATTGGCCGACTGTTCGGCCCCGTGATGGCGGTCTGGTTCGCCATTATCGCCTTGCTCGGCTTGGGCGGCATCATGCACACCCCGCAGGTGGCAGCCGCCCTTGATCCACGCTACGCTTTGGCACTGCTGACCGACAGCCCGCGCACGGCCTTCGTGGTCGGTGGCGCGGTGTTCCTGGCCGTAACCGGCGGCGAGGCGCTGTACGCCGACATGGGCCATGTCGGTCGCCGCCCGATTCGCTTCTCCTGGTTCGTCTTGGTGCTGCCAGCGTTGCTGCTCAATTACGCCGGCCAGGCGGCAATCGTACTGGCCGATCCCAGCGCGATCAGCAACCCGTTCTTCCATCTGGCTCCAACCGGGTTGACGCTGCCGCTGGTGGTGCTTGCCACCGCTGCCACCGTTATCGCTTCGCAAGCGCTGATTTCGGGCGTGTTCTCGCTCACCCGCCAGGCGATTCTCATGGGCTTGGCACCGCGCATGCGCATCATCCAGACTTCGACCGAGGGCTATGGCCAGATTTACCTGCCGGCAGTCAACTATACCTTGATGATCCTGACACTCATCGTCGCGGTGGTGTTTCACCGATCCGACGATCTGGCTGCGGCCTATGGCATCGCGGTATCGGCGACCATGCTCATCACCACCCTGCTGCTGCTGGTGGCGATGCGCGAGCACTGGCAGTGGCCGACGGCAGTGGTGGCGATGGTGGCGGTGGTGTTCATAACCGTGGATGTGGTGTTCCTGGCCGCTAATTTGGTCAAACTGCCCGATGGCGGCTGGCTACCGCTGACCGCAGGCGGTGCCATTTTCGTGGTCATGGACATCTGGCGACGCGGCAACGATTACCTGTTTAGCCGCCTTCACTCCCTCACTCAACCGCTGGACGAGTTTCTGAGCCAGTTGCCGAAGTTGGCTCCGCATCGACCAGACGGCGTCGGCGTGTTCATGACCAAATCCGCGGAAATGGCACCGGCGATGATGGTCCACCACTTGCGCCACCATCGGATGCTGCAAACCACGGTCGTGTTTCTGGTGATCGTGACCGAGGAAAAGCCTAAGGTCTCGGCGGGCCACCGGCTGGAAGTGGTTGATTTGGGCCAGGGCTGCTGGCGGGTTACGGCCCGTTACGGCTTCATGCAAACACCAAACATTCCAGTCGCGCTGCGTGGCTGCGAGCGGTTTGAGCCACGGCTTAACCTCGACCCTGATCAAATCACTTTCTATGTCGGTCACGAAAGCGTGGTCGCGCGCGAAGACAATCCGGCGATGACTGGACTCGCGGAATGGCTGTTCGCATTTATGGCCCGCAACGCGACCGACGCCTCCGAATTCTTCCGCATCCCGGAAAAGCAGGTGGTAGAAATCGGGATCAGGGTAGAAATATAAGGCACTTCGCCAACGGGACGGGGGAAGGTAAAGCCCCCCGCTTCCAGTGCCTATTCCATCTTTTCGTTGGAATAAATGCCCCAGACCTGGGCCCGCAACAGCCAACCACGATAACCACCGAGATCGACTTCGCACCACTCAGCCCGGCAACGGGCGAGCATTCCGATAACACCCGGTTCGACCCGAGCCACGGCGACGGCATCGGGGCGCGGCTCCCGGCGCAACGTGCGCACCTCCCCCCGGACCAACACCGAGCGCCGTCCAGACAACATACTTTGGTGTACCCACCCCTCACTGCCCTCAACATCACGAATCCGCCGCCAGGTATCGAATTCGGCGGTAATTTCGACCGGCATTTCCCGCTTCAAGAACACCCATTCAACCGGATAACTCATACCCGGCCCGGTACGGACGTTGACTTCGCCCGAACGTAGCGACACATAGCGCGGGACCGGCAGGCCGGTGGTCTTGACCGCACTGCCCGAGCCGCCGCTCTGGTCATCGCCCGCCGGCGGAGTTTGGGGCTGGGTCGCCGCAGGCGGAGAAGAAGATGAAGGAGGCGGAGTCGGGGAAGAAGTCGCTCCCGCCGCAGCTACCGGGTCCACCGCCGACGCCGCCAAAACCGCCGCCAGCGCCATGATCGCCCGTATCGAAGCCCGCCCCTCGTTCAGCCTCATCGTTCGCCCCTTGCCGTGTTTGATGCTCGCCGAAATCATGCCCGGGAAACCCGCGCACGCGCAACCCGCGCACTCAAGGCCGGCGACACGATCCTGTCAAGGACGGCGATTGCCCGCACACACGGCAAATCCGTCAACGCCCGTCTGGACAAGACCGGCCCGTCCCTGGTATTTCCAACCCCACACCTTTGAGAGAGCTGCTCCGATGACCGATAAGAAAAAGCCCCTGGTTGTGGTGACGCGCAAATTGCCGGACGCGATCGAGACCCGGTTGATGGAGCTGTTCGATACGCGCCTGCGCACCGACGACACACCGATGACCACCGGCGAATTGATCGAGGCGGTCAAAGAGGCCGATGTTCTGGTCCCAACCGTCACCGATCGGATTGACGCCAAACTACTGTCCCAGGTTGGCCCCAATTTGCGCCTGATCGCCTCGTTCGGCACCGGCGTGGACCACATCGACCTTAAGACCGCGCGTATGCGCAACATCACGGTAACCAATACTCCGGGCGTGCTGACCGAAGACACCGCCGATATGACCATGGCCCTGATTCTGGCCGTCGCCCGCCGTCTGGCGGAGGGCGAACGGCTGATGCGCTCGGGCCAATGGAAGGGGTGGGGGCCGACGACGATGCTCGGCCACAGCATTTACGGCAAGCGACTGGGCATCATTGGCTTTGGTCGAATCGGCCAAGCGTTGGCCAAACGCGCCAAAACCTTCGGTCTGTCGATCCACTATCACGACCAACGGCGCGTGCATCCGGACATTGAATCCGAATTCGAAGCGACCTGGTGGGAGTCCCTGGATCTGATGCTGCCACGAGTAGATATCATCTCCGTCAACTGCCCGCACACGCCGGCCACCTTCCACCTGCTGTCGGCGCGCCGGCTGGCGTTGCTTAAGCCGCTCGCGATCGTGGTCAACACCTCACGCGGCGAAGTGATCGACGAAAACGCACTGACCCGTATGCTGGCCAAGGGCGAACTGGCCGGAGCCGGGTTGGACGTGTTCGAACACGAACCGGCGGTCAATCCCAAGCTGGTTGCACTGAATAATGTTGTCCTGCTGCCGCACATGGGGTCGGCAACCATCGAAGGTCGGATCGACATGGGCGAAAAGGTGATCATCAACATCAAGACCTTCTCCGACGGGCACGCCCCGCCCGATCGGGTGCTGGAGTCGATGCTATAGCCGCAGCCCCCCTGCTCGAATGGGTCGAGACCTGGATCTTTGACCTGGACAACACGCTCTATCCGCCGTCGTCCGATCTGTTCACCCAGATCGAACGACGGATGGGGGAGTTTATCGCCGACCGCTTCGAATTGCCTTATGACGAAGCCCGGCGCTGCCAGAAGCGGCTGTTCCGTACCCATGGCACAACTCTACGTGGGTTGATGGTTGAATACGGCGTCAACCCGGTTTCATTCCTGGATTACGTCCACGCGATCAATTTGTCGGTGCTCAGTCCCGACGCCCGCATGGCCAAGGCTCTGGCCGCTTTGCCCGGGCGCAAGCTGGTCTACACCAACGCCTCGACCGCTCACGCCCGCGCGGTGCTGGACCGGATCGGCCTTGCCGACCAAATCGAACTGATTCACGACATCACCGCCGCCGACTTCCTGCCTAAGCCCGATCCGCGCCCGTATCAGGCCTTGATTCAGCGCCACGAGATCGATCCGACCCGGGCGTGCATGGTCGAAGACATGGCCGCCAACCTCATTCCGGCGCACACGCTGGGCATGGCCACGGTCTGGGTGCGTAGCGCCTCGCGCTGGGGCCAGCCCGATCCCGATATGCTGCCTTATATTGACCACACCACCGATGATCTGGCCGGCTGGCTGGGATCGCTGGCGGAGCGAGGATAAAGGTAACTGCCCAGGTTATCGCTTGTGCGATTGGGCGGCAGCCCAATCGCGATTCCTTTAAAAGCCAGCCGGCCCGACGCGAATCACCCGCCACTCGCCGCCCCACTCCCGCCGGGGCCGCAGGCGGTAATCCCTTGGTTACTAGCGCCAACCCACCGGGATACAACGGCTTTGCCAACCATCCACCAAACCTGTGGATAAGTCTTGGGATAACCTGTTTAGGACTCCGTCCGATCCCCGTCAAACCATAGCCTTGCCAGAGTTTGCCCAAAAAATAGGCAAAAACTAACCAATTGTTTTTAAACGAAGAAACACCTGTCAACCCCAAATCTCGCCCCCACTTGCGGGGCCAGCATCCCGAAAATCAAACCAAGCACTGGTTTTCAACCGCTGTGAATAACTGGCTTGATTATCTGTTGCCCCCAGTCGCCTCAAGGCTGCTGTTCTGTCTTCGCCGGCCGCTGACATGGGCAAAGCCAGTCGGCTTCCGGCGGTGACCAAGTGGCGAAGCCGGAGCCAAGTCAGCGGCAAAGTCGGGCGGCATCCTCGATCGCGGTATAGGCCCGCGTTAACTGCTCTGGGCTGGTGCAATAGGGCGGCAACAGGTAGATCACCCCCCCCAAGGGCCGGATCAGCAATCCCCGCTCCCCAAAAAACCGCTTCAAACGCGGCCCGACTGCGGCGCTATAGCCGGCTTCGGCCCCGTTCACTTCAACTGCGACGATGGTGCCAAGTCGACGAGGATGAACCAGATACGGGTGGTCGGCAAGCCCTTGAATCCATTCCTGGTGGCTAGCGGCAATCACCTGACGGCGAAGAAGGGAAGCCGGATCGAGCAGCAGCGTCAGCGAGGCCAGTGCGGCTGCGCACCCCAACGGATTGGCGGTAAATGAGTGACCATGAGCAAAGGCACGGTCAAAATCGCCACCGAGAAAGGCTTGATAAATCTCCTCGCCGCATACCGTGACCGACAACGGCAGAAAACCGCCAGTCAACCCTTTGGACAGACAAATCAAATCCGGCGTAACCCCCGCCTGCTGACAGGCAAACAGGCTGCCGGTGCGGCCAAAACCAGTCATGACTTCATCCAGGATCAGCAGCACACCGGCCGCCTTCAGCCGCAGGGCGACCGCGCTCAGGAACTGTGGCCGGCACAGGCGCATACCCCCGGCCCCTTGCAGCAACGGCTCGGCGATCAGGGCTACGGTTTCAGTGCCGTGCCGGTCGAGCCACTGGTCCAGCACGGCCAGACTGGCCGCCTCCTTGGCCTCAACCGCATCGTCGCCCTCCCAGGTCGCCGGAAAGGGCAGTGCCTCAACCTCGAACAGCAGGCTCTCAAACGGGCCATGGAAGCCGGAGCCGCGTCCAGCGGCCATAGCACCGAAAGTGTCGCCGTGATAGCCGCCAGCGAAGGACAGGAACCGGTGCCGCTGGTTCTGGCCGCAATTGCGCCAGTACTGCCAGGCCATCTTCAGTGCGACCTCGACGCTGGTTGAGCCGTCATCGGAATAGAACACCCGGGTCAAACCGGCAGGCAACGCTGCGGTCAGCCGCTGCGCCAATTGTACCGCCGGCTCATGGGTGAAATCGGCGAAGATCACCTGTTCAAGCCGTCCCGCCTGCTCGGCGATGGCGCGCACGATGGCCGGCTCGGCATGGCCGTGCAGAGTGACCCACCACGACGAAATCATGTCCAGGATTTCGCGCCCGTCACTGGTGTACAGGCAGGCCCCACGGGCATGGCTGATCACAGGCGGCGATGGCGCGGTCTGTGCCTGGGTGAACGGATGCCAGACGTGGTCCCGGTCGGCCGCGATCAGATCTTCGGTGGTAATTGTGGTCATATCATCCAGTCCCAACTTCGTATTGCCAACCATTGGCCTTGTCCTTGGGTCGGTTACTCCCTACGGTCACGCGTCATCTCCGTTCGCACTGGCCTCTACGGCCTCATCGCTCGGAACGCGGTACACACCCTTCAGCCAGCGCGACAAATCGATGTCGGCGCACCGCTTGGAACAGAACGGCCGCACCGCCGAAACCACCGGCTGGCCACAAATCGGACACCCACCCTTTTTCTTCAGTTCGCTCATTGACTTATTCCTCCGGTC
Source organism: uncultured Gammaproteobacteria bacterium (assembly GCA_963575695.1). Lineage (GTDB taxonomy): Bacteria > Pseudomonadota > Alphaproteobacteria > Azospirillales > Azospirillaceae > CAUYTZ01. The sequence continues at coordinate 10,424 of CAUYTZ010000086.1, read as the reverse complement.
CGTCGCCAATCCTAACCGCCCACCACCACGCCCCCTGATAAGGGGTTCACTTTTCCACGCCACCGCATACTTTGAAAACGGCTTTGCCGGATCGGATGATCCGCACTATATTGGATTGAGTTTAATCTGGTTCGTCTCGGGTTATCTGCCTAATTATTATTCATTGCGAACGGAGCGTTGTCGATGGCCCTGGCAAAGTCACTCCGGCTTCCATTTCGACAACTAATCAAAACCTATACGGTTTTGATTAGTTGTGGTGCGGTGACGTGCCTAACCTGGGCAATGGTTATCGTTGACCGGCTCAATGATCGGGACCAGTTCATCGCCAGCGCCAGACAGACGACCGCCAACTATGCCCAAGTGCTTGAAGGCCAAATCCGGCAAACGGTTTTAACCATCGACCAAATCTTGGTTGCGGTTCGTTTTGAGCGTGACTCCTTGCGCTGGCGAGACCTGTACAAAAAAATGGCCCTTACCAGCGGCCTGGACAAAGCCATTTACAATTTAAGCTTTTTTGCTCGCGATGGGGGTCTTACATCAACAACCATCAGCAACGCGAACCAGAACGCCAATATCAGCGATCGCCCGTGGTTTATAAAATCCAAAGCAACCCAGAATGACACACTCTATATTTCGTCACCCGTCATTAGCCGAGCCACCAACCTTTTGTCTTCGATCTTTGCCCGCGGCATCTGGAACGACCAGGGTGATTTTGTCGGCATGGTCGGAATTTCGCTCAATCCCGAGCATTTCGGCTCATTTTACCGCCGGATACCGATGGGGCAGCGCGGGATAATCACCCTGATGGGCATGGACAGCACCATCTTCGCCCGAGCGACCGCAGCCGGTGTGTCCTATGGCCAACCGGCAAGCTCCCCCGGAATGAAACGAACACTGGCGCTGGCACAGGACAAAAAAGATCATGATACGATCTACATCACCACCACTGAAGCGATCGATGGTGTTGCCAAAGTTCTTAGCTATAGATCCCTTGGTGAGTATGGGCTGGTGATCGCCGTCGGTCTGGCCGAAGACGAGGTTCTTGCCGAATTTTATGAAGAAACCAAGCTGGTCGCCCTTACCGCCTTCGCTTTCAGCGTCATTCTCATCGTGCTGGCCGTAATCGGGCAGCGCCGGGCACGGGTCATAAATCAACAAGCACAAAGCCTGGAAGACGATGCACAGAGACTTAAAAAGCAAGCCGTTGCTCTGGAGTTGGCGCGAAAGAAAGCGGAGGAGGCCGATAGGCTCAAGGGCGACTTCATCGCCAATATGAGCCATGAATTCCGTACCCCACTCAATGCCATTATTGGTTTTTCATCCTTGATGTCCGATCTCAACCTGAAAGACCAGGATCGACAGTCTGGTCTCTATCTGGACGGCATCCAATCCGCCGGCTCTCATCTGTTGAACATGGTCAATGATATTCTAGACATGGCGCAACTGGAAAATGGCAATCTCATTTTTAACAGAACTCATGTCGATCTGGTTGAGCTGATCAAGGGGTGCGCCGAGATCACGCTGCCTTTGCGCAAAGAAAAATCGATGCCGCTGAAGATTGAAGGTGACACGAACTGCCTGTCTTATTGCGATCCGGACCGGGTTCGCCAGGCTGTGCTCAACATTCTGTCTAATTCGACCAAATTCTCACATAACGGCACTGCGGTCACGATCAAAATTGGGCGCTCTAACGCCAAACACGTATCGATCCTCATCGCCGACAATGGGATCGGCATGACCTCGGAGGAACTCACCGTCGCCATGACTCCCTTTGCCCAGGTGAGTTCCGGGTTCACCAAAACGAATGGCGGCACTGGCCTGGGCCTGCCGCTGGTCAGACGGCTGATCGAATGCCAAAATGGATCGTTTTCCATCCACAGCGTCAAAGGCAAAGGCACCACCGTGATTATGACTCTGCCGGTCGATGGTGGCCCGGTCGATGGTGAGGAGGATGTGGATATTAAAGAAAGCCACTGCCCAGGTATGCCACAGTTGGGCTGCCGCCCAAGCCTGCCTGGGGAACGAATTCCCCAGACCCCATTCTTTATCTTAAAGCTAGATAAAACCATCGCGGGAGTAGGGCTGTGAAAGTTGCGCGTCGGGGCGCGATTGCTCCGTTCTTTGTTATGGAGGTGATGCGCGCGGCGGCCGAGCGTGAACGCGCTGGCGGCGAGGTGCTGCATCTGGAAGTCGGCCAACCATCCACCCCGGCTCCAGCCGGAGTGCTGGCTGCGGCGCGTGCGGCCTTGGAGCACAACCGGATCGGCTACACCGAGGCGCTAGGCATCCCGCCATTGCGCGCCGCCATCGCCGAGCATTACCGCCAAACCTATGGTGTGGAGCTGCCGGCGCGGCGGGTGGTGGTCACCACCGGTTCCTCGGCCGGCTTCATCCTATCCTTTCTGGCCGCGTTCGATCCCGGCGACCGGGTGGCGATGGCCAGCCCCTCTTATCCCGCCTATCGCAACACCTTGTCGGCGCTGGGTGTGGTGCCGATTGAACTTGCGACCGGGCCGGAGAGCCGGTTTCAGCCCACAGTGAACATGCTGGCGGCGCTTGATCCGGCCCCAGACGGGCTGATCATCGCCAGCCCATCCAATCCCACCGGAACCATGCTGGCCGAAGCCGAGTTGCGCCGTCTGGCCGGCTATTGTGCCGAGCACGGCATCCGCCTGATTTCGGATGAGATTTATCATGGCCTAACCTATGGCCCAGCGGCGGTCACCGCTCTGGCTGCCGATTCAAACGCGGTGGTGGTCAATTCCTTTTCCAAGTATTTTTCCATGACCGGCTGGCGCCTGGGCTGGCTGGTGGTTCCGGACGATCTGGCCCGTTCGGTCGAACGTCTGGCCCAAAACCTGTTCATCTCCGCGCCGACTCTGTCGCAGATCGCTGGCGTTGCCGCCTTCGACTGTGCCGAGGAATTGAACGGTCACGTCGCCCGCTATGCCCGCAACCGAGAACTGCTGTTGCACGAGTTGCCCGCCGCCGGCTTCGACCGTCTGGCCCCGGCCGACGGGGCCTTTTACCTCTATGCCGATGTCTCGGCCCTAACCAACGACAGCGAGTCGCTGTGCCAGCGGATTCTAGCCGAAACTGGCGTCGCGATCACACCCGGCATCGATTTCGACCCCACCTATGGCCGACGGTTCGTACGTTTTTCCTTCGCGGGCTCAACCGAAACCATCGCCGAAGCCACCCGTCGGCTGAAGCGGATGAGGTTGTCGTCGGCGTGTGCTCTGCGGTAATCAGGCAAAATGGCCCCTAAACCATTTTATGCACAAAAAAGTCGCATGAGCCGCGTTCACCGCCAGCTATGGCAAGTTCAGTGACTAAAATCCACCTAACTCTACTAAGGCTGGGGATGTTGTGAACCGAACCCCACCCGGGGTAAACCCCAATGCCGCAGTCGATCTTGGATCGCCTTACCAAGTAATCCACTAAAATTTGTTGCGCTTCTTTACCGCCTTTCAGGCGATTACGGTATGGCAGTCATCTCCGGACATCATGGGTTGCAAAGTGACAACAGTGTGCGTTGCACAATAGACACGAGAACTTGTGAAAAATTACTTTGCCCTTTTCATCGCGTTGCCCTATGTATACGGGGTAGCCGGTGCCCTGATCAAACTGTCGCTCGGACAAACTGTCGCTCCGGGTCGTGCCGAGGATGGGGCTGCGCAGGTTTGGCTGCGAATGTAGGCTTGTTACGGGACTGGTTCCACCACAGGGGCTTATTCAACATCACGAGGGAACGGCATTCAGGCCATGACCCCAGAATATCTACCCCCCTTCTACAGAGGCCAAAGGAACCCGGCCGGGTTCCAGAAAGCGGCAAGACAATGCTCACTTCCACCGTGCAAACCGAACGCAGAGCCGGGACGCAGGCCATGAGCATGGAACTGCAGTGGGACTTGGTCGAATGGAGCGATTCATTCCGCACCGGCAATTCTGTGATGGATGCCGACCACCAGCACCTGTTGGAGATTTTCAACCGATTTGCCACTGCCGCCAACGAAGGGCGCGGAGAGGAGTTTGCGCTCGGGATTCAGGAGGAATTGGCCGAATATACCGACTATCACTTTAATAATGAAGAAACCCTGATGCGGGAGCACAACTATCCCGATTATGAGGTTCACAAGCGCCTGCACGACCGTTTCCGCAAGCAGATCTCGGTAATCGGCAATCAATGCGGTGTCGGCTCCGATGTCGGGACGTTCCTGCTCAGCTTCCTGTCGCACTGGCTAATCGGGCATATCCTTAATGCCGACCGCAGGTTGGGCGATTTCCTGCGCGGACGTGCAATGCTGCATCATTGATCCAACGACGAAGAAAAATTCAACGTGAGTGTAGGGCGGCAGTGACCGGAGACGACGACTACAAGCGTAAAATGGCCCATCGTAAAGCGGTGCAGGAGTCTCGAGTCGCGAACCGCAGCGCGGAAAAGGGGCTGCTGCTGGTTCACACCGGCAACGGCAAGGGCAAGACCACCGCCGCACTGGGGTTGATGGTCCGCGCCTTCGGTCACGGCTTTCATGTCGGGCTGGTCCAGTTTGTTAAAGGCGGCTGGCAGCCGGGGGAAGTGGCGGCACTGGAACGGTTTTCCGACCTGCTCACTCATCGGGTAATGGGCGAGGGCTTTACCTGGGAAACCCAGGACCGCGACCGCGACCGCGCCGCCGCAGAAGCGGCGTGGGTGGTGTCGAAGGAGATGCTGGCCGACCCCCGCTATCGGCTGGTGGTGCTGGATGAATTGACCATCCCACTGCGTTACGGCACCTTGGCGACAGACGAGGTGGTGACGACGCTGGCCAATCGCCGGCCCGACCTTCATGTCATCGTTACCGGCCGTCACGCCCCGCCGGCACTGATCGACAGCGCCGATCTGGTCACGGAGATGGCACCGACCAAGCATCCTTTCCAATCCGGAATCAAGGCCCAGATCGGAATTGAGTTCTGAAGTCAGTGCCCCTAAGGCACCCTAACCCTTGGTCGCCGAAGGCCGTGCGTCAATGTCCCTAACGTAGAGTCCCTAAAAAACTTCGCCGCGCAACATCTCGTTAACCTTGGTCTCCGACGGCGTAAAGGCCCGCTCCAGCACCGGAATCGCCTTCTCCGGCTGGGCGTCGCCACACATAAAAATATCGAGCGCGGCGTAATTTCGCTCTGGCCAAGTATGAATGCTGATGTGCGACTCGGCCAGCACCGCCACCCCGGAGACACCGCCATTGGGGGTGAAATGGTGCAAATGAATGTGCAGCAGCGTCGCCCCGGCCACCTCAATCGCTTCAACCAGGGTTTCACGGATGTGGTCCAAGTCGTCCAGGCGACTGGCACCCCACAGATCGATGATCAAATGAGTGCCGGCAAAGCAACGGCCATCACGAACAACGAAATGATCGGGGGCATGATGGTCCTGCTTCCACGGCCCAACGGTGACGTTACCGCCATCCTGGAGCTGCATCGACTCGACCTGGGCCTTTTTCGGTGCCCATTCCGGGTCCAAGCCCGACCGCAAATGAGGAGCCGTTTTGGCCATCATGTTCTCCCGTGATGTCTGACGTAAAAACTCGAAACGGGGCTGATTATAAACCGAAACAGAAACAACGCACCGAGCGCAGCCCCTCTTTGAACCAGAGGCCACGGGCGATCACCAACAAACCGCAGCATACAACCGCCCGGCGATTGCCGTCGCTGCGGTCAGCTACTGAACATAGATCGAGCGGATCGGGATTCAGGTGCCGGGATATTCCCGCAGGTAACGATCATGTCCACCTCCCTTTCGGGTGCCAGCCCACCTTCGACCGGCTCCTCCAAAAAGGACGCGTCCGTCGTAGCATAACCCATCGGGCCATAGGCACGTGCGTATAGCGTCTCAGGCAGGCAGTTTAGCCCCCTCTCTCAATCGACGCAAGGGTTTATTCCGACATCGCTATTCAGGATGCCATCGTTACGTTCCCGAATGAAGTGGGGCCAAGCCTCAGCCCTGGCCCCACTTCATTTTTTACGTTATCATCACCTCCCAACACTATCTGGATGACCATAAAATGATCTCATCCTGCTTGGCGGTTCAACGCTGGATGACCGGCACCGAGGTTGCGCGCGTGTTCGCCGCCCTGGCCGGAACCGATGGTGCCGAAGCGCGTTTTATCGGCGGCTGCGTGCGCGACGCCCTGGCCGGAATCCGGATCACCGACATTGATATTGCCACCCCACTGCCCCCGAATGAGGTGACCAGACGCCTTAAAGCGGCCAGGATAAAGGTGGTGCCGACCGGCATCGCCCACGGCACAGTCACCGCCGTCGCCGGACGCTCGACGTTCGAAATCACCACCTTGCGTCGCGATCTTGCCTGCGACGGCCGCCACGCCGTGGTTGAATTCACCGACGACTGGCAGGCCGACGCCGCTCGACGCGACTTGACCATTAACGCGCTGTCATGTCGGCCTGATGGTACCTTGTTCGATCCGTTCGACGGTGCGGCCGATCTCAAAGCGGGCAAGGTTCGCTTCATCAGTGCCGCCGCTGAACGGATCGAGGAAGACGTGCTGCGTGTTCTGCGCTTCTTCCGCTTTCATGCCCGCTTTGGTCGTGGCCAGCCCGATGCCGAGGCGCTTACCGCGTGCCGTGTCGCCGCACCGCGATTGGCGACGCTGTCCGGGGAACGGGTGCGGGCGGAGTTATTCAAGCTGCTGGTGCTCGAGTCCTGCCCAGCGGTATGGCGGCGCATGGTCAACGACGGCATTCTAACCCCGCTGCTGCCCGCCGCAACCAACACCCGATGCTTGAAACGCCTGATCGCGATCGAACGCGAATTGGACATTCCCGCCGCCGGACGACAACCCGGACGACAAGTGGTGCGGTTGGCGGCGCTGCTGCCCACTGGCCAACGCGACACCGCCCTAGCCACCGCCGAACGGTTGCGGCTTTCAAATGCCGAACGCAACCATTTGTGCGCACTGGTTAACCCGCCGGTACAGCCACGCTGGGATGATGCCCCGGCCGACTGCCGCCGCCACCTGCTGCGCTTGGCCGACTCCGATCTTTATCTGAAACTGATTTACCTCAACGCTGCGGCCGACCGCTCTGCCCTGCCCTTATTTGATCAATGGACCGCCGCCCATGAAGCCGTCAGCGAATGGGACTGCGCCCGCTTCCCGCTTTCCGGCCGAGAGCTCATCAAAATGGGGGTGCCACACGGCCCCGAAATCGGCCGGCTGTTGACCGAGATCAAGGAATGGTGGGTTGAGCACGCCTATCAACCGGACCAAGGTGCGTGCCTGCGCGAACTCAACCGTAGAGTGGCTAGGGCCGTAGAGTGACTAGAACCGGTCTGGCGGAACCAATTCCACCGCCTGCGCAGAGCGGCCCCTCCGATGGCGAAACCAAGCCATGCCGGAAATGATGGGCAATGACCTCGTGATGTCATTGAACCGCAGCGCAACCACGTTTAGAGTGCGCCCGCCGGGGGGGTCCGGCCACGGCATCCGCGTTGGTCGCGCGCCGTGAAGTGTCCCCAACAGCCGAGCACCAGAGGCTCATGAACATTCATGAATATCAGGCCAAGAGCCTGCTCAAAAAATATGGTGTCGCCGTGCCGAAGGGCGGCGTCGCCTATACCCCACAGGAAGCTGAAAGCATCGCCCGAGAGTTGGGCGGGCCTGTGTGGGTGGTCAAATCCCAGATCCACGCCGGTGGCCGGGGTGCTGGACGTTTCAAGGACAACCCGCAAGGTAAGGGCGGCGTCCGGGTGGTCAAGTCGATTGAAGATGTCGGCAGCAACACCGCTGAAATGCTTGGCCATGTCCTGATCACCAAGCAGACCGGCCCCGCCGGTAAGGAAGTCAAGCGCCTCTATATCGAAGAAGGCTGTGACATCAAGCGCGAGCTTTATGTCAGTATGCTGATCGATCGCTCCACCTCGACCATCACGGCTGTCGCCTCGACTGAAGGTGGCATGGAGATCGAAGAGGTTGCCCATCATCATCCGGAAAAGATCCTTAAGGTTGCGATCGATCCAGTGATGGGAATGCAGGGCTTCCATGCCCGCAAGCTCGCCTTCGCGCTCGGCCTGGAAGGCAAACAGGTCAATGTCGGGGTTAAGTTCTTCCTGGCGCTCTACAAGGCATTCACAGAACTCGATGCGTCGATGGTCGAAGTCAACCCGTTGGTTGTGACCGGCGCGGGCGACGTGATCGCGCTGGATGCCAAGATGGGCTTCGACGACAACGCGCTGTTCCGCCACAAAGACGTGGCCGAAATGCGCGACGAGTCGGAAGAAGACCCGGCCGAAACCGAAGCCAACAAGCACGAACTGAACTATGTCAAGCTCGATGGCAACATCGGCTGCATGGTCAACGGCGCGGGCTTGGCCATGGGCACGATGGACATCATCAAGCTCTATGGCGGCGAACCCGCTAACTTCCTTGATGTCGGCGGCGGTGCCACCCGCGACCGCGTCACCACCGCGTTCAAGCTGATTTTGTCTGATCCGAATGTCGAAGGCATTCTGGTCAACATCTTCGGCGGCATCATGCGTTGTGACGTGATCGCCGAAGGTGTGGTTGCGGCCGCGCGTGAGGTCAGCCTGCACGTCCCCCTGGTGGTGCGTCTGGAAGGGACCAACGTCGATCTCGGCAAGAAGATTTTGAATGAATCCGGTCTGCCGATTCTCTCCGCCGACAACCTTGCCGATGCCGCCGAGAAGATCGTCAAGGCGGTAAAGGAGAAGAAGTAAATGGCCGTCCTCGTCAACTCCAATACGAAGGTCATCTGCCAGGGCTTTACCGGCGCGCAGGGCACCTTCCACTCTGAGCAGGCGATCGCCTACGGCACCAAGATGGTTGGTGGCGTCACCCCAGGCAAGGGCGGCTCCACTCACCTGGATCTGCCGGTGTTCGATACCGTGTCCGAAGCGGTGGCCAAGACCGGCGCGAACGCCAGCGTGATCTATGTCCCGCCGCCGTTCGCTGCCGATGCGATTCTGGAAGCGATTGACGCCGGCATTCCGCTGGTGGTCTGCATCACCGAAGGCATTCCGGTTCAGGACATGCTGCCGGTCAAGCGCGCACTTCGCAATTCGGGCACCCGTTTGATCGGGCCGAACTGCCCCGGCGTGATCACTCCCAATGAATGCAAGATCGGCATTATGCCCGGTCACATTCACCGTCGCGGTAAGATCGGTATCGTGTCACGTTCCGGCACGTTGACGTACGAGGCGGTTGCCCAGACCACGGCCGCTGGCCTGGGTCAGTCGACCTGCATCGGCATCGGCGGCGACCCGATCAACGGTACCAACTTCGTCGATTGCCTAGAAATGTTCCTGGCGGACCCCGAGTCCGAAGGGATCATCATGATCGGTGAAATCGGTGGCGACGCCGAAGTCAAGGGTGCCGAATTCATTCGGAACTCCAAGACCAAGAAGCCTGTGGTCGGCTTCATCGCCGGCCGCACCGCCCCTCCGGGACGGCGCATGGGGCATGCTGGCGCGGTGATCTCGGGCGGCGACGATACCGCCGACTTCAAGATCGACGCACTGCGTGCCGCCGGCATTCTGGTTGCCGACAGCCCCGCCAGCCTGGGCAGCACGATGCTCAAGGCCATGAAGGGCTGACCTCTAAAGGGACTCTGTTCGTTCGGGGGAAACCGCGTTACACTCGCCGGGGGCCGTGATCACCACGCGGCCCCTGCTGTGCCGAAGGTCAGGCACAGTGACGGGCCGGCTGCAATAAAGCTGGAAACACGGTTTCCCTCTTTTACCACCGATGGGCCACGACGGAAGGGCGCGGGCCAAGCACCCCGCGTAAAGTCGGATGACGGCATACTTCGAACAATCCTCGTTCCTGTACGGCGCGAACGCGACCTTCATTGCCGAGCTGTACGCCAAGTACGCGGAAAACCCCAGGGCGGTTGACGCGAGCTGGGCTGAGTTCTTCGCCAGCCTGGATGACGACGGCCGCGAAGTTCTGAACGAATTGCGTGGTGCCAGTTGGGCACCCAGCGATCACACCGTCATCGGCAATGCCCATGCCGCCGCCGTCGCTCTCAGCGCTACCGCTGGCTCCGCAGACTATGCCGCCACCGGTCTGTTTCCTCCGTCGGCCATGGTCGCACCGCAGTTGGGCGTTGATCAACTCCGCACGGCGATTCTAGACAGCGTGCGCGCGCTGATGATGATCCGCGTCTATCGCGTGCGCGGTCACTTGCTGGCCGATCTCGACCCGCTCGGCCTGGAAAAACGGCCGATGCTGCCGGAACTCGATCCCGGCACTTACGGCTTCGGCCCCGGCGACTACGATCGACCCATCTTCATCAATTTCGCCTTTGGCCTGGAAAGCGCCACACTACGCCAGATTCTGGACCTGCTCCACCGTACGTATTGCAACCACATCGGTGTGGAGTACATGCACATCCAGGACATGGATATG
>CAUYTZ010000085.1:0-1149 GCA_963575695.1 uncultured Gammaproteobacteria bacterium | reverse complement strand
TTCGCCAGCCAGGGGTGGATTTTAAGACCGGGCAGATCGGCATCGCCGCTGGTCGCCTGCTGTCCGGGCGCGATCTGGGCTTGGCGGCGGCGATGAACGTGCCCTGGTTGCGGGTGCGGCGGCGGCCGCGGGTGGCGGTTTGAGCCGGTCTGCTTCTGTCCCGGCTACCTGCGTGGCCTGAGTCTGCACGGCAACTTTGCCCTGGTGGGGCTTTGACCCCGCTTGGCGATCCGCCGCTGTTTCTTGGTTTTCTTCATGGTGTCTCATTTTATCTGGAGCATCAGCAAGATGGCTATCGCCGGTTGACGTTTATGATGCTGGATGCTTGTATCGTTGCCGTCAGTCCAGCCCGACAGCATTGTTTGCCTGGATTGCGGCAGAAAGATGAAAATGCTCAAGCGCCACATCGCAACTGACCACGGCTTGTCGGTTAATGACTACCGCGCCAAGTGGGACTTGCCGGCCGAATACCCGATGATCGCCCCCAATTATGCTCAACAGCGCTCGGAAATCGCGGTCAAGATTGGGTTGGGACGCGGGCCGCGCAAATAGCCGGGACAGTTTGCCGTCGGTGGAGGTGGCATCGGCGACAGCGCCCGTAGCCGCTGAGATCAGCGTTTCTGCTTCCCTGCCAGGCTGCCCCCTACCTGATGATGCGCGTGGCGCTTTCGACCAGCGCGCACATGCATCCACACACAAGGTGAATTGAGCCATTTTCTTCAGGCTGCTCCGGACGCTTTCACACTACTTTGAAAGATACAATCATCCTGATACAAAGCAGAATTGGAGTATTCATCATGCGCGAACCATTGAAACTAGTGATATTGTCTGCAATTGGTGCGGGCGTTGGATTTCTGATCGTTACAGAATTATTCCGAGAAGATTTTGTAGTCCATTTGATCTTCAGCCAAGTCATCTACGATGAACTGGCTGGCTTAGCTGCAGGCCTTCTTGTCGGAATGGCTGTGTATGCTTTCTACGCAGCCTTCATGCGAAAGCCCATAACTACGGCCAAACGCACTTTCACGCTGCCTCCACAATTGGAACCGACTCCTGGGGCGGTTCCCGGCCAGACGTTGAGCCGAATCGCTTTCTTCCGGCTTTTTACAGCCGCCGAGCGAACAGCAATTCGGGCCTCTGCCGATCCAG
>CAUYTZ010000084.1:0-1303 GCA_963575695.1 uncultured Gammaproteobacteria bacterium | reverse complement strand
TCACCCCGGACATACCGGAACGGGAGGTGCTTTTGCAATTGGCCCAGCGGCCGAGTGTGGCGGTCTGGGCCAGACCGGTACGCGCCTGGCGAGCCCGGACGAAGAACCGCCGCGCCCGCTCCAACCTTGTCAGGCCGCGCTGCACCGCACTGGCTGCATACGCATGGGTCCGCTCACGCTGACCATCGCCAATTTTGATCCCGCCGCCGGGGTGATGACCGGAACACTCGGTGCCCAGGGTTACAGCATAACCCAGCCGGCGAGTGCCTTCGGCACCCTGTCCCAGACCGAATTGTCGATCAATACCTTTGGCTGCGCCTTGACTGTGCGTTTGAGCGAGGTTCAAACCCTGGACGGCCTCTACCGTTGCCAGACTTTGCCGACCTTGATCGCCCGCATCACGCTTGATTGAACGCCGCATAAGGACGCGAAACTTATGGCCGACCTGTCACAGACCCAACAACGACACCGGCCAAACCGTCCCGCTTTGGCCCCGTTCGCTCTTGTCCCGACTATTCTAATTCTAGCCACTCTGGCCCTGTCCATCTCGATTGAAGGCGGTCGCGCCGCCGAACCCCTGCCGGCACCGACCGCTGAAATCGTAACGCCCTCGCCCCTTCCTCCCGAGAATCCCGTCGCCACCGTCACCCCGGCCGAACCGGAATCCCCCCCCTCCTCCAAGCCCAAACCGCTACCGGTGGTCCGCCCTGGCCCAAAACTAGTTCTGCCGTCGCCTCTGGCGGCTCCCAGCGGCCCGCGAGTACCGGCTTGGCTACCTGCCACCTCCGCAACCACCCCACCCCCCGCGCCCACAACCACAGCCACAGATACCGTCCCACCGACCGGCGATGATCGCACCAGAGCGACACCAGCCGTTCCCACGACCGCCGCCAACGCCGCCACCGGCCGAAGAAAACGCTGGATCGCCAGCGATGCCATCTTGCGTAGCGCACCTTCCCGCCGTGGCCGGGAACTGGATACTCTCGACCGTGGCCGCAGCATCGAAATTGAGGGGCCAGCGATCGACGAGGTCTGGTTTAAAATGGTCAAAAACGGGCATACCATTGGCTACGTTCATGGTTCCCTACTGCGCGACACTCCCCCTGGAAATGGTCATCAGCGCTAAACGTTGACATATAGTGGGTCCAGGGCAAAGCCCTGGCCGCCGAAAGCATCCGGTAAACTGGGAATGGTCATGAATTCCATGCCAGAAGTAAAATCGGTCCGAGCGCGTCCACTCGATTATGGCCGGGCGGCGGCGGTTATGGCCGAAACCTTTCAGGAGTTGGAAACCGGACTCGCT
>CAUYTZ010000083.1:0-20813 GCA_963575695.1 uncultured Gammaproteobacteria bacterium | reverse complement strand
GTGCCGCACATTCCCCACGAGGAACTGGTGCTGCCCGCCGATGTCCAGGGCCGCCGCGCGCCGGGCCAGATCGGTCCCGACAGCATGACCATGGCCTATCAGCGCAAGGTCGAAGCCGGCCGGCGCAAGTTCGCCCTGACGCTCGAATACCTGCGCATGGGGGCGCTGAAGGGCATCATCGTCGGCGGCTCGGGCAAGACCCTCTACAACCTCTACACCACCTTCGGCATCACCCAGAAGAGCGTCGACTTCGCGCTCGGCACCGACAGCACCGACATCGACGCCAAGATCAACGAGGTGTTGCGCCACATCGAGGACAACCTGCTGGGCGAAAGAGGACATGAGTCAAACCCCTGGTTGATGGAAATTCTGGCCGCGATCATCGGCGATCCCAGCGGCCAAGGCCAGGTCATCCTCGCAAAACCTGGAATATTTAACGTTTTATAACTGTTGTTTGTGCTGCTCCCTGGTTGGCTGACGGTCACAATCCCATTCCACCTCTCGCGTTAACCGGCTATACTCAAGTTGTGGTATCACAATGCGGACTTCTGATCAGGATGTGGAACCTGACCACGGTTCGCCTTGGCATGGAAAGCCTGCCATGATTCGTTACATGTCTGAACACTGGCAGGGGGAACACTCCCTGGCCCGCAGTTTTTGGCTTAACTCGCTGACCGGGTTGCTGATTTGCGGGACAGTTGTGGCCCTGACCACGGATTACGCCCGGCGGGGTTCGATTGAAGACGGCGATACCCTGCTCCAAACCCTGGTCATGGTCTGGATCGGGATGCTGATTATCCTGACCTGGGAAGCGGTTGGGTGCTGGCGGGCGGCAACCGAGCACATGGCCCAAACCGGCCGCATCGCGTCGCCGTTACTGGTCAAAGGCCTCGTATCCGTCGTGGCGCTGGTGATCGGGGTTGAGATCGCCGATGCCGTCGCCGCGCTTGGCGAAATCGTGGTGATGACTCGCATGGCCCGGGAAGCCAGCGTGCCCGTGCCGGGAAGTCAACCGGAGCGGCAGGTTTCGCTTCTGCCCCCCGATCAACCCACCAGACCGCGCCAAAATATTTATCGGCCCGATGGTTCCGATTCAGTCGTGGCGGCTAATCACCCTGCGTTCTCTCGCGTTTCTCGCGAAGAAATTAAGATGTCTGGACAGATACTGGTCGGGATGGAGATGGCGTTCAGCAAGATCTTGTACAGTGATCCAGCTGTTTCAATTATTAGACTTGAAAGTCCCGGCGGCAGCGTCGGCGTGGCCATGGACATGCTGTCAAGCATCATGAATCTGCGTCACAATACTGAAGTTCTTAGCCATTGCCTCAGCGCCTGCACCCTGATCTTCGCCGGCGGCGACATGCGTATCGCCAGTCCTAATGCCAGATTTGGTTTTCACAAATTCAGCGCGTCCACCGCGAGTAAAAAACAAATTGAAGACGCGGAAAACCAGATTCGGGAATACTTGATCCGTGCGCGCTGGCTACGTCGCGATTTCATGGAGCACGCCTTCCAGGTTCCTTCGTCCAAGATGTGGTATCCGTCAATGCGCGAAATGGTTGAGGCGAATTATGTTACTCATATTCTTGATGATGGACGCCCGGTCGCCGCCGATACTTATTGCCGGTTCCACAGATGTTGAGTAAAGTCGGAGGGGTTTTGTTAAAACAGAGCGGGTCCAGGAGTCTAGAATCCCCTGAACCCGCTTTGACGAGAGGCAGAAATCAGGAGCTGCGAATCCGGTCGATGAAGCCATCCACCTCACGCTGCAAACTCGATGATTGCCGCGACAACTCACCCGCTGCCCCCAGAACACTGCCGGCCATTTCTCCGGTTTCGGCTGCGGTCTGAATGACGTTGCCGATCGTGCCCGATACTTCCTGGGTTCCGGCCGAAGCCTCTTGAATATTACGGGAGATTTCCCGGGTAGCCGCCCCTTGTTCCTCCACCGCGCTGGCAATGGTGGTGGTGATTTCGCTCATCCGGCCGATGGTCTTGGAAATGCCCTTGATCGCATCAACTGCGGTGCCGGTCACCGACTGCATCTGCGCCACCTGGCTTTGAATGTCCTCGGTCGCCTTGGCGGTTTGGTTGGCCAAATTCTTAACTTCCGACGCGACCACGGCGAAACCCTTGCCCGCCTCGCCGGCTCGTGCCGCCTCGATGGTGGCGTTGAGCGCCAAGAGGTTGGTTTGACTGGCGATGTTGTTGATCAGCCCGACCACTTCGCCGATCTTCTGCGCCGCTTCCGACAACGACGCCACGGTGTGGTTGGTGCGGTTGGCCTCCTCGACCGCTTGAGAGGCGATCCGGGCCGAGTCGCTGACCTGACGGCTGATTTCGTTGATTGAACTGGTCAGTTCTTCGGTCGCGGCCGCGACCGTGCTGACATTGGTTGATGCCTGTTCGGCCGCTGCGGCCACAGTCGCACATTGTGCGTTGGTGTGGTCGGCGGTGGCGGTCAGACTCTGCGCGCTTGCCTGCAACTCGGTTGCCGCCGCCGATACCGCTGAAACCACGCCCTTGACACTCGATTCGAAGCCGTCGGCCAATCGCGCCATGGTTCGGCGCTTTTCCGCTTCCGCTTCCTGGCGCTGGCGAACCTGATCCGCCTCCATGCGCAGCTTGTCCTCGCCGTTACAGCGGAAGATTTCCAACGCGCCGGCCAGTTGCCCGATTTCGTCTTCACGCCCGGCTCCGGGAACGGTCAGCGTGAAATTACCCCCCGCCACTTCGCTCATGGCTTCGGTGATCGCCGCCAGCGGCCGAGTGACGCCGCCGATCACCACCCACAGCGCCAAGCCGACAAAGGCCAGAATGCCGATGGTGGCACCGACGATCAGTTGAGTTCGGCCGGAGTCGTAGGCCTGCTGCCCTTCCTTCTTGGCCTGCTCTTGCAAGCCGTTGATTCGTTCCAGGATCACCTTGAAGGTATGGCTGATCTCGTCGATAATCGGCGACCCGGCGATCACGACTCGCTCGACATCTTCAAATTTGTTTTGCTGGAAGAATGTAACGATTTCCTGCTCGGCCTTCTTGTACTGATCGCCCAGCTCGCGAATCCGTCGAATGTCTTGGCGTGTTTGCTCCAGGATCACTACCGCGTACAGCCGATCCAAATTTTCCCGGAACAGCTTATATTCCTTGGCCGCTTCGTCGCGATGCGCCGCCACTTGCTGCGGGGTTGCGATCGAAATGGTCAGGAATTCAACGCTCCCGACCCAGTCCACCGCCGCCAAATTGGCTTGGATGGTCAGTTCCGTGCGGTCGCCAGCGGACTCCACATTTTGCGCCTGCCGCCGAACGTCGGCCAGTGAGGATATGCCCATCACCACCATCACCACCGAAAGTAACGCCAGCAGGGCCACCGTGCCGAACATTTTAGTCTTAAGCGTAAGGGTCATGGGATCTCCTGATCGCAAGTCTGGTTTGGCCACAGCCTTTTTCTCACGAAGTTACCCGATTCGGAAGGAAACTTTTAATCGATTCTATCGTAAAAGGCGGCCAAGCTTACCACGAAGTCATCCGGTTCGGCTGAAATGTAGTCACCTTCCACGTTCTGGCAAGGGGCTGGGGCAAGGGACCGGTTGAATAAGGGCTGGCGTCGGCTGCGGCCAACGGTTAAAATAGGGCCATGAGCGACCTTGCCCGAATCATCGACGCCCTGACCGGCACACAGGTATTGTGTCTGGGTGATGCCATGCTCGACCGTTTCGTTCACGGTACGGTCGAACGCATCTCGCCCGAAGCCCCGATTCCGGTGCTGCGCATCGAACGTGAAGTGTCGATGCTGGGCGGGGCCGGCAACGTTGCCGCCAATGTCGCGGCGCTGGGCTGCGTGGCCCGGTTCGTGTCGGTGGTCGGTGACGACGCCATCGGCGACGACATTCTTCACCGTTTGGTTGAGGAAGGCTTGGCCGACGGCTGCCACATCGTTACAGAACCCGGACGGCAGACGCCGCGTAAGACCAGATACTTGGCCGCTAATCAGCAATTATTGCGTGCCGATCGCGAACGGGTGGCTCCGCTGACCACCTCTTCGACCGAAGTGGTGCTGGGGGCGGCCCGTGCCCTGCTGGGTGAGGTGGCGGCGGTGGTGCTGTCGGATTACGGCAAGGGCACCTTGACTGAAACTCTGTTGGCGACGCTGATTCCAGCCGCGATTGCCGCCGGGCGGCCGGTGGTGGTCGATCCCAAGGGCAGCGATTATCGGCGCTATCGCGGGGCATCGGTGGTCACACCCAACCGCAAGGAGCTGTCGCAGGCCACCGGCGGTATGCCGGTGGGTAACGACGACGACATCGTTGTCGCCGCGCGTTGGCTGATCGCCGATTGTGGCCTGGGTGCGGTGGTCGCCACCCGCAGCGAACAGGGCATGACGGTGGTCACTGCGGCTGGGGAGGTCGCGCATCTGCCGGCCGCAGCCCGCGAAGTTTACGACGTTTCCGGGGCCGGGGATACCGTCGCCGCGACCCTGGCTGCGGCGCTGGGTGCCGGGGCTAGCCTGATCGAGGCCGCCCGGGTGGCCAATCTGGCCGCCGGGATTGTGGTCGGCAAGGTCGGCACTGCGGTCGCCCGCCAGAGCGAATTGTTGGCCACGCTGCACGAACAGGAATGGCGGGTGGGCGAAAGCAAGGTCGCCACTCTGGACGCGGCGCTGGAACGAGTGGAACGCTGGCGACGACGCGGCCTTAAGGCCGGGTTTACCAACGGCTGCTTCGATTTGCTCCATCCCGGTCATGTTTCGCTGCTGGCTCAGGCCCGCGCGGCGTGCGACCGGCTGGTGGTGGGGTTGAACAGTGATGAGTCGGTGCGTCGGCTGAAAGGCGAAAAGCGGCCGGTGCAGTCCGAAGCGGCGCGGGCGGCGGTGCTGGCCTCGCTGGCCTCGGTTGATTTGGTGGTGATTTTCGGCGAAGACACGCCGCTGGAAACCATTACCGCCCTGCGTCCGGATCTGTTGGTCAAGGGGGCCGATTATCGGCTTGAGCAGGTGATCGGCGGCGATGTGGTTCATTCCTATGGTGGGCGGGTACTGTTGGCCGATCTTCAGGCCGGACACAGCACCACCGCGACCATCGCGCGCATGGGGGCCTGATTCCTTAAAGGTAGATCCAGGGGCAAAGCCCCTGGTGGCGGTCTAGCGTCAGCGGCGGGTAATGCGCAAGGTGAAATCGGCCAGTTTCTGGTCGGTCTTGTATTGACTGAGCGCGAAGATCGCCCACAGTGCCGCCGGTATCCAGCCGAGCAAAGTCATTTGCAAAATCAGGCAGAAGATGCCCGCGAACGGCCGTCCGATGGTGAAGAACAGCACGAACGGAAGAAAAATCGCCAGAAGCAGCCGCATTACACCATCTCCGCTCAATATCTTTGCCGCAGCATCCATACTGCGGTCCCGTCCGGCCCGCCCTGACGAGTCGGTCCCGACCATGCCAGCAACGCCGCAGTGAATATAGGGGGCTGCGCGTGGAGGGGGATCAAAACTCCACCACTGGTGCGCTAAAGCCGCGCTTGCCTCAGATTGGGCAGCCGCCCAAATCGGCCTATTGGGCTGCCGCCCAAACCCGCCTGGGGAATGAATTCCCCAGACCCCATCTTCTTTTATCAATTCACAGAAATAAAGGGGGGGGGCTGCGGGCATGAGTTGTATCTCGTGAGAAAGAGTCGTTTTCTCTGTACAGTGGAGGGTGACGCGGGTCCAGGGCCTAGGGATGAAGCTTCTGGTTGTGGAAACTCTTAACATGATGGCCGTAGAAATCGCCGAGCACCGTTTTTCCCGCGCCGCCCCTTGCGCCGAAGCGTTGGCCTCCGCAGTCGCGTTGGCGCTGGCCGCCGGGTTGGCCGAGCGGGACCAGGTGTCGCTAGTGGTTCCAGGCGGAACCACGCCGCAGCGGTTTCTGGAGGCGCTGGCGCATAAACCGCTAGACTGGTCGCGGGTGACGGTGATTACCGGTGACGAGCGCTGGGTTCCCGTCGGCCATCCCGACAGCAACGAAGGCATGGTCCGTGCGGCTTTCCGTCACGGACCGGCGGCGGCGGCGCGTCTGGTCGGGTTGTGGGTGGAGGGAACCGTTGAACCGGCGCTGGCACTGACCGAGGTTAGCGCCCGTCTCGCCTCTTGCCCGCGACCGTGGCAGGTGGCAGTGCTCGGCTTGGGGGCCGATGGCCATGTCGCCTCCTTGTTTCCTGGCCAATCGTGGGGCAAGCAGCCGGGAGCGGCACCGTGTTTAGCGGCGATTGCCCCGGATGGTAGCGCGCGCCTCAGCCTCAGTCTGTGCGCGCTGGTTGAAGCGCGGCACCTGATTTTGTTGTTCGGTGGCGCGACCAAGCGAGCGGCGTTCGATCGCGCCCTTGGCCGCGCCACGAGCGGCAACGATCTGCCGCTCGTGGCCTTGCTCTCGCGCCGCGCCGGCCCGGTCGATGTCTATTATTTCAGCCACGAGTGACCCTGATCAGGGCTTTTCTTGATCGGGTCCGAGTTCAAAAACAACGCCGCCGCCGGAAGTCCGGCGGCGGCGTGTTACTCTTGGATCAGGAAGCCACAAGGTTACTGAACGGTTTCGCCGTGCAGGGCCAGATCCAGACCGTCGCGTTCCTCGTCTTCGTCCACCCGCAGACCGATCACCACATCAATCAGCTTGAGGATGACGAAGGTACCAACCGCACACCAGACGATGGTGTAACCGGCGCCCTTGAGCTGAAGGATAACCTGCGCGAAATTGCCTTCGATCCAGCCTAGCGGCGGCACCACGCCGTTGACCGCAACGGTGCCGGCGATGGAGGCCTTGGCGAAAACACCGGTCAACACCGCCCCCAGGAAACCGCCGATGCCGTGTACCCCGAAGGCGTCCAGCGCGTCGTCATAACCCAGCGCCGCCTTCAAGCTGGTCGCCGACCAGAAGCAGATCACTCCCGAAGCCAGACCGATGATGATTGCCCCCATCGGATCGACAAAGCCGGAAGCCGGGGTGATGGCGACCAAGCCGGCAACCGCGCCGCTGATGATGCCGAGCACGCTAGGCTTGCCGTGAGCGAGCCATTCCGCAAACATCCATGACAACCCGGCACCAGCGGCGGCGATTTGGGTGACTGCCATGGCCATGCCCGCACGGGTTCCAGCCCCCCCGGCCGAACCGGCGTTGAAACCGAACCAACCCACCCACAGCAGCGAGGCACCGATCAGGCTGAGCACCAGATTGTGCGGTGAAAAGTTTACCGTGCCATAGCCTTTGCGGTTGCCGATCATCAGGACTGAAATCAGACCGGCTACGCCAGCATTGATGTGGACCACGGTGCCGCCAGCGAAATCAAGCACGCCGTCCTTGGCCAGGAAACCGGTCGGGTGCCAAACCCAGTGCGCAATCGGGGCATAGACCACAATCGACCACAGCCCCATGAAAATCAGCATGGCGGAGAACTTCATGCGGTCGGCGAATGCGCCCGCGATCAGTGCGGGTGTGATGATGGCGAAGGTCATTTGGTACATCATGAACACCGACTCAGGGATCGTCGGCGCTAGTTCATGAATCTTATCCGGAGTCATGTCCCTAAGGAACATACGGGACAAACTACCAAGATAAGGTGTGGCCCCTTCGGTAAACGACAAGGAATAGCCGATGACAAACCACAAAACAGTCATCAAGCAGGTCACGGCAAAACTTTGCATTACTGTGGCCAGAACATTCTTCTTCCGCACCATGCCGCCATAGAACAGCGCCAGGCCGGGAATGGTCATCATCAGCACCAACGCGGTCGATGTAAGCATCCACGCGGTATCGCCGGTATCAAGCTTCGGAGCCGCCGCCGCATCCTGGGCCAAAGCCGTATCCGCCCATCCGGCTGCTCCCATGATCAGCGCCGCCGCCGGCGCCAACATCCATAGCCAACGACTCATGTCCAACCTCTTCCGCTAGAGCCAAATTGTTCCGTCTGCCAGATCTCCCTTCCACCGCCGGGCGGTGGGTTCGAAAGAGGGGGGGCAGCGTTCGGGAATGGTCTTTCAAGAACCGTGCCGGCCGGAACAAAGCCCTGACAAGGCGACGAAACCCGATCATTTCCTCTCGTGTGGCGGCCGGTCATCGTTGGCAATTTCCGGGCAAATGCCTAATTTGCATGCACTGGCGTCGAGGCTGGGTGCGGGGTACCTGTGAAGTGCGGCATAATCCCTGCGAATACAATGGACTGAGTAGCGCGGCGTAACGGAAGTTCGGCCCCAACAGGGGTGGCCTATTATTTGTGCAATTGCCCATCGCTGAGCCGACCGGGGCCCAATTCAACTGTGTCTTCGGCTTCAGCCCCAGTGGGGGCGTTTGGCTGCGACGGACAAGCTTGCCCGGCCTCAGCCTGAAAAACGTTGGCCTGAAAAACGTTGAAAGGAGGGTATTCGAACTCAACGCTGGCTTCATGAAATCCCTTCCGTGGTCCCTCCCGCCCGTTGGTGTCGGGGATTGGTAGCAGGCCATGCTCCACCGCCACCTGACGGTAATAGGCCATAATAAAGACGCGAATTGCCGAAGACAAATTGCGCCGGCCCTGGTGGCGGTTGGCGATAAAGGTACATAGGGAATGAACGTCAATACCTTCGCGCAAGCAGATATCCTGGAGCGAATCCCACATATAGGGTTCAAGTCGGACGCTGGTTCGGTGACCATCGATCGTGATGCTGTAGGGGGCTTCGCGTTTTAAGCCGCCCATATGAGTGTCGATCACCCGGGATAGCAGTGACGGAACACCACCATTTTCATCGGCCGGGCCGGAAGCGGAAGCGGACGCGGACAAGGGTTCGGAATCGCCGAGCGCATCCGAAAGCGCCAAATCGGAATCGGAATCGGCGAAGCCCGATGGCGTGCAGCCGGCCTCGGCGGATTGGGGAACCGGCGGCATGGCTGGATCCGTCTCCAGATCGTCAGGCACCCAGCCTTCCGTCACCGGCGGGGCGACGGAGTCTGAACTTGGATCCGGGTGTGGAGCGAAATTAAGCCACGCTCCATCATTCTCCTCTTCGTCAGAAAACATGCGCAACTCACGAAACATGCGACGGCGTGGAGTTTATAGGCGAAGGTTAGGAAGGCTGATCTCGCCATCGGCGCAACCCACTGGAAATAGCCTATCCGGTATGCGGCACAAATCAAGCGATTTTGGCTGTTTGTCCGATTTGACCGGATTTGTTACGGCAAGGGTAATGGGTGCGATGTGGATGCGGAATGTTGTTTCTGATTGACTTTCTGGTAGAGGCTTAGGGGAATTAGGTTGCGGTGTCAGGATTCGGCTTGATCGGGGCCACCAGGGCTGGATAATGGCGTTGCAACTCGGCACAGGCTCGCTCGAACCGTTCGGGCAGCGAACGAGCTGGAGCCACGGCGTCGGAAAGCGCGTCCGCGCGGCAGGCGGCAACCACCGTGGCGGCGATTAACCCCAACCGTGCCATGCCCAGGTTGGCGGCGTTGCCCTTCAAAGTGTGTGCTTCACGCTCCAAGGTGCCACGGTCGCCGCGATCGACGGCGGTGGCGATGGCTTTGACCCGGAACCGGGTTTCATTCAGGAACGCGGCCATGACCTCGCGCGCCTCGTCGATGCCGAAGGTCTCGATCAGTTCCTCCAGCATATCGGCATTCAGTTCGGACTGGCCAAGGTTGAGATTATTTTCGGCTGGCACGCTACCGGTTGTAGAGACCGGTACCGTACCGGCTGGGGATTTGATCCGCCGTCTGATCATCTCCAACAACTGGCTGCGATTGATTGGTTTGGGCAGGTAATCGTCCATGCCCGCAGCCAGGCACAGTTCCCGATCACCACGCAGGGCGTTCGCGGTCAGCGCCACGATCGGTACCAGGCTAGCCGGAGGCGGCAAGGCGCGGATGCCGCGCGCGGCGGTAAGGCCATCCATCTCAGGCATCTGGATATCCATCAGCACCAGATCGAAGCCAAACCGGGCCACCAAGGCCACCGCATCAGCACCATTCTCGACCACTTCGACCCGGAAGCCGGCGTTGCGCAGCAGCCGTACCGCCATCCGGGAGTTGGTTGGGTTGTCCTCGGCCAGCAAAATGGTGCCATTGGCCATCGGTGGGTTGTTCCCAGCCATGCCTGCGGCATCAGGGGCCAACTCAACCTCGGTTGGGTCCGAAGAGTCTGGTTGATGTCCGGTTGGCGCTCTGGCTGTCGTCCCTTCGTTTTCGTCGAAAGCGAGCGGACTGGCCGCCACGGATGACCGCTCGGTGGCGTCGGCCAAGGGCATACGGACGGTGAACCAGAAGGTACTGCCTTGCTTTGGCGTACTGGTGACACCGATTTTGCCGCCCAGTAGGTCGATTACCCGTTTGCTCAACGCCAGTCCCAGGCCGGTTCCGCCATGTTGGCGGGCCAAAGAACTATCCAACTGGGTGAAGGGAATGAATAGGCGGCCAAAATCGCTTTCGGCGATCCCGATTCCGGTATCCTCGACTTCATAGCGAAGCGTGGCCATGGTTTGGCGACCATCGACCATAGGTCCGGAGTGGTCGTTGTCCCGGCCGATTCTAAGTGTGATCTTTCCCGATGGCGTGAACTTGATCGCGTTGGCGATCAGATTGTGCAGCACCTTTTGCAAGCGGCCGGGATCGCCGATTACAATTGCCGGCAACCAAGGGCTAATTTCGCAGGCCAACACGAGGCCTTTGGCCTTAGCTTGGTCGGACAGCAGCGCAATCACCGACTGGGCCGGCATTTCCGGGGCGAAGGCATAGGCCTCCAACGAATGGTTGCCGCCTTCCATCATCGAGTAGTCTAGAATATCGTCGATGATCCGCAATAACTGCTCGCCGGAGTCAATAATTATGCGGCAGATTTCCCGCTGTTCCTGTGAGTGTCCGGTTTCGGACAACATCGTGGTCAACCCGAGTACGCCATTTAGCGGCGTGCGCATTTCATGGCTCATGGTGGCCAGAAAGTCGGACTTGGCCCGGTTGGCGGTTTCGGCCTGATCGCGGGCATCGCGCAGGGTGTGCTCGTGGGTGCCCAGCGTTTGAATGGTGCGGCCGGCGATCAGCGTCGCCAGCAGCACGGCTCCAAGGCACAAGAAGATCAGTGTCGTCTTGCTGTTTTCAACGTGCTGATCCAGAGTGTGCCGCTGACCGGCGACATCGGTTTCAATCGCGGCGACCAGTCGATTGACATTGGTTAGCAGATAGCCGGCGGTGGTTTGATTGGCGAGCAGCGCGGTGGCGGTGCGCTCGGCCAAGTCTAATTCTTCGCGATGCAGGTCGAACAGGGAGTCGGCTCTCTGGCCCAGGCCGGCAATAGTTTGGTGAAATTCGTGGAGTGTGGCCAGCGCCGACGGTTCATCCTGACCGGACTCGGCGGCGAATCCGGTCAGGGACCGCTGAAAAGCGCCTAGTGATTGATTAAAGCGAAACGCCGCTTGAGACACGCCAACTTCATCGATGGCGTCGCTTCCGGCTTTGAGCAGCGCCAGCAGCGTATCGCCCTCGGTTCGCAGGCTCATAATCAGGCGGAAGCTGTCGATGATCCGGTTGAACAGCGATGAAAACGTAATCTCAGTTTGAAAGGGCAACGCCTTCCCAGCCAGAGGCCCGGCCAGGGTCATCGTCCGGACTTCGGCGGCCTGTCGGGCGGCATCGCCCAGTCGGCTGCGGGCGGTCTCGAACAGAGGCGAGACGGCATTCAGGAACCGTTCCTGAATCCGCCCCAGTTCGGCCTGCCGGGCATCTTTTCGCGTGCTGAGGCGCAACCGGTCCAGCGTAATGCGTTGCAGCGCCTTAAGTGCGGAGGACATTGCCCCGCTGACCTGGACGATGCGCTCGACGGTTTCACCCGGATACCGGGCGCGCAATGTGGCCAGTGCGCGCCGGGTCTCGGAGAAAAAACCATCGATCTGAACCTCCAGCCCGGCAACCTGTTCCGTGTCCCGGGCTGTGGCCAACACCGGAGCGGTGGCCGCCAGCAGCGTGCTTTGCTGGGACAGGGCCAACGAGGCGGTTAACAGCGGCAGGATTTCTTCACTTTCCCGATTAAGCATGGTGCCGAAGCGCTGGAACGACAGCACCGCAACCGTGGAGGCAATCACCGTGATCACCGCTGTGGACAGCAGCGCCATAGCCAGCCGGCCCTTGAAACCGGCCAGGTTGGCGATCAGCCCTGAATGATGCAGTCCTGAATGGTGGTTGGGGCCGCCGTCCTCGCCCTGTGACGCGGTCCGGCCTTTCTCGGTCATGGTACCGCCTTAAACCAAAGGGCATAACGCCAGGAAACTTGAACGGCGACGTTTGTCGACAGAGGGCGGGAAAGGCTTATCGTGCCCGTTGTCGTAGTTTGCCAAAGCGACACCGCGATCTCCTCCAACAGCAACCGAGCTATGGCATAAAACCAGGGTGATTGACATGGGACAAATTCCCTTGTTGCCCCGACTGCCTGGGTGTCGCAAGCCGGGCTGGCTTTGACCGTCCGATTACCGTAGGATATCGGCCGTTGAGTTACTCCGGCAAGAGGGGGCAGGCCATGGCTGAAACGGTGGATATTCTGTTCATCAGCCCTGGGGATCGCAAGCAGATCTACCAGTCCCTCGGCGATGAATTCTGCGCCATCGAACCGCCGGTGTTCGCCGGACTGTTCGCTACCTATGCCCGGCGTAAAGGCGCACGGGTTGCGATCATCGATGGCCCAGCGCTCAACCTGTCGGCGCAAGACATCGCTCGGCGTGCGAGCGAAGATTATGCCCCGACGCTGGTTGTGATCGTGGTCTATGGTTTTCAGCCTTCGGCATCGACTCAAAATATGACTGCGGCCGGAGCGGTGGCCCGCGCGATCAAACAGGCGGCACCTGGGATCAAGCTCCTGATGACCGGCACTCATCCGGCCGCGCTGCCCGAACGCACGCTTAGTGAGGAGGCGGTTGATTTCGTCTGCGACCGTGAAGGGCCGGCGACGATCGTCAAAACTTGGCAGGCGCTGGCGGCCAAAAACGGCGATTTCTCCACCGTGCCCAGCCTGTGGTGGCGCGACGGTGCGCGGCTGGTTGCTCCGGTCGCGTCGGAAGGGCTGATCGACCATCTTGACCAGGATATGCCCGGCATCGCCTGGGATCTGCTGCCGATGGAGCGCTATCGGGCCCACAATTGGCACGCATTCGAGGATATCGACCACCGCAGCCCCTATGCCGCGATTCATACCAGCCTGGGCTGTCCCTATCATTGCGGTTTCTGCTGTATCAACGCGCCGTTCGGCAAATCTTCCTACCGGATGTGGGAGCCGGCTTCAGTCATCAGGGAAATTGATTTCCTGGTCGAAACCTATGGCGTCAAACATATAAAATTCGTCGATGAGATGTTCGTGCTCAACAAGCAGCATGTGTTGGAAATCTGTGATCTGCTGATTTCAAGGGACTATAAGGTTAATATCTGGGCCTATGCCCGGGTCGATACGGTTAAAGATGAGTTCTTGGATAAGTTGAAGCGGGCTGGTTTCAATTGGTTGTGTCTGGGCATCGAAAGCGCCAGCCAGTATGTTCGTGACGGTGCCGCTAAACGTTATGGCAACCGGGACATCATCGATGTTGTTCGTCGGATACAGAATGCCGGAATTTATGTTATCGGTAATTACATTTTTGGTCTTCCAGACGATACCCTCGATAGCATGCAGGATACGCTTGATCTGGCTTTGGAACTGAATTGTGAGTTCGCTAACTTTTATTCGGCCATGGCTTATCCAGGCTCTAAACTTCACACGCAGGCCGTGCGTGAGGGGGCAGCGTTGCCAAAGGAATGGTATCACTATTCTCAGCACGCCTATGACTGCCTGCCGTTGAGCAATCAAAATTGTCGTGCGGCCGAGATTCTGGGTTTCCGTGACCAGGCTTGGAACGCCTATTTCACGGCCCCACGCTACCTGGACATGGTACGAACCAAGTTCGGCCAAAACGTGGTTGATCACATTCAGCGCATGACCGCCATTCCATTGCGGCGCAAGTTGCTGGAACCGGCCGCCGCTTGCACGAACAGTTAATGAGCGCTTCCCATCACTTGCGACCGGTAGTAAGCAAATTCGGAGACAGATGAGCATGTCACAAGACCCGGTGGTTATTGTCGGTTCCGCCCGCACCCCGATCGGCGGTTTCCAGGGAGATTTCGCGTCGCTTCAAGCTCCGGATCTGGCCGGGGTTGCGATCAAGGCTGCGGTTGACCGCGCCGGGGTTGCCGCCACCGAGATCGAGGAACTGCTGCTTGGCTGCGTGCTGGTTGCCGGCTTGGGCCAGGCTCCGGCCAAGCAGGCCGCGATAGCCGCCGGTCTGCCGCTGTCCACCGGCTGCGCCACGATTTCCAAAGTCTGCGGCTCTGGGCTGAAGGCGACCATGGTCGCGCACGATATGATCTGCGCCGGCAGCGCTGAAATCATGATCGCGGGCGGCATGGAAAGCATGACCAATTCCCCGTACCTGCTTGATCGGGCCCGGTCCGGCTATCGTCTGGGCCACGGCAAGGTCACAGACCATATGTTCCTCGATGGTCTGGAGGACGCCTATTTCGACAAGGGCCGGCTCATGGGCACCTTTGCCGAAGACTGCGCCCAGAGCTATGGCTTTACCCGCCAGCAGCAGGATAACTTCGCCCTGGAATCATTGAGCCGGGCCCGTAAAGCGATTGAAACCGGCCTGTTCGCGGCCGAAGTGGCATCGGTGGCGATCAGAGGCCGCAAGGGTGAAACCCTGATCAAGCACGATGAGCAACCGCTGAAGGCGACGCCGGAAAAAATCCCCACTCTGAAGCCGGCATTCCGGCCCGACGGTACCGTGACGGCGGCCAATTCCTCTTCGATTTCCGATGGTGCGGCCGCGCTGGTCATGACCCGCCGTTCGCTCGCCGAACGGCGCGGGCTGAAGGTGGTGGCCGAAATCAAGGGCCACGTTACGCACGCCCAACAGCCAGCGCTGTTCACGACCGCTCCGGTCGGGGCGATGCGCAAGTTGCTGGCCAAAGTGGGCTGGATCCCGCGCGATGTTGGCTTGTGGGAGATCAACGAAGCGTTCGCGGTGGTGACGATGGCCGCGATGCGTGATCTGGATTTGCCCCATGATCAGGTCAACGTTCACGGCGGGGCTTGCGCGCTCGGCCATCCGATCGGTGCCTCTGGAGCGCGGTTGCTGGTCACGCTGTTGGCGGCGATGGAACGCTATGATGTCAAACGCGGCATCGCATCGTTGTGTATCGGCGGCGGCGAGGCGGTCGCGGTCGCGGTGGAACGGCCGTAATCGAGAGTTAAACCGAACCAGTGACCGGGGGCGGCGCGTGCGCCGCACCAAATTTATGGCGGTGCGGTGAAGTTTGCGCTAGATTGGCGCGGTTTCGTCTTTGTCGAGGGGGAGCTATGCGGGCCTCACTCGCCGTAAATCTGGCTATTGCCCTGATGCTGGCCACTGCGGCTGGTCCCGCACGGGCTGCCCCTGCCGACACCGATCCGGGTTGGCTGGAACAGGTCTGTGATAAATCCCACCAGTTGCTGGAAGGTGGGATATCGCTGTTGTCTGCGCTGTGGTCGTGGTTGCCCGATCTGGTCTCGCCGGTTGCCAGCGCCGATTCGGCAGCCGAATTCCTGGCTCTGCCGGAAAAAGCCCTGCGCAACTTTGAGACCGAGGTTGGCGCGATCGGGTTCCGCCTGGATTTCGTCAACGTTACCCTGGGATCGCTGCCGGAAGTGGGGCTGGTCTTCACCACTCTGTCGGGGGGCCGGGCGGTCGGTCAAGCCGGACCGCCCCGGCCGGTTTCGCCCACGGACAGCCATCATTCATCCGGTGTGCCCGGACAAGTGCTTAAATCGCTAAACGAGGCGGTGGCCAAGGCCAAGGCTATGCGCCGGCCGTGGCTGGTGCTGGACCGGGTCAACATGCGCATCGGCCGCTCGTTCAGCAGCGATCTTGGATTCCGCCTGCCGGCCAAACCCAAATCCTTGGTCCCGCAGCCGGTTGCAGACCCCCTGCCTCCGATTTCGGTCGTTCCAGTTCGGTGATGACGACTAGCCACCGGCACCTTCCTAGCCCCCCTTTATAGGGAATCGGGATTTTGGTTTTGGTTCTTCCTCGGCGATTTGTGCTAGAGTTATCCGCGCAGGCGGCGTTTCGGTCGCGCGCGGTGGATTTTGTGTGACTTCATGGACCCGGAAAAGCTCGCTAAAGTTCTGGCCATGGCCGAATCCGACCACCACGGTGAGGCCCAATCGGCCTTGCGCGCGGCGCGGATTATGCTGGCCAGAGCCGGCCTAACCTTTCGCGATCTGGCGGTAATGATCCGGCCTTCGGTGTTGGCCTCAGCCGCGCACCGGCACCAGCAACCGTTCCATCCCCCGGCGACCCAAACCGAATCACTGATGCGTCAGGTCCGGGAGTTGCAGTCTCAGTTGGATGAGCAGCGCGACGAAATGGACGTGCTGCGCAGCGAAGCGGAAAGCTGGCGCAAGTTGGCCCGCCAGGGTGAGACCCGGCCGGCGGTGATTGCCAACGAGGTTGCCGACACCCTGCCGCGGCAGATGCGCAAGTTGCAGTCTATGGTTGATAAACAGCGTGAAGATTTGGCTCGTCAACGGCTGGAAACTGACCGCTGGCGACAACTGGCGCGCGAAACCGCCGAGCAGATGTGGGATTTAGGTAAGGCACTGGAGCGGCGGATTCCTCAGCCGGACGCCACGGACCGGCGGCAGGAACTGGTCATGGCGCTGCGTGATCCAGCCACCGCCGCTTTATCCAATCATGAACTGGCGCGAAGAATCGGGGTTTCGGTACATACGGTTAGCTATTGGCGGCGAAGAGTCGCGGTTGATGACTGTCGGTCCCAGCGGCGGTCTCATTCATCCCGCTTGGTTCACAGCCGCCGCCGATCGTTTCCCGGCTTGCCCTGAGCGGCCCAGTCATGTTTCGCCTGCTTTCTTGCGGTAATAAAGGTCCGACCCCGTTACGTCTGGAGGACGAGCGGGTGATGATCCGCCCCCCCAACCAGGACGACTGGCGCGGATGGGGCGGGTTGCGCGCGGCAAGCCGGGAGTTCCTGCGACCGTGGGAGCCAGCGTGGCCCGAAGATGCGCTGACCCGGGACGTTTTTGAACGCCGGGTCCGCTTTCAACATCGGGAGTGGCAGGAAGGTCGCTCGTTTTCATTCCTGACCTTCGATCGCCGGTCAAACGCACTGGTCGGCGGCTTGCATCTGGGCAATATCCGCCGAGGTGCCCAACTGGCGGCATCGCTCGGCTATTGGATCGGCCAGCCCTATGCCCGCTGCGGCTACATGACCGCCGCCGCTCGGCTGGCGATTGGCTTCGCCTTTTCCACTCTAGGTCTGCACCGGGTCGAGGCTTCGTGCCTGCCCGATAACCTGGCCAGCCGTGCGCTGCTGGAAAAGCTGGGTTTCGTGCAAGAGGGGCTGGCACGGCGCAATCTACTCATCAACGGCGACTGGCGCGACCATCTGCTTTTCGCCGTACTGGCGGAGGAATGGCAAGTGTTGGGTTCGGGTTCAAATGAATTGGGATCAACTAGCGTCCACCCGGATGGACCACCTTGAAAACGATCGTATGCTCGCGGTCGTTGCCCGGCTCCATGCCCAGGCCGATTTTACCGGTATTGCGCAACAACTCCGAGGTGCGGTTGATGGTGCGCATCTCGGTCGAGCCATCGAACTGCAAAAAGGTGCCGTTGGTGCTGGAATCGACCAGCATGAAGATGCCGTTCTGGTACGAAATCTCGGCATGGTGCCGCGACGATCGCCGGCCGGTAACAACCAAGTTACAATCACTGCCACGGCCGAGCAGCAGTTTGCCGCCGAGCAAGCTTAGGGTGATTATCTTGTCATTGTAGTGCAGCTCCAGCGTGTCTTTGGGTTTGGACAGCAGCGTCCCAATCATGGTCGCTTCAATGTCGGCACCGATGAAGGTGGCATCGACATCCGGAACGATGGTTTCATCGCCGGTAAATTCCCGCTTGCGGGCCTCATCGCGAGCCGTCGCCGGTATTGCTTTGGGTTCGGGCTCGGGTTCAGGCTCGGGTTCAGGCGGCAACGGGTCTTCTAGTGCCGCCACCGGCAGCGCGTCTAATTTCTCCTTGAGCACCGTTACGTCCCGGCCATGGCTGCCGGCTTCGGTAACGATCCCGCCAATAACCCGCCGCAACTCATCCAACTGTTTTTGTTTGTAGCGATGGTCTTCTATGCCATCTAGCAGGATGCCTCGGAAACTTTCAAGATACTGCTTAAGTTCTGTGAAATACCCAATCAAAATTGGCTCAATTACCCGCCCAACAAATCCTTTAGAGTCGGCGTGCAGACCCAGCCCCTCACTATCAAACAACGACAGAACCTTCGCGGAAACCTTGTCGATATCAACCTGATACAGAGTTTCCTGATAGGTACGTATTTCATAACCCCAGTCGCTGGCGTCACCTTTCCACCAGCGGCCGATTTGGCCCAGCAGGGATTGGGTTTCACGTCGGCCCTTCTTGATCAAGGTCTGCTGTGAAATCGCGACCGAACCCAGATCCCCCAACTGCCCCCCGATGGCGTCCAGCTTGGGGTCGGGGAACTTGATGTTCAGGTGAAAACCCTGGGTTTTCAGGCGACTGTGCGCCTTTTCCAGAACCCAGCCAACCGACTGGTGCAGCGCCTTGCCCACGCCACGCTCTAACGCCTGCGCGCTTTCCGAGAGTTTGGTTTCGAGCAGGGCTAGGGCCTCACGGACCTGAATCTCAACCTCACGGCTGATCAGCGCCGCCAGCTTGCGCGCGGCGGCCTCACCATCGCAGCGGATGATCGGGCTGGCCGGATCAAATAGTCGTGTCGCGGCCCTGTGAGGTGTGGTCGTGTCGGAAGCGCCGTCATCGACGGCGAATACCGGTTCAAAGATGGTGGTGTGGCGGCCGTTGACCAGAGTTAGCCGTTGGTGGGACTGAACGAGGGCCCGCTGGTATTCGGCGGCTCGGATCGATGGGTCATTGATCCCGGTCTTAAAGAAGCGGGTCAAATTGCCACGCAATGCAGCCTTGACTTCCGACTGAATACTGTCAACCACATGGCTGTAAAGTGCGGTGATTTCGAACACACCCTTGCGTGCCTCAACCTGGGCCGCTTCAATGCCACCGATATCGCGTTCCAGACCGGTGATCAGCGCCTGCGCCTCGCGTACATCCTGGCCCAGCGAACCCCGCCGCAGCTCTAGAAAGGTATCGATCTTGCGCCCCTGGTCGCCCATTTTGGCCAAGGCCGACTTCATCGCGATCATCGCCGCTTGAGCGGCGGCCTTGACCACGACATGGCGGATGGGAGCGTCGAAATGGCTGCTGGCCCACAAATCGTCGGCGGCGGCGCGAACCACTGCGGGATTGTTTAATTCCCGCTTCCAGCTAATGCCCAGCCCGAGTTTTGCGAAATCCACCACCCAATCATGAACCATGGGATCAGGCAAACGGCCGCCCCGCTCCAGCTCCTGACGGGCCCGATTGGCCAGATAACCGTTACGCGACGAAGCCGGGAAGATTCGCGCCGCATCCACCCGACCGTTCATCAGCCCCTTAGCGATGTGGTCGCGGGTTTCTTCGGCATTCATGCTGTTGCGGTCTTTCTGGTCGAACTTGTTGACCAGAACGAACAGGCGGTCTTCGGTCTGCTCGGCGATTTCGGCCAGATCGTTACGTACGTCCTCTTCGGCTTCGGACTTCAACTGTGTGTAATCAAGCACCGCCAGCACCGCCGAGGCCCGGGCCAATTGGTCCTTGAGAATCTTACGCAGTCGGCCGCTTTGGCCGCTTTCATTGGGGCCGGGCGTGTCAAGCAAGGCAAAGTTGCCTTCGCGCACCGCCGCTGTCTGGCGCAGGTGATAGAATTCAACCTCGATTACCGGCAATTCGGCGACACCGTTGAATTCGTCGAACGGCGGCTCGATATCAATCGCCGGATCTCGGGCCAAGCGCATCAGATCATTTAGATTTTTGAGAAAAGCGAAGATCTTGGCTTGGCCTTCGTAGCGGTTGAGAAATAGCCGCTGCGGGTCGGACGACAGCAAATCTTCGATCAGCCCCCGCCCGTCCGGTTCGTTGTATAGGCCGATGGCGCGAAGCCCGGGACGGCCGCGCGCCCGCTCCAACGCCGCGCGCACGTCAACCGCCATCTTGATCAGCGGTGCCGGCTTGGGCACCAACATTACCGGAATCGTCTGGCCGGGGCGATGGCGAATCAGCGTCGGCAGTGTGGTCATCGGCTGGTTGCGGTTCGGCAAAACCTCCGTACCGACGATGGCGTTGATCGTGGTCGATTTGCCGGCCTTCATCGTGCCGACCACCGCCAGCACCATTTCCAGGCGCTCGACCATGGTGCATTCATGATCGAGATTGCCACGCCAGGCGCGTGCGGTTTCCACATCCAGCGTTCGGGCAACGCCATCGACCCGGCCCTGTTTGAGCAGCACCGGTGCCGCCTCGATCCGGACGAGTAAATCCCGCTGCCGGCGAAGCAAACCCAACACCTCGTCACGGGCGGATCGGATGGAAGACTCTTGCATGGCGGTACCTGAGCTGTCGGTCGGGCCGAACCCCTAGAGAATGGTATCTGAATCGGAACCGAAAATTGGTGCTGTGGTAAGAAGCCGGAAATCTGCCCGGGATGCTGCCATACCCAGGGATACTACACACCCGTTCCGACTCTCGCACCAGTTCCGTAACCGCGCCGCCAGAATTTCGCCGATTGCCAAACCTCCGTGTTAACAACGCAACACAGCCGCTTGAATAGCCTGGATTCTACTCGTTTTTCCTCCAGCCAAGGGTCTGCCCCTGAACCCCACCAGGTTCCCTACCG
>CAUYTZ010000082.1:0-2388 GCA_963575695.1 uncultured Gammaproteobacteria bacterium | reverse complement strand
TCGCTGACGCCGCCAGTCAACCAGGGCCGAGGAATAAAGCCCCTCGCGCCGCAACAGCGCGCCAATCTCCCCGCTTCGCGTCGCCCGATCGGCTTCGCCCAGGATGCGCAGCTTTTCTTGCCCGGAAAATGTGCGCCGTTTCGACGACTATGATATCCGCGAAATCGACCTGGCCCATCTGCGCCGCTCGATCGGGGTGGTGGTGCAGGAAAGCTTCCTGTTCTGAGTAAATCAGAAAGGTAATGCCAAGATTAATCAACTCTCGCTCGGCGATCCGTGATCTCTGGCCCAGTTCTTTAAAATTGAACGCATCGAGCCGTCGGCGAAAAACATCGAACTGGCCGGCTCCGTCGCTGACCACGACCGCGTTTTGGAGTAGACCGTGGTGGCCCAAAGATCCCGCAACCGCCGCCTCGCTGGCCAGTCTAACCGCCTTGGCTGCGGCCGGACGCGGGCCGATCACGACCGAAATCGCCGCCGCGCCGCCGTTCTATTACGCGGAAGACTTGTCCGATGACCGCTTCTCCGCTTGTGGTCTGCCGTCGGCGTCCTGCGCCGCCGATGCCGGGGGCCAACGACCTGTGCCCGCACAATGCCACTGAAGCCACCGGCCCGCTGCCGATGTGCCCGCTGCAAACCCTGCCCGGTATTCCGATCGCAATTCCCGATGTCTGTCCGATTCAAGGCCCGCTACGTCGGGCCAACACCTTCCCCCGCGACAATTTTCTGACGTGTTTCGAACTTGAGTTGGTGCGAAAAACGCCGCTGTTCACCGCTATGTCCGAGGAACTTGTCCGCGTCTTGCTGGCCGAGGCGCGAATCACCGCTTATGACGCGCCGGCCCTGCTATTTTCATGCGGCGATGCCGCCGACCGCTTCTTTTTCGTCCTGGCCGGGCGAGTTAAGCTGTTCGTGGTCAATGCCGAAGGCCGGGAAAGCGTGATCGAACTGGTTGAGGCCGGCTCCACCTTTGCCGAAGCGGCGGTGTTTGGCTTGGGACGGATGCCGGTCAACGCCGAAACGCTGGCCGGGGCTCGGGTGCTGTCGATTCCCTCACGCATTCTGCTGTCCCGGGTTGCGGCCGACACCGCTTTCGCCATGCTGATGCTGGCTTCACTGGCCCGCTGGCAGAGCCACCTGATGGGCCGGGTGATGGATTTTAAATCCCGCGCCCCCGGCCAGCGTTTGGCCGCAGCCTTGTTGGATCTGACCGAGATCGAAGCCGGACCAGCCACGGTTCAGTTGTCGATGACCAAGACCGCACTCGCCTCGCATATCGGGGTCACTCCGGAAAGCCTGTCGCGGGCGATTGCCCGGTTGCGTCGCCTGGGCGTGGACACTCGCGGTGCGGAAGTGGTCATCGCTGACGTTGCCGTCGTGCGCCATTATTGCGACGAGACCGTGCCCGACGACTGAGCGGGGGGCGAGCCTGCCTTGCGCTTTTGTTCTTCTGTTCTTCGCGCTTGCGGTGCTATGGTTAAGCCTAGTTGAAGTGTTGGTAGCCGTTGTGCTGCTATCCTGGCCACCGGGAGGACTTTGATGCGCAAGATACTGATTGCAATGCTGTTCGTGCTGATGCCGTTGTCGGCCATAGCCCAGCAACAAAACGGGCCTGTGCCCAAGACCCTCATCGCCTCCCAGTTCATCGGTATGACCACCGATCAGGCTTTGGCGGTTGGGTTGGGCGTGATCGGCGGTGCGATTGCGCTGAACGCCATGCTTGGCGGCGGTAGTGCCACCTTGGTTGGTGCGGTGGCCGGTGCGATGATCGGCAACTGGTGGTTCGAACACAATATGGGGGCCGAGATTCGTCCAGGTGTGCAACGGACCGCGACCGCAGCGGCTAATTAAGGTTCCTCGTCCACTCACGGGGGCTTCGCCCCCGGAACCCCTGACCAGGGCTTTTCCGCAGCTTATGGCTAGTCGGTTGAGGAGTTAATGACATGGGCCAACCGACGAATGCGGAAGTGATGGCCGCCATTGCCGCGCTGGGTGAGCGGGTCAACCGTGGCTTTGCAGAGGTTCAGACCGAGCAGCGCCGCCACGCTGAGGCCATTGCTGAAATACGCGGCGAACTGCGCGGCCTCTCATCGTGGCTGTCGAGTATGGATCAGCGGTTTGTCGCGATCATGCGCCCCTATGAGCCGCCAGCGGATCGGGCGCGCCCATAAGTACGGATGCCGATAGGGGATGAACGTAACTGCCCAGGTACCCGATGCTGCCGCCCAAATACCTCGATTGGGCTGCCGCCCAAACCCGCCCGGGGAATGAATTCCCCGGCCCCGTTCTTTTTTGTGAACTTACTAGATGCCGTAGGCGACGCGCCGATCGTTGCGCCGCATCAGGTTTTGATAGCGTGCGATCGCCCACATCGGAAAATACGCGGCA
>CAUYTZ010000081.1:0-2713 GCA_963575695.1 uncultured Gammaproteobacteria bacterium | reverse complement strand
GCAAAAGTCAGAGAACTGGGGCCGCAACTGGATGATCTGCTGACGAAAAAAGAGCTTTATTATATTAGACCGGACGCAGCGGAATTATCGTCCTCGGTCGTGTTTTATCGGGCGTTTTTTTTGGGGGCGTGGGCCCCCCCCCGCCCCCCCCCCCTTTAAACAAAAAAAAAAAAAATGGTGGCGGTGGGGGGTCCCCCCGACCCACCTGATCGCAGAAAGCCCCCGATTGCGGCGACTTTCGTCCGCGTGCTATCCGGTGGCTATCCGCTCCGGGATCAAGCCCGGGTGCTCCGCGCTAACCCCGTGATTTTATGGTGCCGAGTGCAGGATTTGAACCCGCGACCTTCTGATTACAAATCAGCTGCTCTACCAACTGAGCTAACCCGGCACTTGGGTGAAGATACCCTGTTTGGCTGCCGTTTCTCAAGCGGTTGTTTGTCGACTTATATCAGGAGTCACCGATGGCTGCCGTGGCTATTACCACGCTTGCGCCCCCCAGCGCACGTCCATCCCTGTTTTCATTCGCAGCCAAGGCCCCGCAGCCAAGGTGTGAGCGATGCTGGCCGGCCTCGCCGCGTTATCGTGGATCTATCCCTGGTTTCGGCGTAGGGGGTAGAATTCGCCGAAGGCTACTGTTTCACGGTTCACTATTTTTTCGCGCGACTTTTGCGGAACCGTTCCGCCCAGCCGTCGAAGCTCTGTTGTCGGCCACGGGCTACGGCCAGGGCATCGGGGGCAACGTCGATGGTGATCACGCTGCCGGCCCCGACGATCGCGCCGGCTCCGACCGAAACTGGCGCGACCAGTGCGGTGTTGGAGCCGATGAATGCGCCGGCGCCGATTTCGGTATGATGCTTGAACGTGCCATCATAATTGCATGTAATGGTGCCCGCGCCGATGTTAGCCTTGGCTCCGATTGTGGCATCTCCGATATAGGTTAGGTGATTAACCTTGGCTCCGGCCGCGACCGTGGCGTTTTTGATTTCGACGAAGTTGCCGATATGGGCATCGGGGCCGATCGCCGCCCCCGGTCGTAGCCGGGCATAGGGGCCGATCTGGGCTCCGGTTTCGACCGTGGTTTGTTCCAGGTGACAGAAGGCGCGGATTTCAACCCGATCGGCGATCGTGACGCCGGGACCGAACACCACCTGCGGTCCGACCACGACATCCCGGCCCAATTTGGTATCGAAGGTGAAATAGGTGGTGTCGGGATCGGTCAGGGTGGCCCCGTTCAGCATCGCCGCGCGACGCAGCCGGGTTTGGATTAGCTTTTCGACCTCGGCCAGTTCGACTCGGGAGTTGACGCCAGACAGTTCTTCCGCCGGGGCTTCGACCACACCGACCATCGCCCCATCGGCTCGGGCCAAGGCAACCACGTCGGTGAGATAGAATTCACCCTTGGCGTTGTCGTTGCGGACCCGATCGAGCAGACCAAACAGCCGCGCGCCGTCAAACGCCATCAACCCGCCATTGCACAGGCCGACCGCGCGCTGCTCTGGCGTGGCGTCTAGAAACTCCACGATGCGCTCAACGCCGCCGTCGGTGCCCACGATCACGCGGCCATAGGCTCCGGGATCGGCCGGGCGCATCCCCAGGACCACCACCGCTGGATCACGGGCCGCGCGTCGGGCTTCAATCATCCGTCGCAGCGTGGCTTCGGTGATCAGCGGCGTGTCGCCATAGAGCACCAGGACATCGCCGTTGAAGCCGCGCAGGGTTTCGGCCGCCGCACGCACGGCGTCGCCGGTACCAAGCTGGTTGACCTGGATCACGGTAGGGTAGGGGGTCACCGCCGCACTGACCGCATCCATGTTCGGACCGGTCACAATCAGGATGTGGTCTGGGTCTAGCGCGGCGGTTGCGGCCAGGACATGGCCGATCATCGATCGTCCGGCGATCTTGTGCAGCACCTTGGGCAGATCCGATTTCATCCGCGTTCCCTTGCCGGCGGCAAGGATCACACAGGCAAGCGAGCGCTGGGGCATGGACAAGGGTTCCTGGGCTGGACGACGGCACGACCGATGTCTTAACATCATCCCGATTGGGATCGCCAGAAACCTAGAGACCCCTGGACTCACTTTATTTGGCACAAGACTCAACCGAACCGCGATAATGCGCTAGTGTAACGTCAACGACTATGCTCCACAGTCACGCCCCACAGTCACGCCCAGCATGGACCCGAAGATGATCCCGGTTGCCGAAGTCCTGTCGCGCATTCTGGCCGCAATGAAGCCCCTGCCGGCCGAAACCGTCGCCTTGCCGGAAGGGCATGGTCGGGTGTTGGCCGAAGCGGTGGTTGCCCGTGTTACCCAGCCACCTTATGCCATGGCGGCGGCGGATGGGTGGGCGATTCGCGCCGCCGAAACCAGACGCCTGCCAATCCGCTTGCGCCGCATCGGCGAGGCTCCGGCCGGCAAAAGCTTTCGGGGTATGGTTGGGCCGGGGGAGACCGTGCGCATCTTCGCCGGCGCGCCGATGCCGGCCGGCACCGATGGCGTGATTCTGCACGACAGTGTTCGGGTTGAGGGGGATTTCGTGTGGATCTCGGCCGCAATCGGGTCCGGGGAAAATATTCGCCAGCCAGGGGTGGATTTTAAGACCGGGCAGATCGGCATCGCCGCTGGTCGCCTGCTGTCCGGGCGCGATCTGGGCTTGGCGGCGGCGATGAACGTGCCCTGGTTGCGGGTGCGGCGGCGGCCGCGGGTGGCGGTTT
>CAUYTZ010000080.1:0-1467 GCA_963575695.1 uncultured Gammaproteobacteria bacterium | reverse complement strand
CCGCTATCGATTTGCAGGGTTTCCCCGCCGGAACAGCAAATTGTACCGACGAGCAGGCTGGTGCCGGTCAGATTGATCGTGGCCGCGCCCGGCGTGGCGATATGCTTGCCGGTCCCGTTAAAATACCAAGCATTCCACCAGTTATACATATTCGCCGTCAGGCCATTGGCGAGCGTCAGGCCATTGTTGATCCACAGATCGCCGTCATTGGTGAAGCTGATTCCGGCCAAGGTCACGCCATCCAACACCCCGTTGTTGTTGGTCCCCAGCATGGTCCCGTCATTGCTCAGCACCGTGCCGTTCTTGATCGTGCCGGTCAGCAAGCTCAACCCACCGACGCCAAACTGCCCGCCGCCGCCGATGTCCAGCGTGGCGCCGGTGTTGTCCAGCGTGCCGTTCAGTTTCACCGAACCGCCGGTGCGGCTGAAAGTGCCCAATCCTGCGGTCGTGAACGTCCCGCCCAGATTGAGCGTGCCCGCCGCCACGCTGAATGTTCCGGCGTTGCTCCACGCCCCGGCCATATTCAGCGTGCCGGTGCCGGAAAGCCCGAGTGTTCCAGCGCTGATCGCGGCATTGGTCAGGGTTGTCGTTCCGGCGGTGACATTCAAGGCGCCGCCTGTCATGCTGAGGGCGCTGATGCTGCTTGATCCCGTCAAGGTCAGCGTATTACCCGCCAACACGAGAGTGCCATTGCTGGTCAGCGAACCGCTCATGTCGGCATTGACGATGATGTTGTGGGCCGCGGTCAGCGTCAACGTGTGCGCCGCCCAACTGAGCGCGCTGTTGATGGTGATGTCGCCTGTCGTGCCGCTTTCGCCGCTGACGGTGCTGGGGGTGTTGTTGCCCGCCGTGCTGATGGCCACGTTGCCGCCGACCAGGGCGTTGCCGATGGTGTTCGCCAGCGAACTATCGATGGTGATGTTGACCGGGTCCAGCAGCCAGTTGCCGGCCTTGCCCGTGAAAGCGGCGGTGCTGACCACCGCCCCATCCACCGACAAGTAATGGCCGGAGGTTTCAACGAAGCCGCCATCGCCGCCATTAAGACCGCCGCGCGCCGAAAAGGTTCCAAACGCACTGGTTGAGCCATCGGACCAAACCACGATCTTGCCGCCCTGGCCGGCGTCGATGGCGTCGGCGGCGATGCTCGCTCCGGCCACGACCGCGCTTTCGAGGGCGATCGCCACCGGCGGCTTGCGCGACGGCAGAATCGTGTCTTCGGCGAACTCCTGGGGCGTGCCCTGGCCGCCGCGGACCGCGCCGCCGCGCGTGCGGCAGACCAGTTGGGCGAACACGCCACCGATGCCGCACGAGCCGAAGCCGAAGCCCTGGCTGCGAGATTGTGGTTGTTATAGCAAAGACACCCTGAAAGACAAAACCCAGTTGGTGGATATCAAAGAAAAGTATATTCCAGAAGGCAATGCCAAAGCGTTTTTCATTGAATTTCGCTGGGCCAATTTTTTACGGAAA
>CAUYTZ010000079.1:0-1193 GCA_963575695.1 uncultured Gammaproteobacteria bacterium | reverse complement strand
CTGCCGCATCTAATCGAGACCATTGCTAAGCTCGGCGCACGCGAAGTCGGCTTTCGGTCGTTGTCCAAGTTGATCGACACCGCCTCGGCCGGTGGCCGGTTGGTGTTCCATCTTATGGGGGCACTGGCCAAATTCGAGCGGGCCTTGATCGTTGAGCGCACCAAGGCGGGCCTAAAGCTGCCAAGGGTCGCGGCGTCCATCTTGGCCGACGCAAGTCCTTGACCGCAGCACAGGTGGATCATGCCCGCCTGCTGCTACAAACCGGCGAACGTGCGGGAGCGGTCGCCCTCTCTCTTAAAATTTCGCGATCAACGCTGTATCGGGCCTTGGCCGTCAACAAATAGCTCTACAGAATCGTCCCGATGCCTTTACGACGAATAACATTCAAGAGAACAAGCGCGGGGCCGGTTGCCCGCTTTGCGCCGCGCTCTAACTGCGAGACATACCCAGTCGTGAGATTAAGAAAGCGAGCAAACACCGCCTGACTGAGGTGTGCTTCTTCACGCAAAAACTTGATCTCGTCGCCCGTAATGGGTTCCGCCACCACGTCCGCTTTGCTGCCAAGCAAGCGCAGGGTAATCTTCTCGTGCGCCGCCGCGTCCATCACGCCGACGCGACGCGCGTCGTCGGCCATCTCCAGCAAAGCCTCTGATAACCGGCTAGGTTGCGTTGCTGTCATCATCGTCAACCTCCTGCAAAGCATTTTCCTGTAGGGCTTGCGCAATCTCTCCGGCGTCCGCCGCGAGCCACGCCGCGCCGATTTCGCGCAACGTTACCAATTCATCGGTGCGATGTTCACAGCCCCGTTCGCTAACGGTATCCTTGACCGCCACTGGCCAACCGTCGTCGCCGATACCGCCAATTTCGTGAACAGCGGTCAGGCGGTGCAAGCCTTCGCCCTCGGCTGGACCGCCGCCGATCTGTTCGGCTGTGACCAACGCGCACCGTGGAATCGCCTCCATATTGCCGGTCTGGCTGTTGCTCGCCCCCCGTGATTATCTGTCCACCTTCCTGAAAATAGGCACCATTCTGGCCTCGGTCTGGCCGCTGCACTAAGTGCTTTTGGGGGGTGTGGTGGCTTCGCCACCACACCCCCTCAGGTGCGGGGGCTGCTTTTAAAATGAGGGATGCAGGTGAATCTTAATGGCGCTAAATGGGTGCCAAAAATTGTTTTTCCTGAAATAACAAGGCCC
>CAUYTZ010000078.1:0-15825 GCA_963575695.1 uncultured Gammaproteobacteria bacterium | reverse complement strand
CCACGGCCAGGATCTGTCGATAAAGCGCGGCGGCGGCATCCAACGTGCCGGCCTGATGGTGGCGAACCGCCGTTGCCAGAATCTCGCCGACCGTGGTCATGGTTCCAGCCTTACCGATTTTGTCGTTAAGACTTTAAGAGTTGCCAGCAAGGAAGTTTCGCCGCTACACTTGCTGGCTTCAGATTCTTTCGACCGATCGAGTGCGATCATGACTCGTATCCTGCTCATCCTATGCACTTTTTGGTTGAGCGCTTTGGGGTCGAGCGTTACCGGTCACGATGCCGCAGCCGACCCAATTATCCGCCCGGTTATCCGCCCGGTTATCCGATTGTGCACCTCCGACTGGCCGCCCTATACCATCAAACCTGAGGACGGCAAGCCGGTTTCCGGTTTGCATACTGATATTGTCCT
This sequence comes from uncultured Gammaproteobacteria bacterium, assembly GCA_963575695.1. GTDB lineage: Bacteria > Pseudomonadota > Alphaproteobacteria > Azospirillales > Azospirillaceae > CAUYTZ01. The sequence continues at coordinate 15,414 of CAUYTZ010000078.1, read as the reverse complement.
CACTGCGTTTGAACGGCTGGGCTTCGAGGTCGAGATTCAGTCTGTGGCCTGGGAGCGGTGCCTGAACGATACCGCTGCAGGACTCTATGACGGGCTTTATTCAGCGTCGTTCCGGCCGGAACGGGCGGCGTTCGCCATTTACCCCAAGCAGAAGTTGCGTGCGGTGTCCTATGTCGTGGTCGTGAGCAAGGGTGCTGCCCACGGCTGGACGACGGCCCGTGATGCTGCCGCTCTGCCCCAACCGATTGCCGTGCCGCACGGCTTTTCGATTGCGCATGAATTGCAGCAAATGCCAGGGGTCACGGTTGATTCTGGCGCACTCAACGACATGCAGAACCTGCGCAAGCTGCTGGACGGCCGGGTCGGAACTATGATTGCCGAACAAGAGGCGGTGCGACAGGCGATCAGTGCATTTGAAGCTGGGGATCTGATTGAACTTCTCGATCCGCCTTATCAGCCCGGCCGTGACTACTTCGTGATCATCTCGCGCAAGTTCCATGGCTCGGAACCTGTCGCCCAAGCACTGGCCGACCGTCTGGACCGGACGCTCGAAACTCTGCGCGCCGAAGGGGAGTTTGAGCGGGTGGAACGTAACTATCTGCGTCAGCTATCGGTGTCGTTAAGTGGGAGGATGGAGCAAAGGGAATTGCCTTCGCTCCGAGGCGTACCCATATCCACAGGCGAGCGGGGCGCAGTCCAGACGCTCCGGCCTGGGTCGAATTAACTATAGCTTAACCAATCGCTGATCTAATTCAGGCTAGGTGGGTGCGTTTCGTCAAGGGTAAATCTCGTCAAGGGTAAGATCTCGGCAGGGATCGGTAACGGTGCCAAGGGTGCGGCGCAAGGAAGGGTGTCATGGTCGATGCGGTCGGTCAATCTTCGATCCTGAATCAGGTCAAAGGCCTGAATGACTCGATCGCCGCCGCCATGGAGCGGTTGAAAACCCAAGCGGTTGCCGAGGGTGATGGTATCGGCGAGCCAGCGGCGGCGCAAAAGCCGACTGGGGCGGTTACCGAATACCAGAAGACGGTTAAGAAATCCGCGTCGAGTATGCAGTATTTCGCGTCCGATGCCGGGGTTCTGGTCAAAAACACCAGCCGCTTGAACATCATCAGCAAACTTAAGGGCGGTGATGCCGTCGATTTTTACAAGTTCCGGGTTATCGGTAATGGTCAGGCTCGCTTGGGTCAGACCGGCGATGAAGGCACCCGTACTCAAATCATGTCGTACAACGGCAAGGTCATCGCCGACAGCAACAAGGACAGCAAGGACGCCTACACCAATTTCCGTAAGCTACAAGCCGGAACCTTGGAACTGTCCTCTGGCCAGTATACCGTTCGGGTCAGTCGGGAAAAGGGCGTCGATCCCAAGGCCGACAAGAACTATGCTCTTCAGCTTCAGATGGGCGATTACAAGCAGGATTATGAAACCGTCGCCAAACAGCCTGCGGCCGGGGAAAATCCCTATGCCTTGTCGACCGTAAATCAGTCCCTGCTGGATTCGCTCAACACCAGCGTCGGTTTTATGAACAGCCTGAACTATGGTCAGACCGGGTCCAACAAGCTGTTGGGGATGATGTTTAACGGCAAGTTGTGATGCTTTGACCTTTCTCTAATGATTGACGCATTTGCCTTCGGCGACCAGGGGCGCCTAGCCCCTGGATCCGGTGGGTTGGGCAGTGGGTTGGGCCAGCGGGTTGGGAAGGTGATGACCGGGCCGATTTTGATCCGCGCCGATGCCGGGCCGGAATTGGGTACCGGCCACGTCATGCGTTGTCTGGCCGTCGCCGAAGCGCTCCAAGATTTGGGCCACACCTGCCATTTCCTCTGCGCCGCCTTGCCCCCGGCCCTGGCCCAGCGTCTGACTATAGCTGGGTTTCCGGTTCACAGCCTGACCGCTCCGGCCGGCAGCGTTGCGGATGCCGCTCAAGCCGCAGCGCTGGCCGAAACCCTGGATGCACCGGCGGTGGTGCTCGACGGCTATCACTTCGGTCCCATCCATCACGCTGCGCTGACTGTCGGCCGACGGCCGCTGCTGGTGTTCGACGATCTGGCGGTGCTGGAGCTATTTTCCGCTGCGGCGGTGGTCAATCCTTCCCCGGCCGCTTTGGCTCTGCCTTATTCCACCCTTGCCCCCGAAGCGCGGTTGCTGCTTGGCCCCCGGTACGCCCCGCTGCGTCGTCAATTCCGTGCTGTCGTCCAAGCTGGACGGCGTGCCCCGGCCGGGTGCGAAACCGTGCTGGTCAGCTTCGGCGGTGCCGACCCGCTTAGCCTGACCGCGCCATGCCTGGCCCGTCTGGCTCGGGTCTTGCCGTCCACTTGCCGACTGGCGGTGACCATCGGTGCCGGCGACCGATGTGCGGAGGTGATTATCGCGACCGCAGCCGGAATCGGTGCGGAGCGGGTTACGGTTCATCGCGACACCGCGACCATGGCGACATTGATCGGCCTTGCGTCGATGGCGGTGGCGGCGGCGGGCGGCACGGTGTTCGAACTGGCGGCTCTGGCGGTGCCGGCGGTGCTGGTGGTGGTGGCGGACAATCAACTCAACTCAGCGCGTTGGATGGCTGATCAAGGGTTAGCCCCGGTCATCGACGGCCGCGCCGCCGATGCGGTGGACCAAATTGCCGAGGCTGCGGTGGCGCTGTGGGTGGATGAGGCCCGGCGTCGGGCCCTATCGGCGGCCCTGGCCGGACGGATCGATGGCCAAGGGGCGTTGCGGATCGCTGTGGCGCTGCTTGCGCTTGCTTTCGGCGACCAGGAGCCTAGAGGCCCTGGGGGGTGATTCCCCTCGATTTGGCGGCTCAATCGCCTTTGTCTCACCATATATTGAAGAATCGTCGGCACACCCCAATAACGGCGAGTCCGCAGCCGAAGCGGTGTGATGCACTCGTTTAGCCGCTCAATGTAGGGTCTTGCCATAAGTTGGCGATACTGGCGAACGCGAGCTTCCTGTTCTTGGTCTTTACCAAACAGGATTCCCTGATCCCTGGGATCTCATCACCACAAACCGGCGTCTCTTTCCCATGTGTCCGGCACAAAATGCCGGGACATCTGGGGAAAACTTTTCCAAAACGTCGCGTGTCCCAGAAATTATCATTATATTTCAATGAGATAGCTTTGGCACAAGGGTTGCCATGGGATGGCTAGGATCGTTATCGGGATTGGCCCGCGAAACACGGGGCCACACCAAAATAAACTCCAAAGGAGATCTAGCCATGGCCGTCAACGATGTCACCCTCACCGCCGCAATGCGCACTAATTTGTTGCTATTGCAGAGAACCCAAAGCAATCTTGGCGATGTTCAGAACCGGTTGGCAACCGGCAACAAGATCAACAGTGCTCTGGACGGACCGACAAATTACTTTGCGGCAAAGGGGCTTAACCAGCGGGCCGGCGATTTGAGTTCGCTGAAAGACGCGATGGGCCAGGCGATCAGCACGATCAAGGCTGGTGACAAGGGCATTACCGCGATTGAAAGCATGATTGAACAAGCGCGCGGTCTGACCACTTCGGCCTATGGGGCTTTGGGTAACGATCCCGCATCTCGGGCAACGCGTAAATCTTTGGCCGAGCAGTTTAACAAGATCAAGGATCAGATTGACAAGATGGCGCGGGACTCCGGCTATCAGGGTAAGAATATGTTGATTGGCGATGGTATGCGCATTGACTCAACCAGCGTTTCGCGCCAGTCAGTTAATTCGATTACCGGTCTTAGCAACGCTCGTACCACCAACATTTCATCGGCCGATACCTATTCGGTCCGGGTTTCCGGCGATGGCCAACTATCGGGTGACAGCACCGATATTGCCAACACCGAAGATGCCCGCGGCTTCTTCGCGCTTAAGCTTAGCGGGAGCATGAGCACCACGCTGGGTTCATTCGCCGATGTTTCGATCGAAACCCGCGGCAATGTCGGCAAGTTGCGCAGTTTCATCGTTTCCGACGGCAATGAAGCCAAGACCGTTAAATTCTTCGACAATACCCAATCAGCCACCGCCAACACGACAACCGCTTCAAGGAGCGGTGTTGCCCAGGTATCGACGGTGACCATCGCCGGTACGGTTGAGGCTGGAGACACCTTCAACGTTAAGGTCTCGGGCCTTACCTTCGAATATAAGGCGACTTCCACCGACACTCAGATAACGATTGCCACCAAGCTTCAGGCCAGCATTCAAGGTGCGATCACCGCTGGCCGGATCGCCGTTACCGACGTGGCTTCGGCGACCATCGGTGCGGGATCGACCATCACGATCACCGGCGGAACCGTGGCCAATGCGGCCCACGATGTGACCATCAGTGCGACCGCGACCAACGCCTTGTCGCTGCACATCAGCCAATCCTTCGCCAGCGGTTCGGTGGTCTCCTTCACCATCGACCGCAAGGCGATGGAAGATGCCGCCAACGGTGGTACCGGCGTGTCGAGCATTCAGAAGAATGCCAACATCGATATTGCCGTCACCAGTTTGTCTGGATCATCCGTGACCCGCAGCGGCATGAACCAGCGTGGACAAAGCAAACTGTCGGCGGGTGAGAACGCCTTCTCGTTCGAAGACGCAACCATCCGGTTTACGGTCGATGAAAAGGTGGTCAAACAGGCGGCCTCGGCTTCGGCGTCGAAGAACATGATCACCACCCAGCAGACTGACGCCAACACCTCCAACGACCTGACTGTCAACTTTAACGAGAATCGGACCCACTTTGTTACCGTCAAGAGTCAGAACCTTCAGACCGACGGCAAGGGCCTGAGAATCGACTCTGCCCAAAATCAGTGGACTGACCGCGCGGACATTGATGCCGCCCTGGCTGGGGTCGATTTCGCCAAGCAGCAGTTGCGCAGCGCCTCGCAGACACTGAGTACCAACCTTAACATCATCACCACGCGTGAAAATTACACCAAGGAGTTCAGCGACGTGCTGACCGAGGGTTCCAACAAGCTGACCCTGGCCGACCAGAACGAAGAAGGGGCCAGCTTGCTGATGCTGCAAACTCGCCAGCAGTTGGGCGTAACCGCGCTGAGCATGGCCAACCAGTCACAGCAGGCGATCCTGAAACTGTTCGGTTAAGGTCGGCATTAGAATCGGGTTCGATTGCTAGGCCCTTAATCTGTGGCGTTCTGATGGCCGGGATCCTTGATCCCGGCCATTTTTTTGTCTTTGGTCAGCAAATTAATCGTTTAGTTACCAATTGGTTAGCGCCCTTCGGGCCATGCCGGCAAAAAACGCCTACCCGGCAAACCCTTCCGGGTAGCCGGCAGTTTCTGCCGGGACTGCCCGGCAAATCTTGCCTACTGGGTCGAATCTGCCTGCCATTTCAGGGGTAAGAATCCCGGGAAACCGCCATTCACACGCGGCGGCGGGTCTGGCATGGAATGTGCTTTAGGAAGACTACGGGGATAAAATTGCCGGGAAGAAACTTCCCACATACCCCACCCTCCCGAAAATTCGGGCTGGGTTCGAAGACCTCCAAAAGGAGCAAGGACCATGGCAATCAGTGATGTCACTCTTACCGCCGGTATGCGCAGCAACTTGATGCTGCTGCAAGGCACTCAATCTAAGATGGCGGAGGTCCAGAATAAGCTGGCCACCGGCAACAAGATCAACAGCGCACTTGATGGTCCGACCAGTTACTTCGCCGCTAAGGGCTTGAATCAGCGGGCCGGAGACCTCAGTTCGCTTAAAGACGCGATGGGTCAGGCCGTCAGCACGATTAAGGCTGGCGATAAAGGCATCACCGCCATTCAGTCCCTGGTCGCGCAAGCGAAGGGTTTGACTGAGTCGGCCTATGGTGCCTTGGGCACCGATGCCGCATCGACCGCCACTCGTAAGACGTTGGCCGATCAGTTCAACAAGATTAAAGACCAGATCGACAAGATGGCCGATGACTCCGGCTATAACGGCAAGAATTTGCTGGTCGGCAATGGTATGCGTCTGAATTCGACCTCTAATTCCCGGGGTGCGGTCAACTCGATCACCGGCGTCAGCAACGCCCGCGTCACCAACATGGTTTCGACCGACACCTATACCGTGCGCGTGTCGGGCAACAGTGCGGTGTCGGCCGACAGCAACGACGTGGCCAACGCCGAAGATGCACGCGGCGTGTTCGCGCTGAAGGTCAGCGGTACGTCCAGCACGACACTGGGGTCGTTCGCCGATATCTCGATCGAAACCCGTGGTAACACCGGCAAGCTGCGCAGCTTTACCGTCTCCGATGGTAATGAAGCCAAGACGGTCAAGTTCTTTGACAACACCCAGTCGGCCACCGCCGCGACCTCGACCGCGTCGAAGAGCGGCGTGTCGCAAGTGTCCACCGTGGCCATCAGCGGTACGATCGAGGCTGGCGACACCTTCAACGTCAAAGTTGCGGGCGCTACCTTCGAATACAAGGCGACTTCCTCCGACACCACGGCGACGATTGCCTCCAAGCTCCAGGCGAGTATTGCGGGTGGTGTCACCAGCGGCAAGATCGCCGCTGCCGACGTTGCTGCGGCGGGTTCCGTCACCGTCAGCGGCTCGACCATTACGATCACCGGTGCCTCCGTGGCCACTGGGGCCCACGACGTTGCGATCAGCGCCTCGGCGACGAATGCCGCCACTCTTCACGTCAGTCAATCGTTCGCCTCCGGTTCGGTGGTTTCGTTCACCATCGATCGTGCGGCAGTGGAAGCCGCAACCAACGGCGGCAACGGCGTTTCGACCATCCAGAAGAACGTCAACATCGACATCACCGCCACCAATTTGTCTGGCCAGACGGTTTCCCGCAGCGGTACGAACCAACGTGGTCAGGGCAAGCTGTCCAATGGTGAGAACGACTTCGCGTTCGACACCGGTACGGTGCGCATGACGGTTGATCAGGGCACAATCCGTAAGGCGGCTACGGCTGCGGCCTCCAAGAGCTTGGTTACCACTCAGCAGACTGACGCCAACACCTCTAACGACATCACCGTCAACTTCAACGAGAACCGGACCAACAACATCTCGGTGATGAGCCAGGACGTTAAGTCCGATGGTCAGGGGCTGCGTCTGGACAGCGCCCAGAATGGTTGGACGGACCGGGCCGATATCGACAAGGCGGTGTCTAGCATCGACTTTGCCACCAACAAGCTGCGCGGTGCGTCACAGACGCTCAGCACCAGCCTCAACATCGTCACCACGCGCGAGAACTTCACCAAGGAGTTCAGCGATGTGTTGACCGAAGGTGCTGGCAAGCTGACCCTGGCCGACCAGAATGAAGAAGGTGCGACCTTGCTGATGTTGCAAACCCGGCAGCAATTGGGCGTCACCTCCTTGAGCATGGCCAACCAGTCGCAACAGTCGATCTTGAAGTTGTTCTAAGCGCTGGGATAGACTTGGCAGCGTAACGGCGGCGGCGGCTTCGGCCGCCGTCCGCTTTCCTGGTTCACGCTGGGATGCCCGCCGTTTCCTGGTTCGGAACGGGCGGGCGTCTTGTCTTTCGAGCTATGATTCATGCCGCTCAAGTTTGTCCTGCGTCCCGACGAAAAGGTGATCATCAATGGTGCCGTAATCGGTGCCGGTGATCGGCCGGGAACCCTGTTCCTTTACAATACCGCGAATTTTTTGCGCGGACGCGAGATCCTCAAGGAAGAACAAGTTGACTGCCTTGAGAAGAAACTCTACTTCGTCATTCAGTTAATTTATATTTTTCCTGACGATGCTGCGGTCAACCTACCCAGGTTTGAAGCCATTTTGACCGAAATCCGCGCGGCCAAGCCGGAGATGCTCCGCGCGTTGGATGAAATCGCTGATTTGGTTTTCGCTGGTCATCATTATCGGGCGTTGAAGATCTGCCGTCGCTTGTTTCGGGGATCAGGCCGGAGTCGGGCGGCAACGGCAACGGCTGGGGATGGTGGTGAGGACGGCGAGGAGATTGCTTGAGTTCGCTTCCAATAAGTTTCGCCCAAATAAGGCGGCCAGGGGGGCAGCGCCCTGGTTGCCGAAGGCGCAGCAGGGCATGACGGCGAAATGAGTCGCAAATCCCGTCCATCGTCTCCACCAAACGACGGTGCTGCCCTGATTGACTGGCTTGATCAGGCGATCGACCTTCATCGCGCCGGTCGTCTGGCCGAAGCCGAACCGCTCTATCGCCGGGTGCTGGCCCGGCTGCCCGAGCAGCCTGACGCCTTGCATTTGCTGGGGGTTCTGTCCTGGCAAAGCAATCGGATCGACGAAGCCGCAGCCTTGGTGGCGAAGGCGCTTGCGGTTCGTCCCGATTTCGCCGCCGCATGCAACAGCCTGGGCAACATCCTGGCCGCCGCCGGTCGTTCGCAAGAGGCGGCCGGGCAATACCGTCGGGCCCTGGCCCTGAATTCAGGCTATCTTGAAGCGGCCAACAATCTGGTTGTTACCCTTCTGGTCTTGGGCCGATTCGACGAGGCCGAAGCCGAAGCCCGGCGAGTGCTGGCCCAGCGGCCCGATCACGTCGAAGCGCATTACAATCTGGGCAACGCCTTGCGCGGTCAGGGGCGGCTGGACGAGGCTGCCGACAGCTATCGGCGAGTCCATGCCTTTAATCCCGGCCATGGCGGGGCTCACAACAATCTGGGGATGACGCTCAAGGCCCTGGGCCGAAGCGAAGAGGCGATCGGCAGCTTCCGCATGGCCTTGGCGACCCAACCGGACGCGGTCGAGGCCGCGTTCAATCTGGGCGCGTTGTATCACGATCAGGGGGCGTTCGTTCAGGCTGCGGTCTGTTTCGCGCGGGTGACGGGCATCAGCCACGACCATGCCGAGGCTTGGTTTGCCTTGGCTTTGGCCTTGCACGCTCAGGACCGAAACGGCGAGGCGGTCGAGGGCCTCAAGCGAGTGCTGACGCTCGATCCCGGTCACCTGCGGGCGATTCGGCTGCTGGGCAGCCTGTCGGCCCGGCTTGGTCGGCACGACCAGGCCGCAATATGGCTGAGACAGGCGGTGGCTTTCGATCCGGCGAATGCCGATGCCTGGTATGACTTGGGTTGCGCCGAGCGGGAGTTGATCAGGCCGGCGGCCGGCGCGGCCGCATTCCGGCGCGTGGTCACGCTTGATTCGCGGCGGATCGATGTACTCAATGATCTTGCTGTGATGCTGCTTGACCTTGAGCGCCCGCACGCGGCTCTGGCTGGTCTGCGTCGATTGCTGGCGGTGCAGCCCGGCCATGCCGTGGCCTACAACAACTGTGGTATCGCCCATGAGCGGCTCGGTGATCAGGGCCGGGCGGTCGAGGCCTACCGGCAGGCGATTGGGCTTCGGCCAGACTATGTCAAAGCCTATTCCAACCTGGGCAATGCGTTGGAGACCTTGCATCGGTCGGAAGAGGCCGAAGTTCACCTGCGTCGGGCTTTGGCGCTTGATGATGCCTTTGTCGATGCCCGGATCAACCTGGGTTCGGTGTTGCTGTCGTTGGACCGGGTGGCGGAGGCCGAACAATGCTTGCGCCGGGCGGTGGAGCAGCGGCCGGATCTGTCCGAGGCCCATGGCACGCTCGGCATCATCTTGCTTACGCAAGGCCGGTTGGCCGAGGCGGAAACGGTGTTGAAGCGCGGGTTGGATTTGCGAGCGGACTATCCGGAAGCCCTGGTCGGGCTGGGGATGATTCGGGCGATGCAGCTTCAACCGGCTTCGGCTCGGATCTGGTACGACCGGGCTCTGGCGCTTAAGCCAACCCTGGCCATCGGCCACCTCGATCGCGGGCTGTTGGTCTTGGGCCAGGGGCAACTTGATTTGGGTTGGGCCGATTACGGCTGGCGGTTTTCGGCTAAGGGCTATCGCGACCGAATGATTCAGGCTCCGATCTGGCGCGGTGAACCGTTAGACGGGCACCGGGTTCTGGTCTGGCGTGAACAGGGCTTGGGCGACGAGTTGATGTTCGCCACCCTGGTGGCGGCCCATCTGGCCCAACGCCCGGCCCTGCATACCCTCAGCGGAGCCGAGGCGCGGCAAGAGGAGGCCCTGCGTCGGGCCCTGCTGCAGCCGGGCAGCGTGGCGACCTGGCCATTGGCACGGGGCCAGCCCAGACCCGTTCCCCTGTGGCCGGCCCCCTGGTCCGGGGAGGCTCCCCTCCCACCCCGGTCCCGGATCCCGGACCCCGATCAGGACAACAGTGATTCCCCGCCGGGACGGGTGCGGGAACTGGCGATGCGACGCAAGGCGGAAAGGGTCGCCATGCCACGGGATGGGGTGGTCCTGCCCGCCCGTTTCGAGTCCATCCTGAGTTTGGCCGACTTTGTTCCGGTGGATCGCCCTTGTGACGAAGAGGACGACAAGTCCGATCCCGCGGTTCTGGTGATGGATCTGCAGCACCTGAGCGTGGCCCGTGACCACAAACCGGTGGCCGCCCGCCTGCGGTTCGACCTGGATCTGCCCGGCGAGGCGGCGGACGATATTCCCCTCGGCGAGGGGATACTGCTGCCGGAGTGGGACTGGAAAAAAGGGGAATTGCGTCCAGAACGGTGCCGGTTGATCCCCATGCTGCCCCGCGAGGCTGTGCCACGCCCCTTGCCCGCCCACTTGCAACGCCCGGCCCGTCGCCTGCGGGGGCAGTTCGAGGCCTTTCGTCCCCAGCGTCACTGGCAGCGACGGCAGGCCGACGGTGCCGAACCCGACCTGGATGGCTGGATCGAATTTCAATCCCAACGCCGGGCGGGTCGCTGGGAAAGTGATCCCCGTCTCTTCCGCCGCTTTGTCCCGGGGTTGCGGGATCTCTCCTGTCTGTTGCTGGCGGATCTGTCCCTCTCCACGGCGGCCTATGTCGGGGCGGATCAACAGGTGATCGAGGTCATCCGGGAGACGCTGCTGCTGTTTGCCGAAGCCCTCTCGGCCGCCGGGGATCGGCTGTCTCTGTGCGGTTTTTCTTCGCGGCGACGGGAAGAGGTGCGGTTTTATCCGTTGAAGAGCTTTGCGGAGAGATACGACGACACCGTGCGCGGAAAAATTTTGGCCCTGAAACCCGGCTATTACACCCGCATGGGGGCGGCGATCCGTCAGGCCACCCTCCTGTTGGCTGAAGAAACCGCCTCCCGGCGACTGATGCTGCTCCTGACCGATGGCAAACCCCATGATCTGGATGGCTATGACGGACGGTTCGGGATCGAGGATACCCGCATGGCCCTGCTGGAACTGCGCCGGGCGGGCATCACCCCTTTCGCCATCACCATCGACGATCAGGCCGGCGAGTATGCCGACCACCTCTTTGGGGTGGGTGGTCATGCGGTCATCCGCCGACCGGAGGAACTCTCCGCCCGATTGCCACTCCTGTACGCCCGTCTGACCGAAGGTTGACGTGAGCAAAGAGGATACCTATTATTTTTTGACAGTGGCTCCTGTTTGTGTGGTATGATGTCTCCACTGATCGCCGCAATGGGAGCCATTGACAGGGCTACCGTTGCCTTTGCTGGCATTGTTGCCATCATCCCAAGATCCTTTTTCCCTCATTGACCCGGGGAGACCGCCATGTCTGATGCCACCACCTTCGATACCATGGAATTCGTCGAGGAACTGAAAGCCGCCGGGGTTCCCGAAAAGCAGGCCATGGCGCAGGTGCGCATCTTGTCCAAAGCGACGAGAGAGCATCTCGTTACGCAGGGGCATTTGGATTTGCGGATGGCGGAACTCAAGGCTGATATGCGTGAGATGGAATACCGAATCATCATCCGTCTTGGCGGGATCATGATCGCTGGTTTCAGTGCCCTGGCCGTCCTGATGAAGTTGCATTGATCGTCACCATCCTGGCAGACGCCTTTTTTGACCTCGTCGTCCGCAATGCCTGCAAAATTACTTTGAGAGGGGAATCTCTGCGTTTTTCTTTCCAATCCGCCCCCGGTGCGCTACATTATGGGCATGTCCACCTGGAGAGGAGTAACCGCCATGAGCATCGCCGTGCCGTTTGACACACTGGCCCTGGTGAAGGAGTTGGAGAACGCCGGGTTTTCATCTGCACAAGCGGAAGCCCAAGCCAAAGCCCTGTCCGGTGTTCTCCAGAAGGTGGAGGAATCCCGGATGCAGGAGTTGGCTACAAAAGGTGATGTTAAAGCCGCCGTCGAAGTCGCCAAGGTGGACATAATTAAATGGGTTGTTACCACAGGTATGGTTATTCTGGGAGGGATGGCCGCAATCAATCGGCTTGTACCGCCCCCTGCGCCGGTCTATTACCAGTCCGCCACCCAAGAATTGCGCCCGCCCGCCCCGTTACCTGCCCCATCCCCTGCGTTCCCGGTTCCGTCTACCCCACCCTCTGCACCGACCCACTGACGCCCATTCCCTTTGCCCCAGCCCACACTGGTTGGCAGCATGGGAACCGATTCTGGACCGTTGGACAATTCTTGCCCTGCCAGAAACAGATGGTATAAACTGCGGGCGGTTGTCGGCGTTATGAAAGAGCGGATGTTGTTGCAAGTCTGGTGTCGGCTTTGTTTGGGTGTTGGAGCCCACCGCGTTTCCGGGCACCCCTGGTCGGACATTGGACAGAATGGCTCATTTTGTCCAATGTCAGGGTGTGGGAAAATTTAGCTTGAAATGTAGCTCTGAGAGCTATACCATGGAGATGGAAAATAATGCGGCTTGGGTAGGCTCATATGCGCATCTTCAAAAATAAATCGTTTGCCAAATTTGCCCGCAGGGAACGGATCAGCGACGCGAAGTTGTGCGAGGTCGTGAGAGAAGCCGACAAAGGAAACATTGCCGCTAATTATGGTGGCGGCGTGATCAAACAGAGAATAGCCAGACCAAATCAAGGAAAGTCAGGCAGTTATCGATCGATTATATATTATTGCCAAAGTGATAAGGCTTTCTTCGTCTATGGATTTTCAAAAAAGGATAGGGATGACATTGAGGAGGACGAGGAAAAAGAATTTAAAAGACAAGCGAAAATTACATTTCTGCTTAACGACGAACAAATTCTGATTCTGCTCAAAAATGGAACCTATCAGGAGGTAACTTGCAATGGTGAAAACTAAAACATACAAAAGCGACGCTTTCGCGGCGATCCATGAAACAGCAGTCGGAATGTATGATGCTGGAGTAATCGACAAGAAAACGATGCGTAGTTTCGACCAATCTTGTCTAACGCCAGTTCATGATTTTACCGGTCAAGAAATTCGAGACTTGCGTGCACGTGAAGAAGTAAGCCAAGCTGTTTTTGCCCATTATTTGAATGTTGCCAAGGATTATGTGAGCAAGTGGGAACGCGGGGAAAAAAAGCCGACAGGCTCTTGCTTGAAGCTCCTTTCAATCGTGGAACGTAAAGGGCTTGAGGCCATAGTTTAATGGTGGCAGCCACAAAACACGGAAAAGGCCCGTTTCTGACGGGCCTTTTCCGTTGTTTGCCGCCACGATAGGGGACGCGGAACGGTCTCCAAAAACATTGGACAGATGGGGCCGTTTTGTCTAATGACTGATGTAAGCGATACTAATGCACTACACCGCATTGCTTAAGATCACCATCAGTAGGCTTTGTGAATACTTCAGAATAATTCGGTAGTTCCCACCTGCCATTCTTTTTTTTAAAGTCAAAGGCAACATAATCCACCTTGTCATCACGTCGGGAGTTGAGGTTGCAGGAGTTGGTGACTTGTTCGGGCGGATCTGATACGCTCATGCCATAGGCGAGGGGTAACCCCAGTTCTCGATGGGGTGGAATGCCCGGGTTGATTGGGACTCCAATGGATTGGCCGCAGGTGGTTCTGACAGGAGCCGGAACACAATATAGTGGAGCTCTTGTGTGGTCATACCGGAAAACGACGACGGACGCCAAAGTGATGGTGAAAGTGGCCCAACGATTTTTGACATGACGGGAAAGATGTCCAGTGACCGACCACGATGGTACCTATCACCAGATCTACACGGATCCGCTCATGGTAGCGGATTTACTCGTCCATTTTGTTAACGAGTCTTGGGTCGAAGAGCTGGACTTCGCTCGCATGCAGAGGGTTAATACCAAGTTTCACCTCCGGTTCTTGCCAAAACGTGAGGGCGACGTGGTTTGGCAGATTCCAACGCGCTCAGGAGCAATGGTTTACCTGCTCGTCCTATTGGAATTCCAGTCCACGGTCAACCGGATGATGGCCGTGCGCATTGTGGCGTATGCCAACCTGCTCTGGTTGCAGTTGGTACATGAAAAGAAGCTCTCGCCAGATGGACTGCTGCCGCCGATTTTTCCCGTTGTCCTCTACAATGGCGCGCAGCCTTGGCCGGCCCCGGTGCGGTTGCGGGATCTTATCGGCTTGCCAGAAGGGTCATCGCTGTGGAAATTTCAACCGGACGGACAGTTTTTTCTGATTGATCAGGGACGTCTTCCGCCAGATTTGCTGGAACAAATGGAGGCCGTGTCGGCATTGCTGTTCCGAATCGATCAGTGCAAGGATCCAGAAATATTGCCCCGTTTGGCTGAAGAACTGTTCCAGATGATCACTCGCCACCCGGAGTTCGAAAAAGTGGCCAGAGTATTGATCGACATGCTTTGGTATGCCATGGTCACGTTGACCGGGGAGTCAGCGGCCAGAGAGAACTTTCCCAAGAACCTGATGGAGGTACAGATCATGTTGCAAGAAAATATGAAGGCATGGCGCGCCAAACAACAACAAGAATGGTTTCAGACAGGCGAGGCATCTGTCCTGACGCGCCAATTGCAACGCCGCTTTGGTAATTTGCCCGCATGGGCCAATGAAAAAATAGCCCGGGCTGATCCTGCTTCTCTGGAAGAATGGACGTTGCGGATCTTGGATGCCCCAACACTGGAGAGTGTACTCGCAGACCTTTCATAATGTGAATTTTCCTAATCGAGGGACATATATGGACCCCTCCCTTGTGAACCGGAATCGTGAGAATTCCGGTGACACAATACAAGAATTCCGGTGACACAATACAAAATTCCTCCGAATCGAGGGATACCAGACAACCGTCACCCCCCCACCCCAAACTTCACCCCCTTCTCCTCCCAATCCAGCGGAATCCCCGTCCGCAATGTCTCCAGATTGATGTTGTCCGGGTAGTTCCCCGTCAGCACCCGCTCCACGATGGTGGGAGATTAAATGTTCAGTCGCAGGATGCGGGCGAGATAGGATCTCTCCATCCCCTCCGTCTCGGCCAGATCCCGGATGGTGGCGGCCTCCCCGGACTCCAGCATGGTCTGCCAGCGTCTGGCCTTGATTCTCAACCCTTCACCAACGGATCATCGGTCACAGGAGACGCACTGCCCGGCCTGGGTAACGCGCTGTCCGGGGTGATGATCACCTTTTTTCCCACCTTCCGACGCAGCCTTGATCATCGTTTCGGCCATTTCTGGGTGATCTTCCGGTCCAGCGCCAGATTGATCTTCTGGTCGCCATAGAAATCAACCGTGAACTTGTTGCCGGACGCGAGCGTGACCTCGCCCAGGCGGGCAGATGACCCCATGATTGACCACGCCCGGCGCGACGAACGCCACC
>CAUYTZ010000077.1:0-1417 GCA_963575695.1 uncultured Gammaproteobacteria bacterium | reverse complement strand
CAATTACAAGTTCCAGCTTACGCCCAAGCACGCCGCCGCGTTCGTTAACCTCTTCGCAAGCGATGCGAGCCGCCCAGACAATTTCCGGCCCATAAACGCCGACCAAACCGGTTAGGGGCGGCATCAAGCCAAGACGAACGGGATTATTTATCTCAAAGTCCACAGAAAGTCCTTCCGAACATCACACATCAACAGACCAGAATCTGTATCTATAGTATGATAAAAGATACACCCTAGAAGTTGTGTTTATGTTAAAATGCGGTTACCAAGGTACATTTACTCAGTGGAACTTCTTATCACATCTCGACGCGGTTACGTCCACCCGTTTTGGGTCTCAATCAGTTCCGGGTCGGTCACCGCCAGTGTCGAGACATGGCCGGGGAAAAGTTCGTCGTGGTTCTGAAGTGCCCGCTGGTTGGGTGCCATCGTCAATCTCCTGTGCGATATGCTCTAACCGGCAAGTGAGGCGATATCGATGACGAAGCGGTATTTGACGTCGCTCTTGACCATTCTGTCATAGGCTTGGTCGATCTTCTGGGCCGGGATCACCTCAATATCCGACACGATGCCGCGCTCGGCGCAGAAATCGAGCATCTCCTGAGTCTCCTTGAGGCCGCCGATCAGCGATCCCGCAATTGATCTGCGTCCGAAAATCAGCGGGAATATGCTGGGTGAGAGGTGCGGGTGTTCAGGCACCCCGACCAGACACAGCGTGCCATCTCGTTTCAGGAGGCCGGTGTAGGCATCCAGATTATGGCTCGACCCCACCGTGTCGAGGATGAAGCCGAAGCTGCCGGCGTGCGCCGCCATCTCATCCGGATTCTTGGAAATAGTCACCTCGTCAGCGCCGAGTTTCAGCGCATCGGCGCGCTTGCTCTCGGAAGTCGTAAAAGCCACGGTATGGGCACCCAAGGCATGGGCGAGTTTGATCCCCATGTGACCGAGGCCGCCGATTCCCACCTTCTTACCCGGTCCGGCGGAACGTGTCAACGATTTTGAGACAGGGTGCTGTGTAATTTAAGCTTGGGCGTTTGCCGTTTTGAGCGGCGGATCGCGGCCATCAAATCTTGCCGTCGCTGTCGATCGCGGCCAGCGGCGTCCCCAGCAATTCCGCCACTTTTTTTTGGAGGTCAATGATCGCCTCCGCTCGCTCCAGACGCTGCTTGAGCCGACTGTTTTCCCGCCCCATGGCCGCCAGTTCGGCCGTCAAGGGATTGGCCTCGGCCGCTTTCGGCCCGCGTTTGACCGGACACAGGGCTTCAAAGGCCCCCGCGTCTCGCTGACGCCGCCAGTCAACCAGGGCCGAGGAATAAAGCCCCTCGCGCCGCAACAGCGCGCCAATCTCCCCGCTTCGCGTCGCCCGATCGGCTTCGCCCAGGATGCGCAGCTTTTCTTGCCCGGAAAATGTGCGCCGTTT
>CAUYTZ010000076.1:0-2227 GCA_963575695.1 uncultured Gammaproteobacteria bacterium | reverse complement strand
CGGAAATGAAGGTCGCGGGAATGGCGGCGGTGGTTACTGGCGGGGGTTCGGGCATGGGGGCCATAACCGCGCGCGCCCTGGCTGCGGCCGGAGCCAAGGTGGCGGTGCTTGATGTCAATTTGGCTGCGGCCGAAGCCACGGCTAACGAGATCGGTGGGGTTGCCGCCGCTTGCGACGTGTCCGATGCCGCCGGAGTCGAAGCGGCGATGGCCGTGGCCCGCGCCGCGCATGGCCCGGTCAGAATCGTGGTCAACTGTGCCGGAGTCGCCACCGCCGGCCGGATTTTGGGCAAGGACGGGCCGTTGTCCCTGGATGCCTTTCGACGGGTGGTCGAAATCAACCTGATCGGCACTTTCAACATTTTGCGTCTGGCAGCGGCCGAAATGTCGAAGCTGGAGCCGCTGGACACCGCCGAACGCGGCGTAATCATCAATACCTCTTCGATCGCGGCTTTCGAAGGCCAGGTCGGACAGGCGGCCTACGCCTCGTCGAAAGGTGCGGTGGTTGCCCTGACCTTGCCGGCAGCGCGCGAATTGGCCCGATTCGGAATTCGAGTCATGACCATCGCCCCCGGCCTGATCGGCACACCGATGATGTTGGGTTTCCCGCAAGAGGTGCAAGACAGCCTCGCCGCACAGGTGCCGTTCCCCAATCGTCTGGGACGCCCGGAAGAGTTTGCCGATCTGGCGCTGCACATCATCAGCAACGTGCTGCTCAATGGCGAGACCATCCGGCTGGACGGTGCCATCCGGATGGGGGCTAAGTAAAGCGAAGCAAAGTAAGCAGCCTCCGGCGGCCAGGAGCCTAGAGGCCCCTGGACCCACTTGATATGGTTTCCAAAGGCAAAGGGAAACACCATGCTGTTGACCGAAGAACAAGAAATGATTCGCGACATGGCCCGGCAATTCGCGCGCGAACGGCTGGCCCCGACCGCAGCCGAGCGCGACCGTACCGCCGCATTCCCGGCCGCCGAATTGCGGGAAATGGGCGAACTGGGCCTGCTGGGTATGATCGTGCCCGAGGAATGGGGGGGGGCCGGAGCCGATATCGTGTCGCTATCGCTGGCGTTGCAGGAAATCGGTGCCGGCGATGGTGCCATCTCAACCATTATGAGCGTCCATAACTCGGTCGGCTGCGCACCGATCCTGAAGTTCGGCAACGAAGAACAGAAGCGCCGCTTCCTGAAGCCGATGGCCAAGGGCGAGTGGCTGGGTGCATTCTGCCTGACCGAACCTCAAGCCGGCTCCGACGCCGCCGCGCTGAAGTGCCGGGCACGCAAGGACGGCAACGATTATGTGATCAACGGCACCAAGCAGTTCATCACCACCGGCAAATACGCGCAGGTTGCGATCGTGTTCGCAGTCACCGATCCGACGGCCGGACGCAAGGGCATCAGTGGCTTCATCGTGCCCACCAGCACCCCCGGTTATAATGTAACCCGGGTTGAGCACAAGATGGGCCAGCGTTGCTCGGATACGGTACAAATTTCATTCGAGGATTGCCGGGTGCCGGCCGAGTTGATGCTGGGCCGCGAAGGCGACGGCTACAAGATCGCGTTGTCCAATCTGGAAGGTGGCCGAATCGGCATTGCTTCGCAGTCGGTGGGGATGGCGCGGGCGGCGCTGGAACACGCCGTCACCTATGCCCAGGAGCGTGAGACCTTCGGGACCAAGATCATCAATCATCAGGCAATCGCCTTTCGCCTCGCCGATATGGCCACTCAGGTCAAAGCGGCAGAGCAACTGGTGTTGCACGCGGCGGCGCTGCGCGATGCCGGACGGCCGTGCTTGAAGGAAGCCTCGATGGCTAAGTTGTTCGCGTCGGAAATGGCCGAACGGGTGTGTTCAGACGCGATTCAGGTCTTCGGCGGCTATGGCTATCTGGAAGATTTCCCGGTCGAGCGGATCTACCGCGACGTGCGCGTGTGCCAGATTTACGAAGGCACCAGCGACGTGCAGCGGATCGTAATTCTCGCCAACTGGTTTGATTGACATACATGCCTTCGGCGAGCCCGGGGCTTTGGCGCTTGGGGCTACCACCACGGGGGGAGGGCCCCTGGGGCCCCGTTATTGTGGAGGGTGCTAGTTTGGGTCTGGCGAACCCAAGTCTGTGAACTACCGGATAGTGTCCACGCGTCTTGTCATGCTAGATGGCGATGTCCGCCAGGCTGATTGCCATTGCAGTGGTGTTCGGGGGGGGCGGGGCCGCCTGCTCGGGGGCGCTCATG
>CAUYTZ010000075.1:0-1963 GCA_963575695.1 uncultured Gammaproteobacteria bacterium | reverse complement strand
GCTTGGTGGTACAGGCTCTGCTGGTCAAGCAGCCGGTCGTGGAGGTCGGGATCGATCCGCAGCAGCGCCCGCAGTGTCCAGCGGCTCTCGAACGGAGCGGCGGCGTCCGACACCCGGCGCATGACGGCGGGGATATCCACGTGATCAGCAAAGGAGCGGCGGGTGATCACGGCTGCCCTCCGACGACAAGCCAGTGAGCAGCCGGAGGGCACATATCCGCCCTATATTCCCCCCTATATAGCGGATACATATATATGTGATACTCAGTCATTATTGAACCTCATAGGAAAGAAGTGTAGCCAAGTGTCTTTAGATGGGTATTTGTTCGCTTTTTCAAGCGGTTGTCGTCCGGGCACATCGTGCGGCACTTGGTCGAATGGCGGCACATCGAAGTGACCCAGCGTCGCTGAACGGTGGGGCACAACGCAGTACCACCCCCTCTCGAGAGCCAATCAGCCCCCCGAAGTGCCCCCCGAAGTGCCGCCGCATGATAACCCCAACCAACTCATTGATCTGCTTGTTAAAACATCGTTTTTGATTTGGCCGGAGCCTCGGCCAGCGGGATGGTTCCCACTACCTGTTTCTTGGCTGGTGCTGGCCGGTTGACGTCGAGCCGGTTGTTCGGGGAAAACCCCGCCCCCTGCCTGCTATCGATAAACAACTGCCAGGTCGCCAACCCCTCATCGCTGAGACGGACCCCGGTCAGGTAGCGAGCCTCACGGATTTTGTGGTCGTCAACGTGCGGCAACACGCTCCGCATCGCCGGAAACAGCGCGCGGGCACCAAGCGGCTTGGCTTCTGACCCGGCTTCCAGGGCGAACCAGCCGTTGAACGAGGCAATCAGATCACGACGGTCAACCATGTAAGCGGGATCAGGTTCAATGGCCGCCTCAATCCAGGTCGCAACCGGAGAGTTGCTAGAGACGTAGGTCTTCATAGCCTTAACCATGACCGGCGGAGGGCTAAAATGCCCGCGCGCGACCAGCCGCTTCCAGCCAGCGATCGCCCAGTTGAGCACGCCGCCTAGTTCGCCTTCGATGATCTCTTCTGCGATCTTGCGGTTTGAGGGATCATCTTCTGGCCGCTGCACAGTCATGCGCATGATCAGGGCACGGTTGTAAACCGCACCAGACTGGTCCTTGACTCGTGGCAGGTGGTTAGCGGTGAGCAGAACCGGAATATCTAGGCATCCGTTCCAGTCCTGTTGATTTTTACGCGGAACTGAGATTGGTGATCCGTCAACAATAACCTTGAACCATTCAGCATCAAGGAATTCACTTTCCTTCACCGCATCATCGGCAATCCAAGCTGATGCACCAATCAGGGGTTCAACCCCGAAATGCTCAGCGAGTGATACAGCCCGGATACCGCTGGGTGAGCCGCCAACAAGGCCACGTGCAACATAGGCGACTTGGCTTTTGCCGGTTCTGGTGGGGCCGATTACCAGCAGCGCCTTGGTTAGTTCCCGGCGTTTCCTCCTGATCAAGAACGAGCCAAATATTTCAGCCAACGTGCTGATACACGAAGTGGCCTCCTCCTGAGCAAGATCAGCGAAGGCTTGTTGAAGAAAGGATAGCCAGATCGGGCAGTTCGCTTGAGGATCTATATTCGCTTCAATCCGAAAAGTGGCGTAATGGTTGGCGCTGTGCGGCATGATCGCTCCGGTTTCGGGATGGATGGCTCCATTTCGGCCGACGATGAAACCGGAGGTGTTCCACACTACGCTTTCTCTGTGCAACGAGGGCCGCTCGATGACATAGCGGTGGACGGCATTGAAACCTGGAGGACCATGGAGATTGCATCAAAGACCGACATCAACCCAGCCTGTTCAACCGGTGCAGCCTGAGGCTCAGTCGGAGCAACCGAAGGTCCAGCCTGCTCGTCGTCATGAACAACCAGCCCAGTCGGAGCAACAGCCTGCTCGCCGCCATGAGCGGCCCGCCCAAGAGGCTCCCGCACAACA
>CAUYTZ010000074.1:0-6215 GCA_963575695.1 uncultured Gammaproteobacteria bacterium | reverse complement strand
ATTACGCCGCCGCCACGGGCAGCGTGACTGTCAGCCTGTCCGCTGGAACCGCCAGTGGCGCCGATGGGACGGACAAGCTTCAGACCATCGAAAACGTCACGGGGTCGGGTTATGCCGACACGCTGATCGGCGATACCGGCGACAATGTCCTCGACGGTGGGATGGGCAACGACACGCTGATCGGCGGCACCGGTAATGATACCCTGATCGGCGGTGGTGAAGCCGATACGGTCAGCTACGCCACGGCCACGGGCAGCGTGACTGTGAACCTGTCCACCGGGACCAGCAGTGGTGCCGACGGGGTGGACACGCTCCGGGATATCGGGAACGTTATCGGGTCGAACTATGCGGACATTCTGACCGGTGACGGCAACAACAACGAACTCAATGGCGGGGCCAGCGCCGATACGCTGTCCGGCGGGGCCGGCGACGACACGCTGACAGGCGGTGCCGGTAATGATACCCTGACCGGTGGCGACGGCACCGATACGGCCAGCTATGCGGCGGCCACGGGCAGCGTCACCGTCAACCTGACCACCGGGACCGCCAGTGGTGCCGACGGTACGGACAAACTGCTGACGATCGAGAATGTTATCGGCTCGACCTCGGCTGACACCATAACCGGAAATTCCAGCAGCAACACTCTGGATGGAAGCTCTGGAGATGATACGCTGAGTGGTGGTGGTGGTGCTGACACCCTGTCCGGAGGGTTGGGTAATGATACGTTTGTTTACGCGCTGGGAGATGGGAGTGATAGCGTCAATGGCAATGATGGCACCGACACCATCCAGTTCCCAACCGGAATTACCAGCTCTTCGGTGAAGGTTGCCTTCACGACGGGCAGCATCTCGTCCACCGTCAGCAATGTGATGACGTTGTCAACGGGAGCGGTGGGAACGATAACCCTCTCCGATGGGGCGGTCATATCGTTCCAGGGAATTGAAAAGATCAAGTTTGGCGCGTAATGCGGGAAAAGCCGGAAAAAGCCGGGAAACACCGGGGCGGGCCTCTTTGGTAGAATGGCGTTCCGGTGTTTCCCTGGCGAAAGGAGTAACGGTGAGTAAACCCATCTTCCGCGAAGCGTCGCTTGAGCGCCTGTCTACACCGGACCAACTTGATCAAATTATGCGGGTCACAACCCCAACCGCTTGGTTGGCGGTGGTCGCCCTGGTTGTTGTCGTGATCGGGGGCGTGGTATGGGGCGTTCTCGGCACGGTTCCGATCAAGGTCTCTGGCAAGGGAATCCTGATCAGCCCGGGGGGCGTGCTGGATGTTGTCTCGTCCATTCAGGGGCGTGTCATTGATTTCGTCGTGCAACCGGGGGGCCGGATTACACAGGGGCAGGTGGTCGCTCATGTGGACCAACCCGACATTCGGAACGAGTTGGAATCCACCCGTGCCGAACTGGCGGATACCGTCAATCAGTACACCAAGATCAAGGAATTTCACGCCCGCGATATGGCCACGCATAAGGCGTTGTTTGAGAAGCGGCACACTGGGTTGGGCCTGAGGCAGAGCTTTCTGAACGACCGCCTCAAATGGCTTCAGGAGCGGGAGAGCTACGAAGCGGAATTGCGACAGAAGGGATTTATTGATCGCCGACGGGTCATTGATACAAAAATTGAGATCAACACCGTCTATGAGTCCTTGGCCATGGTCCAGAATGACATGCGCCAGCTTGAGATGGACGAAAGCACATTGGCGATCCAAAAGGAGCGGGAGGTTCTGGAACTGGAACTGAAGGTTAGCACTCTGACCCGCAAGAATTCGATCCTGGAAGAGCGGCTTGCACGGAATTCAACGGTGGTCAGCCCTTATGCCGGCATCATTGCCGAATTCAAGGTCAACGCCGGTGAAATGGTGGACCCGGGAAAGGCCCTGTTCACCCTGACCTCCCCCTGGCAAACGGTGATCAAGGAGGGGGGGGAGTTGATTGCCACCCTTTTTGTTCTGCCAGAAGATGGCAAGAAAATAAAGCCGGGCATGGAGGCGCAGATCGCCCCCTCCACTGTCAAACGGGAAGAATTCGGGTTCATCATGGGCAAGGTTCTCCAGGTGGCGACGATTCCCTCATCTGAGGAGGGGATGCTGCGTCTCCTCAAAAACCGGGCACTGGTCCAGGGGTTGTCGGGCGGTGGTGCCCCCTTTGAAGTCACGGTGGAGTTGAAGCGCGATCCCGGTTCAAGCACCGGCCTGATGTGGTCGTCGTCCCGCGGGCCGGACGTGGAAATCAATTCGGGCACCCTTTGCGATGGGACATTGACCGTTCGCGAAGTCCGGCTGATCAGTCTGGCGATCCCCGCCCTCGAGCAACTCTTCAGCCATTAGAGACACCGTGGTTCAAGCCAACATTTCCCCCCGTCAATCTTCAGTTCGTGTCCGCACGCCAACAGTTCTCCAAATGGAGGCGGTTGAGTGCGGGGCCGCCTGCCTGTCCATGGTCTTCGGTCACTTGGGCCTGTTCGTGCCGTTGGAAGAACTGCGCTATGCATGCGGTGTCTCGCGCGATGGAACCAAGGCCAGCAATCTGGTCAAAGCCGCCCGCCGGTATGGGGTTAAAGCCAAGGGCTTCTCCATGGAGCCCGAGGCCTTGCGGAACCTGCCCCTTCCCTTGATCATATTCTGGAATTTTAATCACTTCGTTGTCGTGGAGGGCTTCGGGAAGGATTGTGTTTACCTCAATGATCCAGCCTCCGGACCACGGACGGTCTCGCAGCAGGAATTCAGCGAATCCTTCACCGGGGTGGCACTTGCCTTTGAAGAGGGGCCAGATTTCAAGAAAGGGGGGCATCCCCCCAGTGTCCTGGCAGGATTGATGCGCCGGCTTGGTGGATCGCGCGCAGCGTTTTCTTTTGTCGTGCTGGCAAGCACCGGGTTGGTGGTCCCGGGCCTTCTGGTGCCCGCATTCTCGCGGGTATTCGTGGATTACTATATGATCCAGGGGATGAAGGACTGGTTAATACCGCTGTTGGCCGCCATGGTGGGGGTGGCATTCCTGCGGGCGGGCCTGACCTGGATGCAGCAACACTTTTTGCTACGCTTGCGAACCAAGCTGGCGGCAATTTCATCGGGTGAATTTTTCTGGCACATCCTGCGATTGCCGATTGGCTTCTACGCCCAGCGCTATGGCGGCGAAATCGGATCCCGGGTGGGTTTCAACGACCGCATTGCGTCTCTGGTCGCGGGAGACTTGGGCCTGACCATTCTCAACCTCGTGACCATGGCAATCTATGCCCTGATCATGGTTCAATACGATCCTCTGCTGACGGCCATCGGCTCCGGCTTTGCGCTGATGAACCTGGTTGCTTTCGGGTTGGTGGCGCGCAAGATCAACGACGCCAACCAGAAGCTCCTCCTTGATCGCGGCAAGCTGACCGGCATCGCCATGCAGGGCTTGCAGATGATCGACAGCTATAAGGCCAGCGGTACGGAATCCCTGCTGTTTACCCGCTGGGCCGGGTATCATGCCAAGGTCATCAATGCGGAACAATCCCTCTCCCGCTACCGGGCCATTCTGGGGATTGCCCCGACGCTGTTGGCCACACTCAGCACCTCGGCGATCCTGGTTGTTGGTGGCCAGCGGGTCATGGAGGGGTCTATCACGGTCGGCATCCTGTTCGCGTTCATGGCCCTTATGGCGAGTTTTACCGCGCCGGTGATCGGGCTTGTCAATTTGGGAGCGCAACTTCAAGAAGCCCAGGGCTACATCACCCGCCTTGATGACGTTCTTGCTCAGAAAAAGGATGCCGAGTTTGAGTCCCGTCCGGCCTTTCCCCGTCCGGCCCCTCCTCTTCAGGACGAACCGGCTTCCAGCCCAACGGAATTCACGGACGAGGATACGGCCCCCGGGCAAGGCATCAAGCCCGCCAGTCTGAGCGCGTCTCAGGTCAAATTGAAGGGTCAGATTTCAATTCGGGATATCACCTTCGGCTTCATCCCCACCGATGCGCCCCTGATTTCAAACTTTAGCCTTGATCTGGCGCCGGGCACCCGGGTGGCTCTGGTAGGAAGTTCCGGCAGTGGCAAATCCACTGTCGGCAAGCTGATCGCGGGTCTCTATCAGCCCTGGTCGGGCGAAATCCTTTTCGATGGTTTGCCGACCCTGGACATTCCCCGTGAAATCCTCCGCAACTCTCTCGCCATGGTCGATCAGGATATCGCCCTCTTCGAGGGGACCGTGCGCGATAACATTACGCTCTGGGATGAAACCATGCCCGACGAGCGGGTTGTTCGGGCGGCCCGCGACGCGCTCATTCACGATGACATCGCGGAACGTGCCGACAGTTACCGGCACAAGGTCCGGGAAGGCGGCAGCAATTTCAGTGGCGGGCAGCGTCAGCGGATCGAAATTGCCCGCGCCTTGTCCGGGAACCCGACCATGCTAATCCTGGACGAGGCGACCAGCGCCCTGGACGCCTCGACGGAAAAAGAAATGGTGGACAACATTCGCCGGCGTGGCTGCACGTGTATTATCATTGCCCATCGTCTCAGCACGATCCGCGACTGCGACGAAATCATCGTTATGGATCGGGGCAAGATCGCCGAACGTGGTACCCATCAGGCCTTAGTGAATGCCAAAGGGCTGTACCGTCAATTGGTCGAGGCCTGACCGCCATGCATGATGTCACCCCCCCTAATCCCGAACTTCCGGTGCAGCTTGGTCTTACGGGCGAAACCCTTTCCATCCGGGCTGGAGCCCAGATTCGTCTTCTCAACACCAACATCGTCTGGTTTGTTCAGAAGGGCGCGCTGGAAATCTTCATGGTTCACCGGCAGGATGGTGCCCAAGCCGGACCTCGGGAATTCATGTGCACCATAGAGCAGGGCGGGTTGGCCTGGGGCATCAAGACGGAAGACCCGGACAACGGCCTTTCTCTGGTGGCCCTGGCTATCGGCGATATCAGCTTGGTTCGCCTTGACGCTCGGCAGCTGGGCGCTACCGCCATCACTCCTGAACTCGTCCCGGTCCTGGCCAAACCGATTGAGGCCTGGATCGGAGGACTGTCCCAGGGAGTCACACGACACATCTCACCACGCAGTGCCCCCAAGCAATGGCTTTCTCCAGGCTCCAGCATCAGTCTTGCCAAGAATGAACGCGCCAGCAGCCAGAAGGGAGTCGTCTGGGCAATGCTCCGGGACGGTGGCGGGCGCTATATTGATATTTGCGACGTGGATTCGCCCAAGGGCAACACGTTGGTTCCCTTGAGCCAGCACACCTGGCTTCGGGAAAATGGCGGACGCACCCTTCAGGGGTATTCCACCGGTGCCGTGCTGAAGGTTCCGGGATGGGGGGGGATGCTGGCGGCGTTCCATGGCTGGATCATGCAGTCGCTGGCCTACAAT
Organism: uncultured Gammaproteobacteria bacterium; assembly: GCA_963575695.1. Lineage (GTDB taxonomy): Bacteria > Pseudomonadota > Alphaproteobacteria > Azospirillales > Azospirillaceae > CAUYTZ01. The sequence continues at coordinate 872 of CAUYTZ010000074.1, read as the reverse complement.
CTCCGCAATGCCCGAAACGCCGAGAACAAACGGCTGGAAGAACGGTCGGTCGAGACCGCATCCAGAACCGAGCGGGTTTTGTCCAAGATCGCGTCTCTGCTGGACGAGCGACACGTCTCTCGCCCCTCCATCAAGACAGAGGATGCCCTCCTTGAATGCTGTGCCCTGGTGGGCAAGAAACTCGGCCTGACCTTGACCGCTCTGCCTTCGGCCCAACGCAAGCGCACCGAAGACCCGGATATGACGGTCGAGGATATCGTGCGCCACTCCCAACTCCGGACCCGGCAGGTTGCCCTGCGGGAACGGTGGTGGACAGAGGACAACGGGCCTCTGGTGGGATTTATCAATGAAAACAAACACCCGATCGCCCTTCTGCCGGACCGGAAACGAGGCACCGTCGCCCTGGATCCGGTGAGCGGCGTGGAAACCGTGGTGACGGAAGAGTTGGCGGCCACGCTGTCCCCGATCGCCTACACCTTCTATCCTCCCCTGCCGGACAAGCGCCTTTCGATCCACCACCTGATCTCGTTCGGGATGCGGTGGTCGCGGGGTGATTTCGCCATGATCCTTCTGTCCGGGGCCATCGCCGGGCTTCTTGGGGCTGCGGTTCCTGTGGCGACCGGCTACTTGTACGATTCCGTTATTCCGGGCCACCAGAAGCTTCAACTGATGCAGGTCGGGATTGCCCTGGTGACGGCGGCCTTTGCCACGGCCATCTTCCGCCTGACCAGTGACATTGCCCAACTCCGCCTAGAAGGCCGGATCGCCGGGATACTTCAAGCCTCGATCCTGGACCGTCTGCTGCGCCTGCCCAATACATTCTTCGCCAATTACTCCTCGGGTGATCTGGCCAACCGGACCCTGGTCATCGA
>CAUYTZ010000073.1:0-9330 GCA_963575695.1 uncultured Gammaproteobacteria bacterium | reverse complement strand
CTCGCCCCCGACATCATTGAAATGATCCTCGACGGGCGGCTACTGAAAGGTGTAGGCTTGGCCCAGTTTATGGAGCCGTGGCCGGGGGTATGGAAGAAGCAACAAGCACGGCTCCAGGAGTTGGCACAAAATGCCTGAATGGAATTGGTTAGAAAGAGACCTATCGTCAACAACTGCGGCGTACATACCGTATCCTTGCCTAATTGGCGCTTCGTATCCCAAATATGCCGACTGACATGAGTTTGAAACCGTTCGCCCTTTCTCCGGTTCTGGTCTGGTTCCGACGCGACCTGCGTGTTGGAGACAATCCGTCACTGACTGCTGCTGATCTGTCCGGACAACCGATAATTCCGGTCTACATCCACGACGACGAAAACCCCGAAGGAGGTGCGGCTCACTGGTGGCTTCATCACAGCCTGAAAGCCTTGGGCACTGACCTTGGACGGTTGGGTTCCCCTATTATTTTCCGGATGGGGGAAACATCTGCAGTTTTAGAAAAACTAGCTGCTGAAACGGGTGCCGACACGCTGTACTTCAATCGCATACCCACCCCGAGAGAGGCGGTCCGGGAAGCCAGGATAGTTTCGAGATTACAGAGCCTGGGGGTATCTGTACATAGCCACGAAACCGGTTTGCTTTTCCCTCCGGGCCGCATCCGGACGAAAGACGGCAATAACTTCAAGGTCTTCACCGCCTTCTGGAAAACTTGTACAACTTTTCCAGACCCGTCGCCACCGACTCCCGCACCAAATGTACTGAAGGGTTGGGCAACCCCGGTCTCGACCGTTGGCCTCGACGCCCTTGGCTTACTTCCCTCCGGCGTGGACTGGACGGGTGGGTTACATGAAACCTGGATGCCCGGTGAAGCTGATGCCCAGCGCCGTCTCACCGAATTCGTCGAGGACGGCGTCATTGGACATTATGACAGTGACCGCGATCGGCCTGATCGTGAAGGGACATCGCGACTGTCTCCACATCTGGCCTTCGGAGAAATCAGCATTCGGACCGTGTGGCATACCGTCCGGTCTATGGGTGAACCGGGAAACGGCATGACCCGCTTCCTGACGGAACTGGGTTGGCGGGAATTCTGCTACGATCTGCTCTGGCACAATCCCGGCATGATGCTTAGGCCACTACGTTCCGAGTTTGCCAATTTCCCTTGGAAAGGTGACAAAGCGGCTTATAACGCATGGTGCAAGGGTCTCACGGGCTACCCCATCGTAGACGCTGGCATGCGCCAGCTTTGGCGGACCGGGTGGATGCATAATAGGGTCCGGATGATCACAGCGTCGTTCTTGGTCAAGCATCTTCTTTGCCCCTGGCAGGACGGGGAACGCTGGTTCCGGGATACTCTGGTGGATGCCGACCCCGCCAGCAACGCCGCCGGTTGGCAGTGGGTGGCGGGAAGTGGCACCGACGCTGCCCCTTTCTTCCGCATCTTCAATCCCATCTTACAGGGTGAGCGGTTTGACCCCGACGGCCACTATGTCCGACAGTACGTTCCTGAACTTGCCGGCCTGCCGACTCGCTGGATTCACCAGCCCTGGAATGCTCCACCACTTGAACTAGCCGCCGCCGGAGTCTGCCTGGGGAAAAACTATCCACATCCCATCGTCGATCATGGTCGAGCGCGAGCCAATGCCCTTGAGGCATTCAAGATGATTTCTAATGTTCGTGGTGGTGATCTTGCTTGAACTGATGATGATTTTGGGCACAACAGCCGACCATGGCCTTTCGGTTGATAACTACCGCGCCAAGTGGAACCTGCCGACCGAATACCCCGCCGTTGCGCCAAACTACGCCAAGCAACGATCGGAGATGACCAAGCCTTCGGCGACAGGGGCTTTGCACTGGGCCCACCAGGAGTCTAAAAACCCATGGTGGGGTTTCAATAGACAAAACCCCTGGTTACCGAAGGACTTACGTGTATCAGTCTCAAGGCCCCACAGTACAAAGAAAACATATTATTTAGATGGCGGCCTAATCATACAGCACAACTACACAACTTTAACTTCAATTATCTCGCGACCATCAACATCAATGACATGAGCCGCACAAGCCAGACATGGGTCAAAACTGTGAATGGTGCGCAGGATTTCCAACGGCTGTTCCGGATCGGCGACCGGGGTATTGAGCAACGCCGCCTCATAGGCACCGATGTTGCCGGCCGGGTCGCGCGGCGAAGCGTTCCAGGTGGTCGGTACCACGCATTGGTAATTGGCGATTTTGCCATCGCGAATGTCAATCCAGTGGCCAAGCGCGCCTCGCGGTGCCTCGGAATAGCCGACGCCCTTGCACTGCGCCTTCCAAGTCTTAGGTTCCCAGCTTTCAGCATTGGCGGTGGTCAGATCACCGGCCTTAAGCGTGGCAATCAGTTTATCCTGGAAATAGCGCAGTTTATGCGCTGCCCATTGCGCCTCCAGGCCACGCGCCGCAGTTCGGCCCAGGGTGGAGAACAGCGCTTCCAGTGGAATATCCAGGGTCTTCAACAACTTGTCGGTCGGCTCCTTAAAGTCCGGCCGATTTTGCAGATAGCCAATCACATAGCGCGCCAACGGTCCTACTTCCATGGCGTGGCCACGCCAGCGTGGTGCCTTTAGAAATGAATACTTGGCCGCCTCATCCACCGCCTCAATCCGGGTCTTGGTACCCTTGGCGTTGGGGCCGAGGGCGAAATTGGGATCGGTAATGCCCTGATAAGGATGCAACCCGCGCTCCTCGTCTGGATAACGGTACCAGGAGTGTTTGATGTGTTCGTGCAGAACGTTCTCGTCGGCAAGTTCCGCCGGATCGAAACTGGACAGTTTGCCGTTGATCAACGTTCCACGCGGAAACAACATATTCTTTTCGGAAGTATCATTGGCGTGGTCTGGCAAATCGCCGTAAGACAGCAAATATTTTGATGACAGTCCACCACCCCACAGCCAATCCTTGTAGAATGAAGCGATAGCGGTCAAATCCGGGAGATAAACCTGTTCAACGAATTCGATGGTCCGATCAATGATCGTGGAAACCAGATTAAGCCGTTCAATATTGATCGCTCCCATCGCGCCGGTGCCGTCCAGATTGATGGCACAGGCCACGCCCCCGACCAGCCAGTTGGGATGGGGGTTCTTTCCGCCGTAAACTGCATGAATTTTGGCGATTTCACGCTGGAAATCGAGCGCTTCCAAATAGTGTGCCACCGCCATCAGGTTGGCTTCGGGCGGCAGCTTATAGGCCGGATGGCCCCAATAGCCATTACGAAACGGTCCCAATTGACCGGATTCAACAAAGCGGCTCAACTTGTCGCGCACGTCTTTGAAGTAACCGGGCGAACTCTTCGGCCAGGGTGACAGACTTTGGGCCAGTTCCGAAGTCGCCTTGGGATCGGCCTTAAGCGCACTGACGACATCCACCCAGTCCAGCGCGTGCAGAATGTAGAAATGCACCAGATGGTCCTGAACAAATAGGGCCATGTGCATGATGTTGCGAATGGTGTTAGCGTTTTCCGGAATTTCGATCCCAAGCGCATTTTCCACCGCCCGCACGGAGGCCATCGCATGGGGGCCGGTACACACCCCGCAGATACGTTGAACGAAAGCCCAGGCGTCACGGGGGTCTCGGTCGCGCAGGATGATCTCGATGCCACGCCACATCGTACCGACCGAAACCGCGTTGCGAATGACGTTGTTGCTATCGAGATTCACCTCGATGCGCAGGTGTCCTTCAATGCGAGTGATCGGATCGACCACCACTCGGCGACCGCTGGCATCGAGCTTGAAGCCGTTCGGCGTCATCACCGTCATGTCATGTCCTGTCGATTATGAGGTTTAATTGGAGTGAGACGGATGAGGCGAACAGAGCGTTAGCGTATGCCAAGCTTCACCCCCCGGAACCGCCGCCTCCCTCATCCCGGTATTTGTCTCGCATATGCTTGAACGAGGTCGCCGCCGCGTGGACCGCGACCGCCCCACCAGCCACCGCGAGTGCCGCAGTGCCGATTTGGTCGGCGTTGCTTTCCACCCCGAAGTTCTGAATGTCGGTCAAACGGCTGTAAAAAGATCCCTTGTCCCAGAACTTATCTTCGGAACAGCCGATACAGCCATGACCAGATTTAATCGGAAACGAAACCCCATCATTCCAGCCAATGGTTGAGCAGGCATTATAGGTGGTTGGCCCTTTACAGCCCATCTTGTACAAACAATAACCCTTGCGCGCACCCTCGTCGTCCCATGTCTCCACAAACTGACCGGCATCGAAATGCGGCCGACGATAGCATTTATCGTGGATGCGCTGGCTGAAGAACATCTTCGGCCGACCTTGGCGGTCAAGTTCTGGAAAACGGTCAAAGGTTAAGATATAGGTTAGAATTCCGGTCATCACTTCGGCGATCGGCGGACAACCCGGAACCTTAATCACCGTTTTGTCGCGGATCACGGAATGGATCGGCACAGATTTGGTTGGGTTGGGCCGCGCCGCCTGCACACACCCCCACGAAGCGCAACTGCCCCAAGCGACCACGGCCAGGGCATCATGACAAACTTCCTTCAAAATCTCGCCAAAGGGGCGGCCGCCGATGAAGCAATACATGCCATCTTCAGCCAAGGGAACGTTGCCCTCAACCGCAACCAGATAACGCCCTTTATATGTGGAGGTAATTTCCTCCAACACCGCATCGGCCTGCTTTCCAGCCGCAGCCATGATCAGGTCGTCGTAATCAAGTGAAATCATCGACATCACCACGTCTTTCACCTGTGGGTGAGACGAGCGGATGAACGATTCACTGCAACATGTGCACTCCAGCCCATGCAGCCACAAAACCGGGATACGTGGTTTGCCTTCCATCGCCTGAACGATCGAGGGAACCGCCTCATGTCCCAACCCCAGGCCGGCGGCGGCCAAGGTGCAGAACTGAAGAAAGCTGCGACGGGAAATCCCCAGGCGGTGGAAACGTTCCCAGTAGGTCTGATCGAGTTCGGGCATGGGTGACGATCCAAATGTCGGTGATTTGCGAACTGGAAACGAAGTTTTGGTGATTATCGACGGCCGGCAAAGAAGCGCCAACCACTGAACATGGTTCCAATCACGCTGTGGCCGGATAGAATGTCATCCCGCACCACCATGTAGATGTGGATGACGGTGAACACCAACATCACCCACATTCCCAGGCGGTGCAAGGTGTGGATGTCTTGGGTATTACGCCAAAACTCAACAATCCAGCCGAAAAAATGGTGTTCCCAACTGTCGCGCCCGGTCGCTTCAGAATAAAGGGCGAAGCCGGTCACGATCATGAACAGCGAAGGCAGCAGGAACAGGCCGACCATAGCCACCCGTGTAATGGGGGAATGCCCGGCACCGCAAGGCACTTGGTCCGTCAGCAACAGTTTCCAGCGCAGATCACGCATAAAGTTATTTGTCCAACTCCGTCGCCAAACTGGAAAATAAAACATATCACGGGAATAATAATTTCCAATAGTAGCCCAAAAAAAGCGAAATGTTATGCCAACAGTGAATATATAAGAGGCGGCGAAATGGGCGAAACGAATATAGCCCATGATATACCATTCACTCGGTTCTCCCGTGGTGCTGGGCAGAGGCACACCGATCAGATAACCGGTCACGACCAGGATCACGATACAGGCAGCGTTCAACCAATGCCATAGCCTAACCGGGGCCTCGTGGACATAAATCGTCTCTCCGGCCTGTGGGGCGTATTCCTCCTCTTCGATTCCTTCCGGTCCGAATGAAGCCCCCGCCCCCAGCGGTTCTCGGCTCTCCGTCCTCCACAGTCCCATCGAACTTTCCTTCCCTGCCCTTCTAGTAATTAACGCAAAAAAACTCCGGCCATAAAAATATGAAATTACTCGCATAGGTCACCACATCACAGACAATCGGCTTTATTGGTTGTTATGTAATAAAATTCCACCAAGAACGCTTTTTGTTTTGTATGCACCATCAAGTTAATGCGAAGCAATCGGCAAGATTTCCCCAGATGACCCGAGGGACGCCCCCCCCTAGAACCACGCACACAATAAAACAAAGCCATAGCAAACCGTAACGCAACCTTAATGCCCCTAACACTAACTTGACAAGCGTCAATGGGGCACATCATGATTAGAGGTTTCTAGCATTATCATGTCCACTATGCAATTTAATTTTGCTAGAATACCTTCACGGGACAAGAGGCTATCAACAATTTTCGCCCTAAAGTTGTTAAGTCAACGATTTTCATCTAAAGGAGGGAACCCAATGCCAAGCGATGTCGCGACCGTCCCGCAGCGGATGGATTTTGGTGCCGACAAGGATCTCAATGGCTTCGGGATCTTGTTTGCGAAAGGGCTTTGGCTGATTGATAACGCCAAAATCAATCGGCTTGGGGTGATTATCACTGTGATGGTGGTGGCCATGCTCACGGGCGGCTTGGCCGGGGGCATTTGGGGCGGGGCTAAAATCGCCGAAATCAGCGGCATCTGGAAAGAGTTCGATACCGGTTCGGCCACACAGCGCTCTATTTTGAACGATATCCGCGACGAATTGGGCTTTGCCGGCCTCGGTCAGCACCTACGTCACATGCTGATCGGCGGCACCCCAGACGCAAGCCGGACTGCGGCTCAAGCCTCGTTGCGGCGGGTGAGGTCGCTGGTCACGGCCTATCGTGGCGCAGGCGTGGCAGACACTGATAGTGAACGCAAAGCGCTGGACAGAATCATCGCGACCATCACACTCTATGAGCACGGCTTTGATCAGATCACAGGCAACCGAGCCGCAACGACGGACCAGGTTGCCAAGGCGCTGGCGATTGATGACCGGCCAGCGGTCGAAGCACTCGAGTCTCTCCACCAGTCGCTCAAGGCCGAATACGCAGAAGCAGCCAGGCGGCTTGGTGGCGCGATCAGTGCGATGGCCGCGTCGCTGATTGGGATTCTAACCTTCAACAGCGTCATGCTAGCGGTGTTGGCGGTGTTCTTCAGTTGGTTCACCAGCGCCCGCTTGGCCAGACCGCTGAACGCGCTCCGCGAAGCAATGGCCCGTTTGGTCCGGGGCGATCACGGGATTGATGTGCCCTTGCTCGACAAACACGATGAGATCGGCGACATGGCCCGTGCGGTCCAGGTCTTCAAAGAGAATGCCCAGCGGCTCGATCAGATGATGGGCGAAAGCCGCCGGGCTGAACATGCCGCCGCCGCCACCAGTCAGGAAATGCGGTCGCTGGCCGATCACTTCGAGGGCGACGTAGAGCGGTTCGTGGCTGACGTGACCACGGCCGTCCGAGAACTACAAACCCTGTCCGGTAGCATGGCCGACACCGCCGAGAATTCGGCCAGCCGGACAGCAGAAGTATCCCATGCCTCAACCCAGGCTACCGGTAACGCCGCCACAGTCGCTTCCGCCGCCGAGGAACTGACCGCGTCGATCGGTGAAATCGCCCGTCAGGTCAGCCAATCGGCGTCCATGGCCCAAGAAGCGGTTGGTGAAGCCAGTCGTGCCGGCCAGGTTATGACCGATTTGGCCCAAGCGTCAGCAAAAATCGGCGAGATCGTGCAGATGATCGATGGTATTTCTGGCAACATTAACCTCTTGGCACTGAACGCCACAATCGAATCCGCCCGCGCCGGTCCCGCCGGCAAGGGCTTCGCGGTGGTGGCCAACGAAGTTAAGAACCTGTCCGGAGCCACCGCCAAAGCGACCGGAGAGATCGCGGATCAGATCGAATCGATCAAGTCGGTCAGCGCCGAAGCCGTCGCAATGATCGGACGCATCAGCGACATCATCAAGCAAATCAACACCTTTTCCGTGGGTATTTCGGCGGCGGTCGCTGAGCAGGAAAGTACCACCGGCGAGATCACCCGCTCGATTGAGCAGGTTGCCGGTGAAACGCGGATCGTTTCCAGCCGGTTGGACGAGGTTCGCCAGTTCTCTGTGGAAACCGGATCAGCAGCCCGGCGCATTGAAAGTGCCTCTTCCCGACTTGGGGCGGAAACCGCGCTCATGTCACTCAAGGTGTCTGATTTCGTCGCCCGGGTGCGGAATCTGTAGCGAGATACGTCGAATGCGAACTGACGACACTCAACGAAATAGGGTTTGCCTTGACGCGAAGCCGCCAGACAAACCCGGTTGAACGAACACGGAGTTTGGGGCTGTACGCTCTGCGGGGTGCCGGGCTATGGATTTTCTCCTGTTTGGTTGCTGGCCCAGGTGCTGGGGGTGCGTGGCCCGTTGCGACCCAACCCATCACTTGGTAGCAGTCGAATTCGAGAATATGTCTCCGATTGGCTCACTGATTGAGTAAATCACTGCCATAGCCCTCTCAATTTTAACCTCACTCCCCTCCCCCGCTCGCGGCGAGGACCATGGATGACGTAATACCTCCAAACGTCTCATTAGGTCCATGACGATCTGCTCAAGAACAATAGTGTGCAGGCTAAGTGGCCACCGACAACCTCAAGACAAAATCCCCATTCCTCTGGCCCCGATAACAGTCCCGGACTTGCCACACACACACACGGCCATGCCCTCGACTGTCGGTCTTTGCCGGTGTCAGGTGCCGTCCGGGTGAAGCGGTCCGGATGACGCCATGGCGGCGCGGCGTAGGCAAGGCAAGGCAAGGCAAAATTTTGGGGAAAGGAAAATAGCCGAATAGATTTTAGCCAAGCGGACAAGCCTTGACGCCCTACCATGCGAAAATTCAGACGTAGTGCTTTGATTTATAGCGTTTATTCGGCAATATAAGGTTCGCGACCAATTCCGATCCCCACCCGGTCGATAAATGGAACTGCGCAGGGCTGCGCAGTGACTTGGCGGAGTGCGCCGATGTCGGTGCCATGGTGGTCTCACTTAAGAATGCGGGCAGGAATGCAGGTAAGGGGGATGTGGGGAGCGCGACGCTTCCGCCAGCAAGATGCACGGCCATGGTTTAGGTCCGTTCTTCAAGGTGACGGGACAGAATCGCCGCGCCCGAATTTGCCCAAGTTGAGCTTGATCTGCTGCGGACCAAGTGTACCATATTGGACGGTGATGGTGATTTCGGTCGAGGGAGAGGGCTTCAATCATTTCAGCAACGCCGAAGAGAAAAACAACCATGGCCGCCTCCGGCCACTGACCAATGGCAACGGCACCGATTACTGCAATTGCTCAAAGAACATGACCCGGTCTGCTTTTTTTGCGCCCTGGGTGCCGTGGTCCGCTTGATCGCGCCCCACTTGCGCTCCAAACGGAGAGATCGTGTTGCTTCGACATGAAAACTAATTCCTATGTAGGCCAACTGGGGCGTTTTGTGCACTCTTCGTGGGGGAGCTGTTTTTTGCCACTATCTTCCTTGAAAATATGCCTGTGTTGTCTCGACGAATT
>CAUYTZ010000072.1:0-1295 GCA_963575695.1 uncultured Gammaproteobacteria bacterium | reverse complement strand
CGCCGCGAATTCGGTCTTGGCCTGAAGCAGGCTAACGATCACCGCCGGGTCCATATTGCCCTGGGCAACCGCCTCGGCTGTCGCCTGGGCCTTTTCTGTGGTCTTGCGCAACCCTTCCATGGCCGACGCCATCGGCCCGGTCCGTGCCATCTCGCTGATTTCCATAACGGATTCTCCCGTTGTCGGCCCGGCACCCGTGGACTTCGCCCCCAGCCCCCCGACCAGTTATTTGGCTTTCGCTTCTAATATGGGGTTCCAGCCGGGCTTTCCGGCACCAAACGAGGAAAGCGAATCAAAAATCTTGTGCCCTCACCCGAGCGGCTGTGGACCATGATTCGTCCGCGCAAGGTGTGGGTGACAATGTTGAACACGATGTGTAATCCCAAGCCGGTACCGCCGGCCCCCCGCCGGGTGGTGAAGAACGGGTCGAAGATCTTTGGCTGTATTTCTTCTGGGACGCCCCGGCCGTCATCACTATAAGTTAGGTCTATGATATCATTGTCCATAGATTGGGCATGGATCGTCAGTCTTCCGATTTGGCCATCGGCAAAGGCGTGCTGTAGTGAATTCATGATCAGATTGGTCAGCACCTGTGACAGCGCTCCTGGGTAACCATCCAAATCTATCTGTTCTAGAATATCTATGATTATTTCATGTCCGGCCTGGCGCAATTTGGGGCTGAGACTAAGCAGAATTTCATGAACATAGCCAAGCAAATTGAAACGGCGCCGCTCGGATGAAGTCTGGTCAACGGCAACCTGCTTGAAGCCTTGAATGAGTTCCGCCGCGCGCTGGCTGTTGGTCAGAATCAGCCGTGTGGCTTCAGAAGCGGTGTCCAGATAGGTTTCGAAATCACTGCGCTTAATGCGGCCATCGGCAAAAGACCGGCGCAACGTTTCGGTTTGATCGGCCAGATGCGAGGCTGCGGTCAGCGTTACCCCGACCGGAGTGTTGATTTCATGGGCAACCCCGGCGACCAGTCCGCCCAGCGAGGCCAGTTTTTCAGCCTGGATCAGGCTTTCTTGAGTTTCCTGCAGGCGTTGCAGCGCGGTCTCGGCCTCTTCCCGGCGTCGCTGTAGCTCCTGGTTCAGGGCCCCCATCTGCGCCTGGTTGAGGTCGCTGATCCGCACCAGCCGGCGCAGGTTATGAAAGCTTTCGCTCTTATTGCGATTTTTGTTGGTACGGACCCAATCCAATCGCCCCGGCAATCCAGTCACCAGGCAGTGAGTCTTTTCCAAGCGCTTCCAGGGTTCGCCGCCAGCTGACATAATTGGGCAGATATTTTGTTGCGACGC
>CAUYTZ010000071.1:0-2909 GCA_963575695.1 uncultured Gammaproteobacteria bacterium | reverse complement strand
TGTAGCGCGACAATCAGGATGAGAGCGTTGCGACAATCAGGATGAGAATCTGGGGTCGCTGGCTCGATGGGTGTTAGTTGACGGTTAAAAGTCAAGAAAAAAGTTTTGTAGCGCTGATTGACGCGGCGCGACAATCAGATTGATGTCGAGTTTTTTGGTGTCGCGCGCAGTGGCGGACGACCGGGACCACGTTTGTGGTTCAAGGCGGCTTTACGTCGATAGCTTTCAACGTTCATCTCAAGAATCGTGGCGTGGTGGACAAGTCTGTCAACGGCAGCCAAGGTCATTGCTTGATCAGGAAAAATCTTTCCCCACTCCCCAAAGGGCTGGTTAGCGGTGATCAGAATGGATCGACGCTCATAGCGAGCACCAATTAGTTCAAATAACACACTTGTTTCAGCATGGTCTTTTGTTAGATAGGCGATATCATCAAGGATCAGAAGATGATATTTATCAAGTTTGGCGATGGCGGCTTCAAGCAGCAAGTCTCGTCTGGCGATCTGAAGTTTCTGAACCAGATCAGTGGTTCTGGTAAAGAGAACGCGCCAACCTTTTTCGACCAGGGCTAGGCCGAGGGCGGCCGAAAGATGGCTCTTGCCACCGCCGGGTGGCCCGAACATGATCAGATTGGCCCCCTGTTCCAGCCAGCTATTGCCGGCGGCCAGTGCCATGACTTGAGCCTTGCTGATCATTGGTACTGCGCTAAAATCAAAGGCATCCAGGGTCTTGCCTGGCGGCAGACGGGCCTCTTCGAGATTGCGCTCAAAGCGCCGCCTGGCCCGTTCGTTAGCTTCATGTTCAATCAATGCGTTTAGGAAACGGGCGGCGGGCCAACCTTCTTTGTCGGCCCGAGCGGCCAGCTCAAGCCAAACTGCCTTGATACCGGACAGGCGTAGATCGTTTAGTATCATAGAGATACGGCCTGTGTCGACCGGATCGGTGACCTTTCCGGAAACGATTTCGGTAGCGAGATCTGTGGTCGTCATTGAGTTGCTCCTTCCATTTGTGGCGTGCGAACAGTGCCAAGTTCTTCATAGTCTTTGAGTGATGTGAGGGCGACGACCCTAATATTAGGCATCGCTTCAGTGCCGGGGCCGAACAAGGAGCTAAGTACAGAAATGTCTGGCAAAAGGCCTTGTTCGAGATCGATAGCTAGCTGGTCTGCGAGTTCGGCCTCGCAGGCGCGCTCGTGCGCCAACGCCAGCAATTGGACCATAATCTTGCAGGCGGCTCGTTGCGTCAGGCGGTTCAGTAGGTCATCAAAAGTTCTTGCGTAGGCTAGACGAGGAAACAACTGGTCGCGATAAACAAGATCAAGCAACGCCATTGGCTTACGCCTTAGGGAGCCAATAATGTGGCGATAATCGACCACATAACCGTTTCGACCACTCGCATGGGGCCGTCCGCGAGGAATGGTAATCAGGGAGGTGCCTCCAAGGAATAAATCGAGCCGATCATCGTAAAGACGAACGCGCAGATGCTGTCCGATCAGCTTTGATGGAACAGTGTAGAACACCTTTTTGATTATAAACCCGCTTGATGAAGTCACACGGACTCTAGTTTCTTCATAATCTGAGGTGCGGTCTACCGGCAGATCCTGAAGAACCGCCCGTTCAATATCAATTTGCTTTCTGTTTCGAGTGTTGCGCCGAGAAACAATTTCGGCGATGAAGCGACGCCATTCAGTAAGATCCGCATAGTCAAGTGTCCCGCGCAACAGCAAAGCATCCTCGATGGCACGACGCAAATGGCCGTGAGAACTTTCAATTGAACCGTTTTCGTGGGCAATACCTCGGTTGTTTCGCGACGGTGTCATGCGATAATGCTCACAAAGAGCGTCGTAGCGGCGGGTTAGATCTTCTTTGGCTACTTGGTCAAGATTGCGAAAAGCGGCCGATAGACTGTCGGTGCGGTGCTCGCGCGGTGCACCGCCCAGCGTCCACAGCGCATTTTGCAAGCCCTCAGCCAAAGCGACAAAACTCTCGCCGCCCAGTACAACGTGGGCATGTTCAAAGCCGGAGTAAATCAAGCGAAAATGATACAATCGGTGGTTAAGTGGTATCCCTGCCAAGGTGACGCCCAGATCATTCATGTCGGTGAAATCGGAAAGACCAAGTCGGCCAGGCTCGTGACGCTGACGGAAAATTACTTCTTGATCAGGGCCATAGACGGCGCGCCAGTCCCGGATGCGCCGTTCCAGCGTCCGGCGGATGCCATCGCCCAACTCGGGATGGCGGCGGGCGATTTCCTCGAATACGGAAATCGAGCGCAGCCCGGGGGCCGCCTTCAGCATCGGTAGGATTTCATCGTCCCAGATGCCGGTTAATGGGTCTGGACGGCGCCGGCCTCGTGATTCTTGGGTCTGCGAGGGGCGACTCGGGTCGCTTTGCAAACGGTACCCGCTCGCGGTGCTAAATCCCGCCTTGGAGGCGGCAATCGGCAAGGCTTCTGTCTGACGGAGCTTCATGTACAACCTCATTTGGGAATCGGTAATGTGATGTCCTGGCAATGGCTTAGTCCCCACTAGTGTGAGAAAACCAAACCATACCAAACCACCACGACCGCCAAACGAGCCCGTGTTGGGCACGCCGCCGCCGGTGTCGTCACTTCGGTCGGGCTACGCCCTCCCTTCGTGACGACACCGGCGGCGGATTCTCATCCTGATTGTCGCAACGCTCTCATCTTGATTGTCGCGCGACAATGTTGTTTTATGCCCGAGCACTTCAAATGACCGTTAAGATTACATTTTGTAGAAGCATCAGAAAAATCCACGAAAAGTACTACGCAACCTCTTAACGTGATGGGTATCATGAACTACACTGAGCCGTTGCCAGTACAGCCGTCCGAACGCACGATTGCGCTCGCCGATCCGTCGCCGGGCGTCGTTGCGGCGGCACTCAAGGAAGCCC
>CAUYTZ010000070.1:0-3078 GCA_963575695.1 uncultured Gammaproteobacteria bacterium | reverse complement strand
GGGTCCAGGGGCCTTCAGGCTCCTGGTGGGTCCAGGGCAAGGCCCTGGTCGGGGGACTGGGGGTGAAACCCCCGGCAACCGGTGTGTCAATGTTTGTCCTGCGGCGGATAAAAAGATGGTGTTCGATCATGAACAGTCAGCCAACCCTGGGGAGATGCCACCTCGGGTGCCCGTCGCGACAACTTTGGCGGCGGCGAGGATGCCGAGCGGCCGCAGGTGTGGCAGAGCTTTCGTGAGGCCGGTTGGGGCTTGTTGGCACCAGTGATTATTCTGGGCGGGCTGCGCTCGGGCCTACTTTTGGGCAGTGAAACGGTGCTGTTGCTGATCATCACCGCGGTCTTGCTGATTGCCGGCATGTTGCTGGGTGCGATTTCAATCTTTCTGGCTTTCTTGCCCGGAGTGGTGCTGTGGCTGCCGGTTATTGATTGGGCTGCCGCCCAAACCCGCCAGGGGAATGAATTCTCCAGGTGGGTTTGGGCGGCAGCCCAATCGAGACTCTTGGACTGTAATTTCGATGTTTAAGGAAGACGGCTGCCGACCTTGAGCACGAGCTGGTAATTGCCGACCTTGCCGTCGCGGACCGAGCCGCGAATCTCGACCACCTCGAACCAGTCGATCTTTTCGCCGCTCTGGGCGGCCTTTTCCACCGCATGGCTGATCGCGTCCTCGATCGAGGCCGCTGAAGTGCCAACCAATTCGACCTTCTTATAAACCGGATCATTCATGGCTTTCGCTCTCCCTAATCTGTGCGCGCGCTTTGCGGGGTGGACATGATGGCCAAGGTCTTAAGCCCATTCGGCGCCCCGGCGCAACTCTTGTCAGAGTCGGGAACCTTCCATGTCGGCGGTTTCATGGCACTGGCACTGGCCGAGGCCGAGGCGGCGGCGGCGCGCGGCGAGGTGCCGGTGGGCGCGGTGGTGGTCGATTCGGGAACGGGGCGGATGCTGGCCGTAGCTGGCAACCGAGTCGAGGAACGATTCGATCCAACCGCACACGCCGAAGTTGTGGCGATTCGCGCGGCGTGTGCCGTGAAAGCGGCACCGCGTCTGCCTGGGTGCGATCTTTATGTGACCCTGGAACCGTGCGCACTGTGTGCGGCGGCGATCAGTTTCGCTCGCTTGCGCCGGGTTTATTTCGGTGCCTATGACCCTAAGGGCGGCGCAATTGATCATGGTCCGCGCTTTTTCGCCCAGCCGACCTGTCTGCATGCACCCGAGGTCTATGGCGGGTTGGACGAACGCCGCTGCGCTGCGCTTCTGCGCGCATTTTTTCGTGACCGGCGCTAGAGACTACGGCCGTTTGGCCATGATCAGTGTTACCCACTCTGGCCCGCTCACGCGCCCCACCAGCCGCAGCCCCTGCCGGCGATGGGCGCTGATCACCAGCCGTTGCTGACGGGCAAGCAGACCGGACAACACCGCGACTCCCCCCTTATCCAGGTTACGCGCCAGCGCCGGAGCCATGCGCGCCAGGGGCCGAGCCAGAATATTGGCCATGATCAGTTGATAGGGGCGGTGCCGTCGCGCTACCGGCGTGTGATAACCATCGCCACAGTGAGCATGAACGTAGCGCGCCACGCGGTTAAAGTGGGCGTTTTCCCGCGCCACGCGCACGGATTCGGCGTCGATATCCACCGCCGCCACCGGCACCCGCCACACCCGCGCCACGGCCATGGCTAGAATGCCCGAACCGCAGCCCATATCCAGCGCCCGCTTGAGCGGACGACCACCGAACCGTCGCCGCCGCGCCAACTGATCCAGCGCCACCAGACAGCCATGCGTGCTGGCGTGTTCGCCGGTGCCGAAGGCGGTTGCGGCGTCGATTCGCAACGCCACCGCGCCCGGTGGGGGTAGGGTTTGAATGTGTGAGCCGTGGATGTAGAACCGTCCGGCCCGAATCGGCGGAAAGCTCTGATAGGTTTTGGTCAGCCAGTCGATCGCTGGCAGAGTCTCGATGCAAAGCTCCGGTTCTGCGACTCCGGCGGCCTCGGCCAGCACCGCGACCCGCGCCAGCAGCCGGCACCGGTCCGGCGGACGAAACCAAGTGGTTTCAACCAGCCAGCCGCCAGCCCCCGGCCCGGTTTCGATCTCGAATACCGAAACCGCGTCGGCATCATCGCCGATCGCGTCGGCGAACAGATTGGCCGCCGCTTCGTTCGGCACGTCTAGCGCCACTCGCCATGGACCCATGATCAATCCTAATCTCAAGCACATCATTAGAGGGGTGTTCCACACCCCTCCAAACCTCAAGCATACCATCGGAGGGGTACACCGTACCCCTCCAAACCTCAAGCATACCATCGGAGGGGTACACCGTACCCCTCCAAACCTCCCCGGCCAAAGGCTGAGGGCCTTTGGAAACCGTTACTTAAGAGGACTTAACCCTCAACCGGCAGATCGGCGCGCAAACCCCATTCCGCCCACGATCCGTCATAAACCGCGATGTCGCGCACCCCGACCAGATAGCTGGCCAGCGCGACCACGCACGCGGTGATGCCGCTGCCGCAGGTCGCCACGATCGGTTTGGTCGGATCAATGCCAGCAGCTTTGATTTTCGCCACCAGTTCTTCCCCGGACAAAAAGGTCTGGTCGAGGTTGAGCAGGCTGGTGTAGGGCAGATTGTGGCTGCCCGGAATCCGGCCGCGACGACGGCCCGGCCACGGTTCGTCCGCCTGGGCGTTGAACCGCTCCGGTGAACGGGCATCAACCACCTGTTCGCGGCCAGAGGCGATGTTGGCTCGGATCTGGTCGGCGTCCCGCACCAGCAAGTTATTGAAATGAGCGGTGTAGTGGCGAGTGCGGAGCGTGGTCGGTTCATCCGTGATCGGATGCCCTTCCGCGATCCACTTAGGCAGGCCGCCATTGAGTACCGCGACATCGGCATGGCCGAAAGCGCGAAACATCCACCACGCCCGCGCCGCCGACATCATGCCGTGGGTGTCGTAAATCACCACCCGGTTGCCATCACCCAGCCCCAGCTTGCGCACCCGGCTGGAAAACTTATCCGCGCCCGGCAGCATGTGCGGCAGGGGCGATTTGTCGTCGGAGATGTCGTCGAGATCGAAGAACACCGCTCCAG
>CAUYTZ010000069.1:0-5607 GCA_963575695.1 uncultured Gammaproteobacteria bacterium | reverse complement strand
GAAGGCCCCTGGTTGAGGATTTTGGGGCGATGCCCCCGAAAACAAAAAGTCTTATGGCGAGTCGGCGACAAGTTATCTCAGGATTATTCGCCTTGCTTAACGTCAGCGGCTACCCTCATGCTAATGATTCGGTCTGGATTGGTTACCCGGCCGTTGTCCATTCCCGATCCCTTCTTGATCTTGTCCACCACTTCCATACCGCTGATCACACGACCCCACACCGTGTACTGGTTATTAAGGTGGGAGGCCGGGGCCAGAACGATAAAGAACTGACTGTCGCCGCTGTCTGGATCACCGGACCGTGCCATCGACAACGTGCCGCGCAGATGCGAAGCCCGGGAAAATTCCGCCTTCAGTTTCTGGCCTGAGCCGCCGGCTCCGGTACCGGTCGGGTCGCCGGTTTGGGCCATGAAGCCATCGATCACGCGATGGAACACCACCCCGTCATAGAATCCCTTGCGGGTCAGTTCCTTAATGCGGGCAACGTGATTCGGTGCCAGATCGGGCCGCAACTCGATCGTCACCCGGCCATCCTTCAGATCCATGAAAATTGTGTTTTCCGGGTCCGGCGCGGCTTCGGCGGTGGCGGTCGTCATCATCATCGCGCCGGCCACCAGGGCCAGCAGGCTGGTTTTCAACCAAGGCATCGGATTGCTCTCCTTGTGGTCAGTTCTGTGCCGGCAGTGCTGGGCGCACGGGGGCAAAAACGGCAAAACGGCTGGTGGTATCGGTAACACCGGGGTAAAAAGTTGGCTTGCTTAAGGGGTGGGCGCTGATTGGAACCGACTCCGGGGGAACGAGGTCCATGTCCATGATCATTACCGGAGTCGAGCACGGTATCGGCACCATTACCATGAACCACCCCGGCCGACGCAACGCGCTTGGTTGTGCGATGATCAAAGCGCTGATCGAAGCCTTGGAACAATTCCGATGCGAGCGGGTCCGGGTGGTGGTGGTGCGTGCCGCACCCGGCATGCGCGTGTGGTGTTCCGGCTTTGATATCGAAGACTTGCCGCGAGATGGTCTGGCCCCGGATGCGGTGCTGGACCCAGATCCGCTACGGCCGCTGATCCGGCAATTGACCGGGATGCCGATGCCGGTGATTGGGCTGATTCAGGGCGGAGTTTTTGGGGGGGGGTGCGAATTGGCGCTGGCTTGTGATTTGCTGATCGCCGAGGCCGAGGCCACCTTCGCCCTTACGCCCGGTCGTCTAGGGGTGCCCTACCCGATCGCCGGGCTTGATCTGCTGCTCAATCGATTGACGGCCACGGTGCTGAAGGAGATGGCCTTTTCCGCCCGTCCGGTCACTGCCGCGCGAGCCCTGGCGCTGGGCTTCATTAACCATGTCGTGCCGGCGGCGGAAATTGAAGCTTTTACCTTGGCTCTGGCTCAGGACATCGCGGCCAACGCGCCGCTCAGTCTGAGCGTGATCAAGCGTACCGTGGCCGCTCTGACCGTGCCCGCACCCCTGAGTGACGACGCTGCGGCGGAGATTCACGCGCTGGCACGGATGGCATGGTCGAGCCGGGATTTCGCGGAAGGTGTGACCGCATTCCAGCAGCGTCGCCCGCCTCAATTCACCGGCGAGTGAGATCATCGGTGAGTGAGCCGTGCCAACCCAGCTCAACCGCCGCCGGCGCGGCGCTGCTCGGGCGGCTGCCAGGCCAACGTTACCGGCTGGCGGGCATTGATATCGCTAATTCGCTGTCCGATCTGGTCAAATTGACCGCGCATTTCCCCGCGCATTTCAGCCTGAGCTTCCAGGATCTTGATGATCATTGGCTCCAGGCGGGCCAGGGTTCCCCTAATTTCTCCCACCCCAGCTTCCAGCTTGGCCAAGCGTTCCGATGTGTCTTCGTTCATCCGCCCCCCCCGATCTCCTTCCCAAGAGGGTAATCTCCTTGCCTTGGCTGCGCAACGGCTGGGGAACAAATCTTATCGGGCGTCATCTCTCCAGCCGGATCAAAGCCGCACGCGGCGAAGGCGGCGACCATATGCGCCGGTACCGGAGCCTGCGCGCGAATCGGATCACGGTTGGCATACAACGGCACGACGATGGCGCGCGCGTGCAGATGTAGCCGTGGTGCGTTATCGGGGGGCGGGCCGGGATTTCGGCCATAGACCGTGTCGTTAAGCAGCGGGCAGCCCAGTTCAGCGGCATGGACTCGGATTTGGTGGGTTCGTCCGGTGCGCGGGCGAAATTCCAACCACGCCAAACCGTCGCCTCGGCCAAGCACCCGGTAATCGGTGATCGCGCTTTGGCCTTCAACCGGATCGACCTTCATCCACCAGCCGCGCGCCTGGGTGGAGCGCTTGGCGAGCGGGGCATCGATTCGGCCTTCGTCGGCCGGCGGCGCGCCTTCAACCACCGCCCAATAGATCTTTTCCACCAGCCCTTGGGAAAACAGTTTGCCTAGTTTGGCCAGGGCCTTGCGGTGGCGGCCCAAGAGCAGGCAGCCGCTGGTTTCGCGGTCCAGGCGGTGGGCCAAACCGGGATTACGCGGCAGACCGAAGCGCAACGCATCCAGGTACTGTTCCAGGTTGGGGCCGCGGCCGGGACCGGCATGGACCGGCAGACCAGACGGCTTGTCCACGATCAGCATCAGCGAGTCGCGGTAGAGCAGACGGGCAAGCAGGTCATCGGCGGTTAGAATTGGAGTCATCAAGCCAGTGCCGCGCGCGTGCCCTCCGCCCCCAGCGCCGCCAGCGCCGTAGCCACGATTCCAGTGGCGTTCAACCCAGCCTGTTCATACTGCTTGAACGGCGCGTCGTGATCCTGGAACACATCCGGCAGCACCAGCGGGCGGATCTTAAGCCCACGGTCCAGCGCACCTTCGTGAGCCAGAAGGTGCAGCACCATCGAGCCGAAACCACCCATCGAGCCTTCCTCGACCGTGATCAGCACCTCGTGTTCACGTGCCAGCCGCAGCACCAAATCCCGGTCCAGCGGCTTGGCGAAACGGGCATCGACCAGGGTGGTCGAAAGCCCACGCGCGGCCAGTTCCTTGGCCGCTTTACGGCATTCATCCAGCCGCGTGCCCAGACTAAGCAACGCGATCTTGGTCCCTTCCTGAATGATCCGGCCTTTACCGATTTCCAGCACCCGGCCGCGTTCAGGCATATCGACACCGACGCCCTCGCCGCGCGGATAGCGAATTCCGCTTGGCCCCTCGTCATAGGCCGCAGCGGTGGCGACCATATCCATCATCTCGGCCTCATCGGCCGGAGACATCAGGACCAAGTTGGGAATGCAGCCCAAAAAGGCCAGATCGAAGCTGCCGGCATGGGTGGCCCCGTCGGCCCCGACCAGTCCGGCGCGATCCATGGCAAAACGCACCGGCAGCTTCTGAATCGCCACGTCATGCACGACTTGGTCGTAGCCGCGCTGCAAGAAGGTGGAATAGATGGCCACGAACGGCTTCAATCCTTCGGTGGCCAAGCCGGCGGCGAAGGTTACCGCATGTTGTTCGGCGATACCGGTATCAAAGCAGCGCTTAGGGAACCGTTTTTGAAACAGGTCCAGCCCAGTTCCGGCCGGCATGGCCGCAGTGATGGCCACAATCTTGTCGTCTGCTTCCGCTTCCTTGATCAATCCTTCGGAGAATACCTTGGTATAGCTAGGAATATTTGATTTGGTCTTAGCTTGGGCCCCGGTGACGACATCAAATTTGGCCACGCCGTGCATTTTGTCGGCCGATTTTTCGGCTGGAGCATAGCCATGGCCCTTGTTGGTCACAACATGAACCAGTACCGGCCCGGCATCGGCATCGCGGTCTTCGGCGTCGCGCACATTCGTCAGTACCGGCAGCAGGTGATCGAGATTATGACCATCGATCGGCCCGACATAGTAGAAACCCAGTTCTTCGAACAAGGTACCGCCGGTAACGAAGCCGCGCGCGTATTCCTCCGCTCGCCGGGCCACGTTCTGCAATGGTGTCGGCAACTGGTGAACAATATCGCGGGCGATGTGGCGCAGGCTGAGATAGGGTTTGGACGAAATCAGCCGCGACAGATAAGCACTGAGCGCGCCGACCGGCGGCGCAATCGACATGTCGTTGTCGTTGAGAATCACCACCAGGCGACTGTTCATCGCCCCGGCGTTGTTCATCGCTTCATAGGCCATGCCGGCGCTCATCGAGCCGTCGCCGATCACACAGATGACTTGATTGCGTTTGCCGGCCAGATCACGACCCACGGCCATACCCAGCCCGGCCGAAATCGAGGTCGAGGAGTGGCCGGCACCGAACGGATCGTATAGCGATTCAGAGCGTTTGGTAAAACCGGATAGCCCCCCGCCTTGGCGCAGGGTGCGCATGCGGTCGCGTCGGCCAGTAATGATCTTGTGCGGATAGGCTTGATGACCAACATCCCAGAGAATGCGGTCATCTGGGGTATCAAACACATAATGCAGGGCCACGGTCAGTTCAACCACGCCCAGGCCCGCACCCAGGTGGCCACCAGTGACCGATACCGCATCGATCATCTCGGCGCGAACCTCATCGGCGAACTGCCGCAATTGGTCCGGCTTCAACGCTCGCAAATCGGCGGGAATCTTGACGCGATCGAGAAGCGGGGTCTTGCTGGTCACGGGGTTCGTCTCCACGTTTTATCGAAAGGATTTGGTCCTTTCCTCCCGCAAGCCGGGTATTGCCCCTGGTCTGGGGCCCCTGGTCTGGGGATTAGGGCCGAAGTGCCCTTTCTCATACTACATCTATTGCATTGGTCCGGTCCAGGCCGATCACTGTTTGCGATCGACCACGAACCGGGCCACCGATTTCAGCATCTGTGCGCGGTCGCCGAACATATCCAGGTGAGCGGCGGCGCGTGTCGCGAGGATCTGGGCTTGTTCGCGCGCCCTGTCTACCCCCAGCAGCGAAACAAAAGTCGCTTTACCGGCGGCGGCGTCGCGTCCGGCTGGTTTGCCGATTACCGCCGCATCGCCTTCGACATCGAGCAAATCATCGGCAATCTGGAATGCCAACCCCAGATCGCGGGCATAATCGACCAGCGCCTGACGTTCGGCCGGAGCCGCCCGGCCCAGAATCGCCCCAGCTTCGGCCGAAAACTCGATCAGGGCCCCGGTCTTGAGCCGTTGCAGGCGTGAGGTTTCTTCGATCTCGAACGGCGTGGTTTCCGCGACCAGATCGATCATCTGCCCGCCGACCATGCCGTTGGCTCCGGCCGCCTTGGCCAAAGCCGCGACCAGCTCACAGCGGACCACGGCGTCGGGATGGGTGCGCACATCGGCCAGAACCTCGAAGGCCATGGTCAGCAGGCCGTCGCCGGCCAGAATCGCCACCGCTTCGTTGAACTGGCGGTGCGCGGTCGGACGGCCGCGACGCAATTCGCTGTTGTCCATCGCCGGCAGATCATCGTGAATCAGCGAGTAGCAGTGGATCAGTTCGACCGCCGCCGCCGCGCGGATGGCCTGATCCGCGCTTAGACCAAACAGACTGGCACCTTCCAGAACCAGGAACGGCCGCAGACGCTTGCCGCCGCCTAGGCTGCCGTAGCGCATCGCCGCCCACAGCGGCGCTTCAGAGCGGCTATCGGCCGGAATCAGGGTTTCGATCGTTGCTTCGACCAGCGCCGCCGTTCGCGCCATGC
>CAUYTZ010000068.1:0-8677 GCA_963575695.1 uncultured Gammaproteobacteria bacterium | reverse complement strand
CGCGTAGAACACAATCTGACGTTGTTCAAGAGTTAAATCCGTTACCCGACTTAGCCACTCTGAAAATTCATCCATCTTCACCACCCCCGCTAAAACGCCTCATCTTACCTCAGACCAATAAAAATCGCAATAAGAGCGTTTTGGATTGATAGACCGCGAGGTCGGCCCTGTGCATCAGGGATTGAAGGTTGCCGTCTTCCGGGCAGAATTCCGCCACACCCAAGCTGATGCTGAACGAAATCACTCCGTCGAGTCGAACCGCTTCGACTGACTGGCGCAGGCGTTCGGCGGTTATCATCGCCCCGGCCAGGGTGGTTTCAGGGGCCGCGATGGCGAATTCCTCCCCACCCAGGCGGCCGATGAAATCGGAGTCGCGCAGGGTTTCCTGACAGCGCTCGACCAGTGAGACCAGAACCCGGTCGCCGGTGGCGTGGCCGTAAGTGTCGTTGATCCGCTTGAAATGGTCGGCATCGAGCATGATCAGCGATAGCGGATGGCCATGGCGGCGCATACGCTGCACTTCCGCGTTCAGGCGTTCCAGGAAGAAGCGGCGGTTGCAAGCGCCGGTCAGGGAATCGATCGTGGCCAGAACTTCCAGACGCAGATTGGCCTCGGCCAGGGCCTGGGAACGGGCGCGCAGCTTGAGCATGTTGCGGGCCCGCGCGAGCAATTCGACCGGATCGACCGGCTTGCGCAAGAAATCGTTGGCCCCGGCTTCCAGTGCCTCAACCAGCACCGTCCGCTCGCTTTCCGCAGTGACCATAACGATTGGAATTTCGTCATTCGCGGCTTTGGCACGGAATTCACTGATAAATTCGATGCCGTTCATGCCCGGCATGCAGTAATCGACCAGCACCATATCCACGGCGTTCGCGCCCAACCACGCGCGCGCCTCCAGCGGATCCTGGTAGGAAACCACCTCAACCCCCTCAAGCTTGGCCAAAAAGGCGACCAAGAGCTTGCAATTGATCGGATGGTCATCGACAACCAGAAGTCTCATGCTCGTGCGCCTGCCGTTTGAGGCTGGGGGTAAATGCTCTCGACGGTCATAGATCCCATTCCGCCCGCCGTTCGTCAAGAGCCGCGTCGCCCTTTCTCAACCCTGGATGATCGGCCTGGATGATCGACCAAATTTGCCCAGGTTGGCACTGTCCGGTGTTTGGGGTTTCTGATAGGGTGGTTTTTTCTGGGGGCACTTTCACTTTGCCGCAATGACCGACCAACAAACTCTTTATCAGACACTGACCGCGTTGCGCGGCGAGCATCGCGAGCTTGATGAGCTGATCGCGGGCACTGTCGTGCAGTCAACTTGTGATCAGATTGATCTTCAGCGGCTAAAAAAACGAAAGCTGTGGCTTAAGGATCAGATTATCCGGATCGAGAACATGCTACTTCCCGATATCATTGCGTGACTTCCCGTTTCTTATTTTCCCCATTCCTTGGCTGTGGTTCCGCTTGGCCGGGAGCTAACTGCGAGTTGTCGTTCGATGTCTGTTGTTTCCGTTTCGACTCCCCTGGTCGGCATCATCATGGGCAGTCAGTCCGACTGGAGCACCTTGGGCCATGCCGCCGATATTTTGGTTGCGCTGGGGGTGGCCTATGAAACCCGGATCGTTTCAGCCCACCGTACCCCGACTCGTCTGTACGACTATGCCACACAAGCTCGCGGTCGTGGGCTCAAGGTGATCATTGCCGGGGCTGGCGGTGCCGCACACCTACCGGGCATGGCGGCGGCGTTGACCGCGTTGCCGGTGTTGGGGGTGCCGGTGGAAAGCCATGCGCTGAAGGGTATGGACAGCTTGTTGTCAATTGTGCAGATGCCGGGCGGAATTCCGGTCGGGACGCTGGCGATCGGCAAGGCCGGCGCGGTTAACGCCGGACTGCTGGCGGCAGCGATACTGGCGCTTGGCGATCCGGCTTTGGCTGACCGGCTTGATGCTTGGCGAGAGCGTCAGACGGCGAGTGTGGCCGAAATTCCGGTCGAGGTCGCGGCATCATGATTGCTCCCGGCGGCACCATCGGTATTCTCGGCGGCGGCCAGTTGGGCCGGATGACGGCGCTCGCCGCAGCCCGACTCGGCTATCGGGTCCATGTTTTTACCCCGGAAGCCGACAGCCCGTGTGCTCAGGTTGCGGCGGCGGCCACTGTGGCGGAATTCAACGATCATGCCGCCCTGGCCGCTTTCGCCCAGGCGGTGGATGTGGTCACTTTGGAATGGGAAAATGTGCCGGTCGAAGCGGTCCGGTACCTGGAAGAGGGGGTGCCGGTGCGGCCGGGTTCGACGGTGCTGGCGGTAACCCGCGACCGTCTGGAAGAAAAGGCGTTTTTGAATCGACACGGGATCGCGACCGCACCGTGGCGAGCCGCCTATTCAACGGAAGACGTGCTGGCCGCAGCGGCTGAACTGGGCTTGCCGGCAGTGCTTAAGGCGGCAACGCTGGGCTATGACGGTAAGGGCCAGGTTAGGCTCGACTCGCCGCTCGATCCGCAAGCCGCTTGGCACGCGATGGGTGCCGGCGAGGCGATCGTCGAGGGCTATGTTCGGTTCGAACGCGAGATTTCTGTGATTGTCGCCCGTGGTGGCGATGGCGGCATGGCCAGCTATCCGGCGGTGGAAAACCAGCATACCAATCATATCCTGGCCCGAACCATCGTTCCGGCACCGATTAGCGCGGAGACTGCGGCCGAAGCCGACCGTATTGCTCGACGGGTCGCCAGGGCGCTGGATCTTACCGGGCTCGTGGCAGTGGAGATGTTTGTTACGCACGATAACCAGGTTTTGGTCAACGAGTTGGCCCCACGGCCGCACAACTCCGGTCATTGGACGATTGATGCCTGCCCAACCAGCCAGTTTGAACAACTGGTGCGGGCGGTATGCCATTTGCCGCTCGGCCCGACCACGCCGTTTCATCCGGCGGTGATGGAGAATTTGTTGGGCGATCAGGTTTCACGTTGGCCGGAATTCCTGGCTGAACCTGGCGCGCATCTGCATCTTTATGGCAAGACCGAGGTTCGGCCGGGACGCAAGTTGGGCCATGTGACGCGCTTGGTTGGGCGTTAATTAAGCCATTTCGCTAGGGCGTCGCGCTGGTGTTTGGACAGCACCAAACCCAGGCGCGTGCGGCGAAACAGGATATCTTCGGCGTTGCGGGCGAATTCGTGTTCGCGCAGCCAGGCCACCTCGCGTGCGTACAGGCCGCCACCAAACCCGCGACCAAGGTCGGCCAGCGCGCGGGCACCCCCCAAAACCGCGCCGGCCCGTGCCCCGTAAAGCCGGGCCCAGCGTTCGGCCAGCCCGGCCGGCAGCCAGTCCTGGCACTGGGTTAGCGCCGCCTGAGATTCGGCCGGGTCTTCGCCACCGGGTAACACCGCTTTTGCGGTCCAGGCCGGGGCCCAGGCCGGACCCGACGGTCGCCCCAGCACCCCAGCCACCCGCTCCAGCACCCGTTCCGCCAGCACCCGATAGCTGGTCAGCTTGCCGCCGAACACGGTCAGTAACGGCGCTTGACCGGGAGGGGCATCGAGTTCGAGCTGATAATCACGAGTCACAGCGGCCGGATTGCCAGCGCGGTCATCGTGGAGCGGGCGTACCCCGGCGAAACTTGTCACCACGTCGGCCGCAGTCACCGGCCGGGCAAGGTAGCGGCTGGCGGCGGCGCACAAATAACCCACCTCCTGATCGGATGCGACAGCGGCGGCCGGATCGCCGCTAAACGGCACATCGGTGGTACCGATCAAGCTAAACTGCCGCTCATAAGGCAAAACAAACACCACCCGCCGGTCCGGGTTTTGCAAAATCAGCCCATGATCGCCATCATGAACCCGTGGCACCACGATATGGCTGCCCTTGACCAGCCGCAGTCGCTCGGCCCCTGAGTGGCGCAGCACGTCGGTCAACACCTGTCCGGCCCATGGTCCGGCGGCGTTGATCACCAACCGCGCCACCACGGTCCATTCCCGGCCGGTGGTGGTATCACTCAGCCGCACCCGCCACCGATTCTGGTCCCTGGTTGCGGCCAGGCAGCGGGTCCGGGTCAGGATCACCGCGCCACGCTCATGGGCATCAATCGCGTTAGCCACCACCAACCTAGCGTCGAACACCTGACAATCCCAATAGCTGAAGCCGCGCCGAAATGCCGGCCGCAGCCCGGCCGCGAGCGGCGAGTCGGTCAAGTCGAGTGCTTGCGATCCCGGCAGCACCCGCCGCTTACCAAGGTGGTCGTAAAGCAGCAAGCCCAGCCGGATTAGCCACGCCGGTCGCTGGCTGTGGTCATGCGGCAGCACAAAGCGCAGTGGCCTTATCAGATGCGGTGCCACATGCAGCAGCACTTCACGCTCGGCCAACGATTCGGCCACCAGCCGGAAATTACCCTGTTCCAGATAGCGCAAGCCGCCATGAATCAGGCCGCTACTGGTCGAAGAGGTGCCAGAGCCGAGGTCGTTCTGTTCGCACAAAAGCACCGACAGTCCGCGTCCGGCGGCGTCGCGGGCAATGCCGAGACCATTGATGCCGCCGCCGATCACCAGCAGATCGAAAACTGGTTCCGCCGGGACCAAAGGGGTCGGTTGGCCACTCATGTCCCTTACCCCAACAAAAAAGGGGGCCATATGGCCCCCCCCGACTTGAATTGCCCGACCCGCATCGGGCGTGTGCGGGGCTCAATCTTTGCGCTGATCAGCCAGTTCTGCAACCTGCGGTGCCGGGGTCAGACGCGGCTTATGGCTGGGCACGATGGCCACGGCGACAACCAAAGCGGGGGCCGTGGTGCCGGCATCGGCGACCTGAGTGGCGGCCGGTTCAGCGGCCCCACCCGGCTTGCGGGCCGGAATGACCATGGCGTCAAGCTGCTCTTCCGCCGGACGGGCCGTCGGCGTTTCGAGCACCGGCTTGCGGGCCGGCAGGAGGGCTGGCTGGAACGGCTGCTCAACCACGGCGCGGGCGGCCTGGGCGGCGACGCTGTCGCCAGCGGCAACCACGGTGGCCGGCTTACGAGTGGGAATGATGCTGCGCGGACCGCTGACGGCGGCAGCCTGCCGAGCCACGCCGCTAAAATTGGAGGTCGAGCGCGGTACCAGGCGCAGCGACGAGTCGCTGTGCCAGGAAGCGTCGACAACTTCGGCCTCACGGGAAGGACGAACGCCATTTGGCAGGATGAAGCCATAGGTCGGGTAGGTGCGCAGGCCGAGGGAGTCGGAACCTTCGTTCCACACCCGCACACTGGACCAATCATTGCCCGACGAGGTGTCGACCACCAACATACCGCGTTCCAGGGTGTAGCCGTCCGACCAGCTATGATCGACGCGGATGGTGCGGCGGTTAAGCACATCGCTGACCGTGGCAACGTGGCCATAGGAAAGATGGCCAGTCTTTTTAAATACCAGCACCGCACCATGAGCGGGGCTGGCGGCGCGCTGATAATGGCTTTCCGCAGCACCCTGCCACCAAGTCCAGGCATCACCACGAATGTTGAAGCCGGTCAGCGACCGCGCATACTTGACGCACATGCGTGCTTCAGCATCCACCGTGATAACCGACAATCCAATCAGGGCGGTAACCAAAAGGCATAGGCGTCCGGCGATCGACCGCATGGCGTCTTCCCCGTAATGCGAAAAGCGAATAACGTCACGGTGGGTAACACGCCGATTTGCACTTGTCACCCCGCGAAACGAATCATGTGTCCTTTTTTTATCACGACTCGGGGTAAACGCCGAGGAGGGGGCTGGAAACCCTGCCGAAGTGGCCATGATGAGACACAGACCCTGACCTATGCTGCACCGCACACCGAGTCGTATTGATCGCATTTTAGCTAGTTTTTGCGCGAATCGATGCCGACTCCGGGAGATCACCTTGGACGACTCGCCTGCCAGCTATCTCGACTCGGTGGCGTTTATTCGCGCCAACACCCAAATCGCCACGCCGCCATTGGTCCCGGAAATCCGGCTGCATCTGGCGACTGAGGTTACACCCTTGTGGATGGCGACCGAGGCCACGTTGGAGCGGTCCAATCTGCCGCCGCCCTATTGGGCGTTCGCCTGGCCGGGCGGGCAAGCGGTGTCGCGCTATTTGCTCGACCGGCCGGAACTGGTTGCGGGGCGGACGGTGCTGGATTTTGCCGCCGGCAGCGGGCTGAGCGCGATTGCCGCCGTTCGGGCTGGAGCAGCCCGGGTGACGGCGGCTGAGATCGACCGCTTCGCGCTGGTCGCGATCGGCCTTAACACCGTGCTCAACCAAGTGACGGTGGCGCTGGCCGAGCGGGATGTGATCGGCACGGAATTGCCGGCCGGTTCGCTGTTCGTGGCGGGGGATGTCTGTTACGAGCAGCCGATGTCGGGACGACTGACGGTATGGCTGCGGGCGCTGGCGGCCACGGGGGTGATGGTGGTGATCGGCGACCCCGGCCGCGCCTATCTGCCTAAGGACGGGCTGGAACAACTGGCACACTATAAGGTGCCAACCTCGCTCGATCTGGAGGACCGGACCACCCGCGAGACCACGGTCTGGCGGGTGCTGCCGTAAGGCGACCAGGGGCGTGGCCCCTGGCCGCCACCAAAGGCCGCAAGGCCTTTGGAAACACGACTTGGCATGGTTGTTTGATCAAACCAGCCCTTTTTCCAAGGCCTGAGCCAGGCGGCGGGCAAACGCCGCCGGGTCCGGTACCGGTTCCCCTTCCACGATCCGGGCCTGATCCAACAACAGCCACGCCACGTCATCTACTGACACCGCGACATCGCCGGCCAGAACCGTCAGACGCACAATCAGCGGATGACGCGGATTGATTTCCAAAATCCGCTTCGATCCAGACGTATCCAATTGCTTGTGCTGTTTCAGCAGCCGCTCCAGGTGCATATCCATATCGTTGTCGTCGGCGACCAAGCATACCGCGCTGTCGGTCAATCGTGCCGACGGCCGCACATCCTTAACCGCCTCGCCCAGCACCAGCTTCAACCGTGCAACCAGCGTCGAAACCTGATCGTCGGCAGGCTGAGGCTGGCTGTTGTCGTTCTTGGCTTCCAGAGTTTTGATCTTGTCCAAATCGACGCCGCCACGGGTAACAGACTTGAGCTGCTTCTCCTTGTAGGAACCGACCGAGGGAATCCAGAATTCATCAACCGGATCGGTCAGCAACAGCACTTCCACCCCCCGCGCCTTAAACCCTTCGATTTGGGGGCTTTTCAGCAGCGTATTGCGATCGTCCCCCGTAATAAAGTAAATCGCCTCCTGCCCTTCCTTGATCCGGCCGAGATAGTCTTCCAGCGACACCAGCCCGTCGCCATTCGTCGAACGAAACCGAACCAGTTTAAGCAACTGCTCGCGGTGTTCGAAGTCCTCATACAAGCCTTCTTTGATTACCGCCCCAAATTGCTCCCAGAATTTGGCGTAGTCCTCGCCACCATCCTCAGCTTTCTTGCTCAGTTCCCCCAGAACCCGGCGAGTTACCCCGGCCTTGATCTTGGTCAGCATCGGGTTATTCTGGAGCATTTCCCGGCTGACGTTGAGCGGGAGATCCTCGCTATCGACCACGCCACGCAGGAAGCGCAGGTAGGGCGGCAGCAAGCCCTCGGCCCCGTCGGTGATGAACACCCGTTTGACGTACAGCTTGACCTGGTGGGCGCGCTTGGGATCGAACAAATCGAACGGCCGGCTGCTGGGCACAAAAATCAAGCCAGTGTATTCAATCTTACCTTCGGCGCGCCAGTGCAGTGTCAGCCACGGCTCATCATATGAATGACCGACATGGTGATAAAATTCATTGTATTGTTCTTGGGTGATATCGGCCTTTGATCTGGTCCACAGCGCCGAAGCCTGATTGAGCGTTTTAGGATCATTTCCATCACCGAACACAATCGGCAGTGCGATGTGGTCTGAATACTTGCGAACGATCGACGACAGGCGGAATTCTTCCATGAATTCCTTATCGCCATCCCGCAGATGCAGAATCACCCGCGTACCACGGCTGAGGCCAGTGGCCTCATCGATGGTGTACTCGCCCTTGCCATCGGACAGCCAGCGCCAGCCATGCTGTTCACCGGCCTTACGGGTCTGGACCTCGACTTTTTCCGCGACCATGAACGCGGAATAGAAGCCGACCCCGAACTGACCAATCAGTGAGATATCCTTGCGGGCATCGCCGGACAGATGGCTCACGAATTCCGAGGTGCCGGAACGGGCGATGGTGCCCAGGTTCTCGATGAGATCATCCCGGTTCATGCCGATGCCGTTATCGACCACGACCAGAGTATTGGCATCCTTGTCGGCCAACAAGCAAATCTTCAATTCTGGATCTTCGGTAACCAGTTCCGGCTCGGTCAAGGCGGCATAACGCAAGCGATCGCAGGCATCGGAAGCGTTCGAGATCAATTCCCGCAGGAAGATTTCTTTGTCGCTGTAAAGCGAATGCGCAACAATATCAAGCAGCCGACTGACTTCGGCTTGAAACGAGAGCCGCTGTTCGGTCATTGTATCGTACCCATTGTTTTGATAACTGTTTTTGGCAACCATACCCGCGCACGAACGCGAACGCGGCCGGTTTCGCCCTATATGGGTAGTCGGATCGTCGCTGCAACCCCCACTTATGGGGTTCGAAGTTCGAAGTAACTGCCCAGGTACCCCGATTGGGCTACCGCCCAAACCCACCTGGGGAATGAATTCCCCAGACCCCATCTTCTTTTGTGAATT
>CAUYTZ010000067.1:0-4575 GCA_963575695.1 uncultured Gammaproteobacteria bacterium | reverse complement strand
GACTGCTGGTCAGCCGCAGGATGCGGTCATTGGCGCCCTGCACGTTCTGGAGCGAGAAGTGCCAATTGACCGCGTGATCCAGCGCGATTTCGTCGATTTGCTTGGAAATCTGCGCCAACTTGCGGTGCCCGATATCGCAGGCAAAGCCGATAATTCCGGCAAAGAGGGTCTTTTTGGAGTGTTTGACGCGCTGTTTCCTGGCCTGCCAATGTTCGAATTCGTCGAGGAAGCCGGTGGCCTGATCCACCGTCGCCAGCATCTCCAGCATGGAGATGTATTTTCGCTCCGGGAAAAAGGAACCGAGCGACAACGCTTCAACCTCCTCCTGCTTGGGTGTGCCGACATGGAAGCTGCCATCGGTGCGGATCGTCAGATGCGGATTTTTGCCAGATTGGAGGTTTTGATTGGTTTTATGATAACGGGCATCGAGTTCTTTCTCGAACTTCCTCAATATAGCCTTACAATCGGCGAATCCATCAAGTTGAGCTTGCTGTAAATACTCCGTTCTGTGAGCATCCCACTCTGCCTTCGGAATCAGGTATTGGTCGAGTGAGCGGTATTTTTCCGAGTGAACCAGATTCAGCACGCCGGACTTGATGGCGCCGGCGATCTCGACAAAAAACAGCGCCTTGTAGAGCGAGACCCGAAACTTCCCGTCCGCACCGGTCAGCGCGGCGCGCTGTTCGGTAGACAGGAAGTCAACCGGAGCGTTCTTATCGACCGCACCGTCCTGCCGCTGATAATGCTGCACCGCCGCCCACAATACCGGCTTACTGCAGTTTGGAGCAAACCGCAGCTGACGCACAATATCGGCAACACGGTGCTGCAGTTTCAACGAGCGGCTTTCGAGGGATGCCAAAGAACCGCCGCCCTGCTGAAGGGTCTTCGCGCTCTGTTTGAACGCATCGATTTGCGTCTCGATCGCGGTGGGCGCGGCAGCTTCGCCCTTCAGCGCGGCGTCAATCAGGGCGAGCTTCTGGCTGTCGCTCAATTCTGCATCCGCCAGGATATGCCGGATCGCGGCGAGCATGCCTCCCACATCCTGGCGCAGCCGATCGGCCAGAGCACAGAAGGATTGGTTGCGCTGTTCGCGTTCCTGGAAATAGACCTCCTTTTGGTCCTTCTCCGCGCCGTTGATCGCGGCTTGCACGGCGCCGAGCAACGTATCGACCAGGGTGTCGTTCAGTTTGAAGGTCTGGTAGACGATGAAGGCGATGAGGTGGAGAAAGCGGTCTTCGTCGGCGCGGCGCGAGATCTGGGCAATCTGAGCCTTGATGACAGAATAAGCGTAATAACGGATGCATTCATAGCTGAGATCAAGACGCTGCACGAGCGGCGACAGATCAAGATAGAGCGCCTGCAAAGTGGTCATATCCGCCAGATTGGCGCGTATTTTTGAAGGCTGCGTGGATTGAAAGGGCTTTTTTAGCAGGGTGAGGCGATAGCGCCAACCCTCATCCTCATCTATCCCTGGTTCTTTTTGCAGCAACGCGTCGAGCTTGGCGCGCAGCTCTGCGCTGAGGCCGGTTTCGACGACGTGGCTGAGCGTCTGTTGGTGGTGATCGAGGGCCATGACGATCAGGTCAGCCAGCATAGCGTAGCTGGGCAGTTCGATCTTCTTGCGGGTCAGTATCTGGATGATTTCCAGGAGGACCAGCTTGGGGCGGAACTGGACCCGCACCAGGCGTGCGATCTCGCCGGCGGCGAAGGTGGTTGCCGCTTCGTCAAACGGAGCGAAGCCAAAATAACGCAGAATCAGGCGTTGATGCCGGGCGTAACTTTCCTTGCTATAGTCCTCAATGCAAACTCCGGACGGGTCCACACCAATCTGGCGCGCGACATAGGCGATATCGCCAGGATGAAAATGCCGCGCAAAGAATTTTCGCCGCGCCTTGAAGTAACCTGCCGCCACCAGAAAGCATACTTTGTTGGTGGGCGTGCGTAATGTTGTCAAAGACTGTTTCAGCAACAAGGGCAGCGAGAAGAACCGCTTGCGCTCAGCGCTATTGAATACGGGCGGGGATTCAAAATCCTCCTCCTCCAGCGTGGTGAATATCTTCAGTCTCGGCATGGGCGACCCGCAAAATGGCAAACCGGTAGGAAAACCGATACTCAAAACGAACATTTATCCGATAAGGAAAATTAGGCAAAACGCATTGACATCCATAGCGTTATAATTATTCGATAAGTGCGGATTGGCGGTTTTCTTCGAATGGCGGAAAAATGGCCGACAAAGCTGTGCAGCCAACGCGCAAAACCGTCGCCTATCTGCGGGTTTCAACGCTCGATCAGGACATCGGGAAAAACAAAACCGATATCCTGTACTTCGCCAATCACCACGATCTGGGCAAGGTCGATTTTGTCGAAGAGATCGCCTCGGGGCGCAAACCCTGGCGCGAGCGCCAGATCGCACAGGTGTTGGAGGACTTGCGCGCCGGTGACGCCATCATTGTCGCCGAACTCTCGCGTCTGGGCCGCAGCATGCTCGAATGCATGGAGATCCTGGCGCTCGCCACGCGCAAGAGCATCCGCGTCTATGCGGTGAAGGGCAGCTGGCAGCTGAATGACAGCATCCAGAGCAAGATCATCGCCATGGCCTTCGCCATGGCGGCCGAAATCGAACGCGATCTGATCTCGCAACGGACACGGGAAGCGCTGCGCTTCAAAAAACAACAGGGCATCGCGCTCGGCCGCCCCAAAGGGCCGGGCAAAAGCAAACTTGACCCCTTCCGCCCGGAGATCGAGAGCCTGCTGGCCAACGGCTCAACCCAAAAATTCGTCGCGCAGCGCTACCACACGACCCAAGCCAATCTTCACAACTGGCTTAAAAAGCACGGCCTGAAGACAGCCAAGGCCAAACCGGCGTCATAACCAGACCGTCTATGGCCCTGGGAAGCGCCAAAACGGCCAACGCCAAAAATCTTAACCCTATGGGACTTTTCCGCCTTTTGTTTTTATTTTTTTTTTTTTGTTTTGGGCGTCTGTGGCCCCCCCCGGCACCCAAACCCAACCACCCCCCCCCACCCCCCCCCCCCCCCCCCCGTCGGCTGGGGGGGGGCCGCCGCCCTGCATCGACGGGTCGCGGAACAACATGTGTTGGCGATCCCCGGCGCAGAGGTGACGGGCTGGGTGACGGGGTTGATCGAGACCTTCAACCAGCCGGGCGGCGAACTGGAGACGGCCTACAAAAAAGCCGCTCCCAAGGTGGCCGAGCTGTTTGATCAATGGTTTGGAAAATAGGGGTACCTCATGAAATCGATTGCGGTTGGCCTACAGGCGGAAACCCTGACCCCCTTTGCCTACCATTCGCTGATGATTCAAGGTGGGACGGCCACCTTGCCGGAACTGATCGGTGATCGTGCCCTGGCTTTTGGACTGGCAGCGAGCCTTGGCCTGCTGGCAGCACGGGTTGCCCTACCGGAGAAGGATTATCGCCGGGACATGACGGCCATGCCCTGGCGTACCTCGGTGCTGATGACGACCGAGCCACGTCTGCTGCCGCCCCTGATCCGGCGTCTCAACCTGGATGCCGAGGGTGGCTTCCCGGAGAAGGTTCATAGTGCCTCCTCCAGAGGCAACATGAAAGATTTCTTCCTGACCCAGGAGGTGCCGCCAGGGGTTCGGTTTACCGGGGCCATCTTCGGGTTTGATCCCTTTGCCGAGACGGGACGCACGGAACTGGTCATCCGCATCGGTCTGCATCGCAACGGCATGGTGCGCTTGACCCGTGCCCGTGACGTGTCGGAGGTTCGTCTCAACGCCGCTACTGCGGGCCAAATTTTTCAACGGGAATTGCCAGTGGAACGCTATTTGCTGCACGGCCTGCAATTGACCCCGTTCATGAGTATAGCGGAGGCACTACAGGAGGTTCTGGCATGGAAGTAACCATCGCTCGACACTGTGTGGATCAACAAGCAAATGGTCTCTCCTCTTTGCAAAACGCCTTAATGACGGATCCCCGGCGGATCCGTATCGTGGCAGCCCCGACCGGGGCGGGCAAGAGCTATGCCTTTCAACGCGCCATGTTGGAGCAGAGGCACCGCATTTTATTTATCGTGCCCACTCGGCGACTGGCGCAAAATATTGCCGTCGGACTGGTGCGGGATCTGGTCCAAGAGGCCGGACTGTCCCGTGCCGAGGCCGAAAGTCGCGTGGCCATCTGGAGTTCTGACCAGAGCCGCTCTCTCAAGGCGCAAGGGGTGGTCTCAGTCAGTGGTGTTCGGTTGCGGCAGATGGAGGCTTTGCAGACCGGTCGGGAGGGTGGCGAAATGATTGTCGCCATTCCTGAGGTGGTCAGCCACCTGTTGGTTGGACGTCCCCTGGAGATGGGTCAGGCCGCCCTAGGTGTATTTGATTTGTTGACTGCTTTCGATCACATTGTCTTTGATGAGTTTCACACCATCGAGGCGCGGGGATTTGGTTTGGCCGGACTGTTGGCACGTTTGGCGACTGTTTCCCTAGAAGATCGTGAGGGTTTTGGCTGCGCCCGGATCAGTTTTTTGTCGGCTACCCCTTTGGCTATTGAGCCGATCCTGGACCGCTTAGGTGTTCCGGCACAGGTTATTGCCCACCTAG
>CAUYTZ010000066.1:0-1311 GCA_963575695.1 uncultured Gammaproteobacteria bacterium | reverse complement strand
CCCGCACCACCGATCAGCGTGTCGTTGCCGGCACCACCGATCAGGGTGTCGTTGCCGATGCCGCCGGTCAGGGTGATATGACAATTGAATCGTTAAACACGCCGTTCGTCGCCGATACCACCGATTTGCTCACTGGCCATGAAACTTGGCACCGTGCTCGGCCGGATCACTGCCTCGGGCAAGGTGCTTGAACTGGCGCTGACCGGCAACAGCGGCGACAACACGCTGGATGGCGGGACCGGGGCGGACACGCTGATCGGCGGGGCCGGCAACGATACTTACATTGTCGACAACGCCGGCGACGTGGTGACCGAAGCGGCCAATGCCGGCACGGACACGGTGCTGGCCTCGGTCAGCCACACGCTGGCGGCCAATGTCGAGACCCTGATCCTGACCGGGTCGGGGGCGATCAACGGCACCGGCAACGTCTTGAACAACACCCTGACCGGCAGCGTCGGTAACGACATCCTTGATGGCGGTTTGGGGGCGGACACGCTGATCGGTGGGGCGGGCAACGACACCTATGTGGTCGATAACGCCGGCGATGTGGTGACCGAAGCGGCCGGTGCCGGCACGGACACGGTGCAGGCCTCGGTCAGCCATACCCTTTCGGACAACGTCGAGACCCTGACCCTGACCGGTTCGGGGGCGATCAACGGCACCGGCAATGTGCTGGCCAACACCCTGACCGGCAACAGCGGCGACAACACGCTGGACGGTGGTGCCGGAACCGATACGCTGATCGGCGGTGCCGGCAACGACACTTACATTGTCGACACCGCTGGCGACGTGGTGACCGAAGCGGCTGATTCAGGAGCAGATACTGTACGATCTTCGGTCAGCTTCATTCTCGGAGCCAACCTTGAAATCCTGACTTTGACCAGCAACACCAATATCAACGGCACGGGCAACTCGCTTGCCAATTTGCTTATTGGCAATTCAGGAAATAACACGCTGGACGGTGGTGTCGGGGCTGATGCCCTGATTGGCGGTATGGGTAACGACAACTATGTGGTCGACAACACCGACGACGTGGTCATTGAGGCGGCGGGCGGCGGAACCGACGCAGTGCAGGCCTCGGTCAGTTATACCCTGGCGGCCAACGTCGAGAACCTGAGTTACACCGGGTCGGCGGCGTTCGTCGGTGCCGGCAACGCGCTGGCCAACACCCTGACCGGCGGGGCCGGCAACGACACGCTGGATGGCGGTACCGGGGCGGACACGCTGATCGGCGGCGCCGGCAACGACACCTATGTGGTGGACAATGCCGGTGATGTCGTGACCGAAGCAGCCAATGCCGGCACAGACACG
>CAUYTZ010000065.1:0-2188 GCA_963575695.1 uncultured Gammaproteobacteria bacterium | reverse complement strand
GTTGTTCGCGCACGCCACGGAAACACCGATAGTGCTTGCCGCGCGGTTGGATGGTGGTCATTGGCGTCCCTCATAAACCTCACGCCGATGGCCCACCCGAACGACCAACACGGTCAAACGGCCGTCATCCAGCGTATAGATCACCCGGTAATCGCCCTGATAGGCCATGGCCTACAGCCCGCTTTCGGCTTTGACCGTTGACCAGGGAATGGTTGGCTGCCCTTCGCTCTGCCATTCCTTCAAGGCGGCTGCCCCCAGTCCGGCGTCGCGATCGTCTTCCAGCCGTTCCAGTGCTTCCAAGTCAGCAAGCGAAACCACCGCCGCGATTGGCTTGCCATGACGGGTCAGCACCACCCGTTCTTGGCCATAGGCGGCGCGGTTGACCAATTCCGAGAATTTGGCGCGAGCGGTGATGGCGTCCACCTTGGCCATGGCTTTTGCTCCGATAAGGTACCTAAGTCACATTATAGCCGTTTGTCCTCCGGATCAACTGGGAGCGTCGAAGCCGCTGCTGGCATCGGCTGGAGGACGCGCTGTTGGAGAGAAGTTAGTTCGACCTTCTGGGGGGGTGCTGGCTGTGCAATTGATTGCACAGAATCGGGGGGCCGGCAAAGCATAGCTGCCACCGCCCCACCACTTCACAGCCCCCTGAGCCAACGTGGGCGGAGGGTGAGAGCGCCGTCGATTTCGGCGAGGAGTTTGGTGCGATCTTTGGGCAGGGTGCCGGCGAGGGGCAGGGCGTTGCTGGCGTGGTTGGAGCGGAAGATGACGGGGGTGGACGGGGCGAGCAGGTCGATCAGCAGCCGCAGTTCTTCCAAGACGCCCTGGTCGTCCTGCCACTGGAAGGGTTCGCCGAAGTGGCCGAAGAAGCCGGGGGCGACGGCGGGATCGAGCACCAGTTGCAGGGTCGAGAGATAGGCCGGCGGCTGGCGGTTGATCATCGCGGCGGTGGCTTCGATGTGTTCGCGCCAGTGAATCTTGCCGCCGAGGCCAAGGATCACCGTTGCCGAAACCTTGATCCCGGTTTCGCGGGCGCGGGCGAGGGCGGCTTCCATTTGTTTGGCCGAGCCTTTGGTAATCGCCTTGAGCAGCCGGTCGGCACCGCTCTCGACTCCGAGATAAACCAGCCCCAGCCGGGCCGCTTTCAGTGCCGCGATCTCTTCGGGTGATTTGCCGAGGATGTTGAAGGGGGTGGCGTAGGCGGAAATCCGCTGAAGAGCGGGAAAGCGCTCCTTGAGGCGGCCGGCGATGGCCAGCAGGGTTTCTTTGGGAAGATTATAGGCGTCGCCATCGGCGAGAAAAACGCGGTGGGCGTCGGGCCACTCGCGGGCGGCTTGATCGATGTCGGCGAACACCGCTTCCAGGGGGCGGGCCTGATAGGTCTTCTCCTTGTACATCGAACAAAATGTACAATGATTGAACCGGCAGCCCAGCGTCGCCTGAATGATCAGGTTGTCGCCCTCCGAGGGAGGACGCCAGAGCGGGAAATCGAATTTTACCATAAAGTTATCAATGAGTTATTGTTCATGGCGGGTTTGCCCCACATAAGTATTCGACACAGGCGTGCATTTCCGACCTGCGGCGGCAACGAGTCCAGGTTAGGCCGTGTGGACGGATTTCGCCAAGATGATTCCACTGCGGATTCCGACGGATACGACAGCTCCAACCTGCAAATCGAATCCCTGGACGAATACCGGGTTGCTAAATTGGGATTCTGACATCACCACTCCTAAACCGTTCGTACTTAGGCGCAGGCTTTATGCCTGATAACGCCACCCTCGAAAAGCTGGGATTCCCTTACCTCCTCAAGCCGCTCACGCCCGCTTAAGCCGCCGAACCGCCGTGTGCGGACCCGCATGCACGGTGGTGTGGGAGGGGGAACGCCGCGAGGCGCCCCCCTATCCCGATTCGCGCCTTTTTCGTTCGGCACCAAGATTAACCACCTCGGCTTCTCTGTCGTTGACCGCAACCTGCTCGACGGGTACCGCCTTCTCCACTGGTTTAACGAACTTGGTGTGCGCGCTAGCGATCATGGCCCGGAGAGCGCGTTCCTCTCTGCGCCAGTTCCAGGTGCGGCCATGGTTTCCGGCAGCATCGGCAGTCGCGGCCATGACCAGAGTGACGATCTCGTCGTCCGGAATACCCTGGGCGACCAGGGAAGCGGAAACCCGAAGCTGGGTCTGGTGAA
>CAUYTZ010000064.1:0-11722 GCA_963575695.1 uncultured Gammaproteobacteria bacterium | reverse complement strand
GCCGGCCTGTTTCCGCCAGCCCGTAGGTTGAGTCCGGTCGAGATAACGTTCCAGCACCACCGTGGATTGGGCATCGGCAGCGCGGCATTCGCCAAGCAGTACGACCAAATCTTCCAGCGGCATCTTATTCAGTTGTCGTCCGCGACATTTGCCACGCAAGACCTCTCCGGAAAGTTTACCGGTTCGCAACTCCAGTTTCAGTCTCAGGTACCGGGTTTCGATTTGTGAGACTTCGGATGGGCTCGTCGCAGCGGTGGCCGGGGCTGGGGCATCACGTTCGCCAGATTCGGCCGAGCCGCTTCGCAGGGGCGGGTCC
This sequence comes from uncultured Gammaproteobacteria bacterium, assembly GCA_963575695.1. Classification (GTDB taxonomy): domain Bacteria; phylum Pseudomonadota; class Alphaproteobacteria; order Azospirillales; family Azospirillaceae; genus CAUYTZ01. Next base: position 11,406 of record CAUYTZ010000064.1, on the reverse strand, counting down.
ATGTTCTGCTCTGAAACAGCCCCCCCTGTTGTCTGGGCGGTGGGGGCACTCTTGTCGGTGGGGTTGAGGGTGGAGGTCGATCGGTCGGCCTCACGCCCCACACCGGCGGGAGCCTGCTCGTTTTCCGGGGCGGCAAAAAATTTACGCAAACCAAACCACAACGACAAAATCGGCACCAGAACGAAGCCCATGGCCATCGCTGCCGCGTTGTGCTTTTTGAGCACTAGGAAGGCCGCGCCACCCAGCAGCAGCAAGGATAGGGCACCGAAAAAAACATGACCAATGGAATGAATTCCAAATCCGCCTTTCTTTCTGGGCTTGCCGCGCTGGCGGGCAGCTTTGGTTTTAGCCCGTTCTTCGGCTTCCTCACCACCCTCGCGAAAGTACCCTTTGATGGCGTACCAAGTTGCCCCCATCGGCACAAGGCAGGAGCCGGTGATTACCGCAGCGATGATATGGCCATCCAGGGCGAGAAAGGCCATTGCGGTGGCGAACAGGGTTGCCAGGGCGAAGAAAAACCAGTGCCCGACCAAGCGCGGATCTCCCCCCATCGACCGGCGCAACAGTGCCCCCAAGGTCAGAACCAGCGCGACGCCGATTGACAGACGAACAATCATAGGTTTCGACTCGCCTTTAACGTAGCGTCGAAAGGGGAGGGGAAAGATTCCGCTGATCGGACAGCAACAAGGCGCTGACCATACCGCCACGGCGGCTATCGTATTCGGCCAGAGCCTCCCAGCCGCCCACGGCGTAAACCGCGATCGCGCTCAACAGTTCCTTTAATGTCTGGGCGCTGGCGACGTTGAACGGACAATAGGCACCGCCGGTAATCTTGGCGATGGTTTCGAACACTGCCGTGGCCTTCGATGCTTCTGGATCGCTATCCAGTTCATGAAACATGAACACCGGTACGCCCAGCAAGCCCAACTCGCCGGCCAGGGTACTTAGCCGGCCAACATGCTCTTCCACGCAGTCGCCGATAAACACCACCGCGTTAATCTTTTCCCGCTTGGTTTCCTTAATCGCATGTGCCAGTAGGCGTCCGATCTGGGTTGGACCGGCCAAGCAACGAACCTCGGTCATCTGGCGCAGCAGATCCTTACCGTTGTCGCACCACGAACTGGTCTTGGTTTCGTATAGGCCACGAAAGTAGACCAACTGAATGTCCAGCTCACCGAGCGAAGCCGTGGCCTCGAACATCTGGCCCTGAATATGGCAGGCGCGATCCCAACTTGGCTCGCGGCTAGAGGTGGCATCCATGGCGAAAATCAGCCGCCCGCGATGGCCAACCGGTGCTTGTTTGGGGGCCGCCGCCACCTGGGTAAAGAACTGATCGACTTCGCCCTTGGAGGTGATCGGTACCGGCAGGTTTTCTTCACGCACGCCGGGCATGAACAGATCGAAAAGCGAAGGCCTCGGTACGGTTCGTTCCGCCACCGGTTTGCCGCTCTCCGTCAGCACCGCCTTCAGATTGGACAGCGCGTCACGCAACATAACCTGTCTCCTTACGGATTGCGCGGGGTGGGTGAGCGGCGGCAGACCAAAAGACCCCGACACCATACGGGACTTACCGTATGCGCCATTCCCTATTCGTCATTTCACTTACGAACTTACACCAAGCCTAAGTAAGTTGCCAGGGGGGTGTCTTAGAAGTGGAGAAAATATCTTTTGCCCTGCCGGTTGGGTTGGCCGGCTGCATGGACTCGCGAGAAGCGCGAGTGAACTAGCTGGGTGGTGGGGCCTCGGCGATCAAGTTCTCGATCGCGAACATCTTGTGAAACTTGGCTACCAGAATCAGGCGTTTGACATCGTCGCGTGGTGAGCGCAGCACGAACCGCAGATTGCGTTTCTGGGCCATGTCGCGGGCAATGATGAACATGCCCAGGCCGGAAGAATCAACGAAGCTAAGATCAAGCAGGTCGAAGACCACCCGATAGTCATTTGGTCCTTCAAAGGTGGCGATAATGTCGCGGAATTTATCATGATCGGCAAAGGTCATCCTACCGCTCAAGAAGAACTCTAACGCGGTTGCGCTTTTCTCAACCCGATAGTCCATACATTCTCTCCCGCGCCTGATTCTCGCCCGGTTAACTTGGCACCCGAGTTCCGGGTATCGTCCCACGCCTTGCCGCACTGTCGGTTCGTGGCGGTCCTCAGCCACCGAATCATGATGCCGGTCCCGATCCAGTTTTGCAATCTTTACGCTTCGGCTTAAATAAAGCTGGCGAGGGCGTCGAGCACCGCGTTCGGCGCTTCCACCGGTAGCATGTGGCCGGTGGCTGGCACCACCACGGTGCGCGAACCGACAATCGCCGCAGCCAGCGTCCGTCCGACCTTAACCGGCGACATGCGATCGTGTTCACCCAGAATCAGTACCGTCGGGCATCGTACCCGCGTCGCCGCCGACAGACCGTCACAATAGGTGTTGCAGGCGGTCAAATCAGCGTGCAAAGCCCCCGGCCGGCTGGAACCGAGTATTCTGCGGCCGATGCCGGTCAGAGCCTGGCCCGGAGTCGGTGCCGGTCCGAAACTGGCCCGCGCACCAAAAGCCCAAGCGGTAATCATCGCTGCCGCCTGCGGCAGATCGTTCAGCGCTGCGTCGAGTAAGATCGGATTGACCGGCATCACCGGTCCAACCCCGATCAGGCCGATTGCTCGCACCCGATCCGGAAAGTGTGCCGCAGCCTCTAGCGCCACCAGCGCGCCCAGCGAGTGCCCGACCAGCGCCACTTGAGCCAAGCCGGCGGCGTCCAGCAGGCAGATCACCATCTCGGCCAGGCCACCGACCGAAGTTATCGCCGGCCCAGCCGAACGACCATGGCCAGGCAAATCCGGGGCGAGCACCGTCCGATCGTGATGGGCGAACCATCGCGCTTGAGGAGTCCAGGTGGTGTGGTCCATGCCGCTGCCATGCAGGAACAAGACTGCCGGCAAGGGGTGGGCCGGCGAAGGGGGATTAAACCGACGGCCGCCGGTCGCGGCCCACACCGGGCCCGAGGCAAGGGGCAGCTCAAGGTGCATGGCCCGATTTTCCTTGCAATTTCTATGGGTTGTCAGTCTTTTGTGCGAACTTCAACGCCTGATCCAGATCGGCGATGATATCGGCGGCGCGCTCTAGCCCGACCGAAAGCCGGATCATGTCCTCGCTCACGCCGGCTGCGGTCAGTTGTGCCGCGTCCATCTGCTGATGGGTGGTGCTGGCCGGATGAATCACCAAAGTCTTGGCGTCGCCGACATTGGCCAGATGCGAGGCCAGTCGGCAAGCCTCGATAAAGCGCTTGCCGGCGGCGCGTCCGCCGCGAACACCAAAACTGATGATCGAGCCAGCCCCAGACGGCAACAGCCGTTGGGCCAGGGTGTGATCGGGATGGCCGGACAGAGTCGGGTGGTTGACCCAGGCCACCGCTGAATGCGCACTAAGCGCTGCGACCACACGGGCGGTATTGGCGACGTGGCGCTCGATGCGCAGCGGCAGGGTTTCCAGCCCTTGCAACAGGTGAAAGGCGCTGGTTGGGCTAAGGCAAGCGCCAAAATCGCGCAGACCTTCACAGCGTGCGCGCATGGTAAAAGCGGCCGGGCCGTAATCGTCGGTGAAGACGATGCCGTGATAGCCAGCGTAAGGCGCGCTTAAAGTTGGAAACTTTCCCGACTCGGCCCAGTCGAAGCCGCCGCCGTCGATGATCACGCCGCCAATGGCCACACCATGACCGCCGATCCATTTGGTGGTCGAGTGCATGACCAAATCGGCACCGTGTTCGAAGGGTCGGCACAGCACCGGGGTGGCGAAGGTGTTGTCGATCAGCAGCGGTAGTCCGGCGTTGTGAGCGATCGCGGCCACGGCCGCAATGTCCAGCACTTCCAGTCCCGGATTGCCCAGGGTTTCGGCGAACACCAACCGGGTTTCCGGCCGGATCGCCATGCGCAACTCAGCCAGGCTGCGCGGTGGGACGAAGGTGGTGGTGATGCCAAAGCGGGGCAGAGTGTGGGCGAGCAGGTTGATCGAACCGCCGTACAGCGAGGCCGAGGCGACGATATGTCCGCCCGCATCCATCAGCGTGGCGATGGCCAGATGCAGTGCCGCCTGACCGCTGGCGGTACAGACCGCGCCGACTCCACCTTCGAGAGCGGCCAAGCGCTCTTCAAGGACGGCCACGGTCGGGTTGGAGATGCGCGAATAGATGTGGCCGGGCCGTTCCAGGTTAAACAGCGCTGCGGCGTGGTCGGTATCGCGAAAGACATAGGATGTGGTCTGATAGATCGGCACCGCCCGCGCGCCGGTGACCGGGTCCGGCTGTTGACCGGCGTGCAGGCTGAGGGTTTCGATTCCGAATTCGGCGGTCATCGGCGGACTCCGGACACGAGGATTTGCTTTGCCTTCGGCGAGACTCTGCTCACTCCTGGCCCCCCTTAACTTAGGACCAAACTCGCAACCGATTCCATCAAATCTCGTCCTGGTCACGGCGTTCGCTGGCCGGAGTATGGCGAATGATGGCGCTGAAGCCGAACAGCAGCAACAACAACCCAGACACGATTTCTACCGCCGCCAACATCCGCGCCGGTCCGGAGTGAGGCAATATGTCACCGTAGCCGACCGTACTCAAGGTCACCAACGAGAAGTAGAGGCTTTCAGCAAAGGTAATACTACGACGTACGCCCTCGATGATAAAGTCTGGATCGCCGGTAAGGCGGTCGATTAGGTAATAGAGCACGGCAAAAGCGATCACCAGAATCGAATAGAAGGTCAGAAAGGCGAAGGCGGGAACGATCATCCGCGCCACTTGTTTGAAAAAACCTTCAAACAGCAGCCCGGTATCGATCAGGAACAGGGCAATGTCGCGACTGACCCAGATAACGATCACCGCGATGACACCTATCAGCAAAAAAAACGGAATCGCCGGCGAGGTGCCGCGGATGCCTTCGGCCGGCAGGGCAAAGGTCACTCCAATCATGCCGAACATCGGGATCAGCCAGACGAAGATTTCAGCAAACCGCGCTTCATCTCGCAAATGACGCGACTGGACGATGCCGCGAATCATCTCGGCGCGGGCGCAGGCCCCAATCAGGAACGCGATCAGCGGCATGATGAAGCCGACCGCCTGTTCACGCTGGCCAATGTTGGGGAAATTGCCTTCAACAACGATGGTGAACAGACAGGCGTAAATACCAATGAAATTGACCAGGGCCATGGTGAAAAAACGGCTGTTGGGAAACACACGATGAAACACCGCAATCACGAATGCGATCGATCCCAGCAGCACGAACGCCAGAGTTCCCGCCACGGCCTTGATGGTCAGGGCGATACCACTGAGCAGCAGGGCGGTCAGCACCACCGCTCGCATGGTGGTTCCACCCTGCATTACCACCTCTGGGTGAGGGGGGGAGGGTGGACGAAAATCTCCACGCGGGTGATGATGGTTGAGGGGAGCGGGGGGGGGAGAAAAGGGAACGGTCATCGTACGCGAACCTTGGGGGCGAAAGGGTTTATTATCAAGGCCTTTTCCTGGGCGTCAAATCATTCTTGCCGCCTTCGCCCGCTTCCGTCGTCGGCTGCCTGAACCGGTACTCAGGGCTGGCGCTCAGGACTGGGACCAGGCCGGCGGTCGCTTGTCTAAAAACGCGCCCACGCCCTCGCGCCCTTCGGGGCTGGCCCGGCGACCGGCAATGCGCTCCGCAGTGTCGTGGCCCAGTGCGGCATCAACCGGCCGTCCGGCGATCGCAAAAATCAGCTCTTTGGCCGCCGCTTGCGCCTGTGGCCCGCCTGCATCCAGAGAGACGATCATCGCCTCGACCGCCGCATCCAGCGCCTCGCGCGGTACCACCTGATGCACCAACCCCAGGCGCAGCGCTTCGGCGGCATCGAACCGCTCCCCGGTCAGAAACCAGCGCCGGGCGGCACGCGGACCGATCGCTGCCAGCACATAGGGGCTGATTACGGCTGGAATCAGGCCCAGCTTGACTTCCGATAGGCTGAACACCGCATCTTGGGCGGCAATGGCAATGTCGCAACAGGCAACCAGCCCGACCCCACCGCCGAACGCCGCTCCCTGCACCGCAGCGATGGTCGGCTTCGGCAATCGGTCGAGTGTAAACATTAGGTCGGCCAGCGCCATGGCATCGGCCACGTTTTCCTCGTGCCGATAGCTGGCCATGCGTTTCATCCAGCCCAGATCGGCCCCGGCGGAAAAGCTGCGCCCGGCCGCGCGCAGTACCACAGCCCGCACCGCTGGATTATCCCCCAGTTGGCGCAGCGTCACGGTCAGTTCGGCGATGACCTGATCATTGAAGGCGTTATGCACCTCCGGCCGGTTGAGCGTGACCACGCCGACGCCATCGGGGCGCACGGCAGACAAAATCTTCGCTTCGCTCATGGTGGACAAAATCCTCGCTTCGTTCTAAGACCGGATGCGTATCGCCAGCGTTGCATAATTTTCGCCTTCTACCCAGAGCTTCGATATCGTAAAACGGGCCGCGTGGGTTGAGGGAACGGCTGGCATCACTAAAAAAGTGATCGCTGGTACGCGGGAAACTGCCGTACGCGAGGAAATGCCGTACGTAAGGTCATGCGGAACGAGTAAGGAAGACGGCCCGCCGTGGTGCCGCACAGTTGCTCGGCAAGTCAGATCGGGATGTGGAGAACAGGGTCATGTCATCCAGCAAAAAAGCGATTAGGATCGTTGCCCGCAAGTTTCGTTCGGCAATCGAAGAGGCCGCTGAGGCGCTCGATGAACTGGTCGAAAATGGCGACGAAGATATTCTTGAGGAGATCGGCGAGGATCTTCTGGTCGATTCCCGTGATTTCGATAAGTGCAGCCCGCATTTTTCCTGGCTGGAGTCGGTAGCCGCCTTCGTCATGCTTCAGGCGCTTAAGATCGACATTGCCGAATGCGAAGAAGGCGAGGAAGAGGAGGAAGAGGAAGAACCTGCCCCTTCGCCCCCGCCGCCGCCGACACGTGGCAAGAAAAGCTGAGTCAGCAACACACCACGCCGAACCACCAGGCCGAACCATTGAGAGATCAGGACACCTGGCCCAGCGGTCGGAGTGAAGGTGCCACGTCCCGACTCCGGCGCGCCCGCGTTCTCGCCCCACGTTCTCGCCCCACGTTCTTGCACGAAAGGACAATTGGTATGGTATTCCGCATTTCCCGTCTGGCTCTTATGGTCGCGGTTCTGGCTGGTCTGGCCACCGGCACCAGCGCTGAAACGAAGCCGCCGGTCGTTCCTGCAGGTGCCGACCCGGTGGTTGCCCGGGTCAATGGCGAGGAAATTCACCGCTCGGACGTTACCCGCGCGGTGTCGGCTCTGCCGGCGCAGGTGCGGCAGATGCCGGTCGAAATGCTTCATCCGGCGATGGTCGAGCAGTTGATCAACGCTCGGCTGATTTTGGTCGCGGCCGGACGCGAGAAGCTGGCGGACGATGCCGATGTCAAAGAGCGGCTGAAGCGGGCCGAAGAGCGCATTGTCCAGGAAGTTTTTCTGACGCGGGCGGTTCAGAAGCAGGTGACGCCAGAAGTGCTGCAACAACGCTACCAGCAGCATCTGAAGGAAAATCCGGCCCAGGAAGAGGTTCGCGCGAGTCATATCCTGGTTGCGACTGAAGCCGAAGCCAAAGCGCTTATCGAGCAATTGAAGAAAGGCGCCGATTTCTCCAAGCTGGCTCGCGATAAGTCTAACGATAAGGCTGCCGCCGCTCAGGGCGGTGATCTGGGTTACTTTACCCGCGATGCGATGGTCCAGCCATTTGCCGAAGCGGCCTTTGCCATGGCCGTGGGCAAGGTTTCCGATACCCCGGTTAAGACTCAGTTTGGCTGGCATGTGATTAAGGTTGAAGATCACCGCCAAGCCAAGCCGCCGTCCTTTGATGAAATCAAGGCGGAGCTGGAAGGTGAGTTCTCGCAAGAAGTCATCGCTGGGGTGATTGAAAAGCTGCGGGGGGAGGCTAAAATCGAGCAATTCCCAGGTGAATTGCCCGGTGGTGGTCTGGACACGGCTCCGGCGAAGCCTTGATCCATTGGTAAGTTTGGAAGGGGTGTGAAACACCCCTTCCAATAGATCTGCATTAGATCCACTTCCTAACCTAACGGTGTCCGCCATGGCTCCGCCGCTGTCTCCGCTTGCTCCCGCCCGCTTTCCCGATTTGCCGCCCATCGCCGGAGTCCGTCTGGTCTCGGCCGATTTCGCCCTGCGCTATCGCAACCGCGATGATGTCATGGTTGCGGTGCTGGATCCCGGGACCACGGCGGCCGGGGTGCTGACCCGCTCGCTGACCGCCTCCGCGCCGGTCCATTGGTGTCGTAAGGTGTTGGCCGGCGGCACGACGCGGGCGGTGGTGGTCAACGCCGGCAATGCCAATGCTTTTACTGGCCGTGCCGGAGTCGAGGTGGTCGATGCGACAGCGGCGGCGGCGGCGGCGGCGTTCGGTGGCAGATCGGATCAAATCTGCCTGGCCTCAACCGGCGTGATCGGCCAGCCGATGCCGACCGCCATCATCGCCTCTCGTCTCGCACCGCTGGCTGAAAAGCTATCCGCTGACACGGCGGCATGGTCGGCGGCGGCGCGCGCAATCATGACCACCGATACCTTTCCAAAAGGGGCGACGCGCAGCGCGACCCTTGATGGCGTCACTGTGACCATCAACGGCTTCGCCAAGGGATCGGGCATGATCGCGCCGGACATGGCGACCATGCTGGCATTCGTGTTTACCGATGCCGCCATCGCCGCTCCGGCCCTGCAAGCGATGCTGACTGCGGCTAACGAGCGCAGTTTCAATTGCGTCACGGTCGATGGCGACACTTCGACCAGTGATACCTTGCTGCTGTTCGCCACCGGCTGTGCCGGCCATGCCCTGGTGGCCAGGGCTGATGACCCACGCGCCGCCGACCTCCGTGCGGCGTTGAACGCGGTACTACTCGATTTGGCTCAGCAGGTGGTCCGTGACGGTGAAGGGGCCAGTAAATTTGTGACCATCACCGTGCAAGGTGCCGAGCACGACGCCGCAGCCAAGCGGGTGGCGCTGTCGATCGCCAATTCGCCGCTGGTCAAGACCGCAATTGCCGGTGAAGACGCCAACTGGGGCCGGATCGTGATGGCGGTGGGCAAGGCCGGCGAACGGGCCGACCGCGACCTGCTGCGGATTTCGGTTGGCGGCGTGCTGATCGCAGCCAACGGCATGGAAGTGCCCGGCTATGATGAGGCGCCAGTGGTGGCGCATATGAAAGGTCTTGAAATCGATATCCTGGTCGAACTGGGTATCGGTTCTGGTCAGGCGACGGTGTGGACCTGTGATTTGACCCATGGTTACATCGACATTAACGGCAGCTATCGGAGCTGACCTGCGATCCCTTCGGCAACCAAGGGGCTTTGCCCCTTTGGTTGCCCACCAGGGGCGCGGCCCCTGGACCTAATTCCTTGGCAAAGCCTACATCCGGAACACGCCAAACTTTGTCTGGGGCACCGGCGCGTTGAACGCTGCCGAAATTGCCAGGGCGAGCGTCATGCGCGTGTCGGCCGGATCGATGATCCCGTCGTCCCACAGCCGGGCGCTGGCGTAATAGGGGTGGCCCTGGGTCTCATACTGCTCACGGATTGGAGTCCTGAACGCTTCCTCGTCTTCCTTGCTCCAGTGTTTACCGTCCGCTTCCAAATTATCGCGCCGGACCTGGGCCAGCACATGGGCCGCTTGTTCTCCGCCCATGACCGAAATCCGGGCGTTGGGCCACATCCACATCAGCCGCGGGCTAAAAGCTCGACCACACATACCGTAGTTGCCGGCCCCGAAACTGCCGCCGATGATCACGGTAAATTTGGGCACCGCAGCGCAGGAAACGGCGGTGACCATTTTGGCCCCGTCTTTGGCGATGCCGCCCGCTTCGTATTTGCGTCCGACCATGAAGCCGGTGATGTTCTGCAAAAACACCAGTGGGATGCCGCGCTGACTACACAGCTCGATGAAGTGCGCGCCCTTCAGCGCCGATTCGGAAAACAGAATGCCGTTGTTGGCCACGATACCGACCGGATAGCCATGGATATGGGCGAAGCCAGTGACCAGAGTGGTGCCGTAAAGCTGTTTAAATTCATCAAACTCGCTGCCATCGACCAGACGCGCGATCACCTCGCGCACGTCGAACGGTGTGCGGGTGTCGGTGGGAATCACGCCGTAAAGCTCGTGTGGATCGTAAAGCGGTTCGACTGGTGGACGCAGCGCGACGGCCGGCTGTTTGCGCCGGTTAAGGCTGCCGACGATGCGCCGCGCGATTGCCAGGGCGTGGGCATCGTTGATCGCATAATGATCGGTGACTCCGGACACGCGCGAGTGAACATCGGCCCCACCCAGATCTTCGGCGGTGACGACCTCGCCGGTCGCGGCCTTGACCAGCGGCGGGCCGCCCAGGAAAATCGTGCCCTGATTGCGGACGATGATCGATTCGTCCGACATCGCCGGAACATAAGCGCCGCCGGCGGTGCAACTGCCCATGACCACCGCGATCTGCGGAATCCCGGCTGCGGACAGGGTCGCCTGATTGTAGAAGATGCGGCCGAAATGATCGCGGTCGGGAAAAACTTCGTCCTGATTGGGCAGGTTGGCACCACCACTATCGACCAGATAAATACACGGCAGGTGATTTTCGCGTGCGATATCCTGGGCCCGTAGGTGTTTTTTTACCGTCAGCGGGTAATAAGTGCCGCCCTTGACTGTCGCATCGTTGGCCACGATCACGCATTCCTGTCCCGCTACCCGGCCGATGCCGGTGATGATGCCAGCAGCCGGAATCGGTTCTTCATAAACACCGTGAGCGGCCAGTTGCGAGAATTCCAGAAACGGCGTACCCGAATCCAGCAAGGTGCGAACCCGGTCGCGCGGGAGCAGTTTGCCGCGTCCGGTATGCTTGTCGCGCGCGCGCGGGCCGCCGCCGAGGCGAATTTCCATTACCTTAGCACGCAAATCGGCCACCAGTTGGCGCATGGCCTCGCCATTGCGGGCAAAATCCACACCACGCAGGTCTAGGCTAGTCTTGATCACCGGCATCGCGTTTCCCCCAAAATCCAGATTTTGTCTTTGACTAGACACCGTTTTTTGCCCGGCTTCAACCGCACCGGCTTGCGAGCGGTAATTTTAACTGAGATCTGATGGCGTCGTGGGCTGGATGAAAACTTTGATGGAAATGCAAATAAGCCTGGACAGGGCAGTGGGACGCACGTTATATACCCGCCTTTGTGCGCCGCTACCCGTTTGTGCTGGCCGACTCGGGGGATGGCAATTTGTCGGTCTGTATCGGTCGATGTCAGGTAAGATGTCGCATTTTTTGATCGCATTTTTAAGTTCACATCCCCCTTGTCTCCTCTCGACGTGTAACAATATTTATCAGATAAGTCGATATAAAAATAACTAAACATTTATAACCAGCTCGA
>CAUYTZ010000063.1:0-4823 GCA_963575695.1 uncultured Gammaproteobacteria bacterium | reverse complement strand
TCCGATTTCCGCTGCCGAGGGCTTCGCCCCTAGCCCCCCCAACGGCGGGGGTGGGCGGGTGCCGCGGGAGGGTGGCGGGTAAGGATTGCCAAGTTGGTTTCTTGTAGTCAGAGTCTTCGGTGCGCCCGCTGGCGGGGGCGCCGGGCACAGGGGTGGGGGGGGGCGGTGCGGGGATGGGTGTGGGCCCCCGGCCGGGGGGGGGGCCTGTCTCACCCCCGCTTGTTTTTCTGTGGGGGGTGACGGGGCGGCGGGGGTGGTGGTGGCCCCCGCCCCCCGCCCCCCTCGGGGGCCATGGGGTGAAACCCCGGGGAAACAACCATGGGGCGAAGCCCCCGGGGAACAACCATGGCGACGGTTGTTTCTGACCCGACGACAGGCAGCAACCCGGGCCCTGGTCAACGAGGCCGAGATCGTGGCTGCGCTGGCACCGTTCGGGATTGAGGTGATGGTCGCCGAAGATCTATCCTTGATCGAACAGTTGCACCGCTTCGCCGAGGCGGAACTGATCGTAACACCACTCGGCGGCGGTTCGGCGGCACAACTATTCGCCCCAACCACAGCGGCGATCGTGGAACTAACCCACCGCCATGTACTGTTGCCGCAATATGGCATCGTCGCGGCGCTGCTTGGTCAACGCTACCGGCAATTGGTTGGGCCGACGGTGTGGAACCGCCATCCCGGCAATTTCGATTGGGATTTCACGGTTGAGCCGGCAGCGGTGGTGCGAGCGGTGCGGGAGTTGATCGATTAAGGGGGTAGGCGATGCTCCCTGCCCTGCGAAGCAAGACGATGGGGCGGCAAAAATAAGGCACTTCGGCCATATTTCCTCTTGATTTATGCGTCAGATTCGCCATATTCCCATCACTGGCAGCATGATGGAGGAATGGAAATGCCAATCAGCCCCCGACGTTTAATTGCGGCCCTTAAAAAGGCGGGTTGCACGATGAAACCAAAGGTCAAGAGCGGCCACCGGATCGCGATCTGCAAAGGGTTAAAGGCTCATATTCCAGTGCATGGTAAGGGATATGAGATCAGTGACTCACTGGTAAACAAGATTCTCGCCGATTTTGGCCTTTCTCTAAAGGATGTGAGCCTGAAGTGATCCAGATTTATTCCTATCCTCAAGGTAAATTCGACAGAACATATCAAACAGATAGATCTAAAAAATAATTGATCGAGCGTTAATTCTTCACTCTTGCGCCCAATAGCCGGGCGAAATTTATAGACTACCAGCCATGGAGGGCAAAATCTATGTTTTATCCGGTAGTGTTCGATGAGGAAGGACCGACGGTGATCGCCTCTCTCCCGGACCTTCCCGGCACCCATGACGAAGGGGCAAGCCGCACGGAGGCCCTGGAGCGCCTGTGCGATGCCGCCCTCGTCATGATCCAATCCCTAATCGACGACCGGGAGGAGGTGCCCGAGCCGTCACCCGCCGAGGGGCGCCCGCTGCTGGCGCTACCGTCTCAGGTCTGGACCAAGGTACTGCTTTACCAGACACTCCGACGCAAGCAGTGGCGCAAGGCCGATTTGGCTCGCGCCCTCGGTATCGACCAGAAAGGAGCCGACCGTCTGCTTAACCTATGCCACGCCTCACGCTCACATCAGATCGACGCCGCATTCAAGGCTCTTGGCACCAACCTTGTGCCGGCAGTGCGGGAAGTCGCATATCAGCAGCCTCCCGCACACCCATCCTAAAACGGATCGCACCAAGGTCGAAACACCGGGAAGATGGGCGATGACCTACGAAACCGACTTTCACGCCTGGGCCAACGATCAGGCGGCTTTGCTTCGGGCCGGTAAGCTGGCTCAGGTGGACATCGAGCATATTGCCACGGAGATTGAAAGCATGGGCAAGGCGGAAAAGCGGGAGCTGATCAGCCGCCTGACCATACTGCTGTCGCATCTGCTCAAATGGCGGTTCCAGCCATCCCGGCGCGGCATGTCGTGGCGAGCGACGATTCGCAATCAGCGTCGCGACCTGACCGATCATCTGGCCGACAACCCAAGCTTGAAGACGCGACTGCCGGAGGCGCTGGCCGCCGCCTATGAACGGGCGCTCGACGCCGCGGCCGGCGAAACCGATCTCGATCCGGAAACATTCCCGCCCTGCTGCCCATGGCCATTTGAGCAGGCGCTCGATGCCGGTTTCTGGCCTGAAGACTGATCTCCCGGGCCAGTAGAGGGGGGCTTTGCCAACCGATGCAGCAGGGCCCGGGCGATCGGGCCCAACGAATCGGCCGGAGACTCACCATTACAAGCCCGGAACAGACGCATCGACGGAAACCACGGCCGCACCTGAGCACCAAGCGAGGTCCACGACTGCGCCCCATCCATGCGCCACACCGGCACGCCCAGGGCCCCGGCCAATTCGCCGACCGAAGTCGGGACCGTGATCACCAAATCCAGCGCCGAAACCAGCGCCGCCGCAGTTTCCAAATCATTGGTTAGATCGGCGTCCAGCCAACGGGCGATGGTGATGCCGAAGCGGCGTTCGGCATCGTCCAACTCGGCGGCACAGTCATCATATTGCAAGTTAACGAAACGCACGCCAGGCAAGGTCAGCACCGGCTGCCATTGGTCCAGCCTGGTATAGCTGCCGGCCCGTTCAGCGGTATTGAGCCGACTCCGCCAACAAATCCCGACCTTAATCCCCGGGCCCAGCGCCTCCAACCGGGCCCGCCAGCCCAGGGCTCGGCCCGGTTCAGCGGCCAGATAGCCGCCGCGACAACCAAAACTGGCCAGATCCGGCCGCAACAGCCGTGGCAACGAGCCGGCGGCGATCTGATACTCGTGATCGGCCCCCCCCAGCCGCGCTACCATCCCAGCGGCGCGAATCGTCGCCTGGGGAAACGCGCGCACGAACAGCGACGCCAGACGCGGATCACATTCAAGGATGCAATGGCCGGCGCGTCGGATCAGATCCGGATAGCACGAGGCGAACATCAGCTCGTCACCCAGTCCCTGTTCACGCCAGACCAGAATTCGGCGCTCACCGGGGGGCTCGCCGCGCCATTCCGGAGCCGGCGATGGATGAGCGGCCAAACGCGAATCGGAGTCGCGAAACCGCCAGTCATAGCCTTCCCAGCCGTGGACCAAGTCTCCGGCCACCAGCCGCATCAGACCGCGATTGAAACGAGCCGAAGCCAGTTCCGGAGCCAGCGCCAGGGCCCGGTCAAAACAGGTTTCGGCTTCGCGCCAACGGTTGGCTTCGGTCAGAACCCGGCCCAGGTCGCTCCACGCTTCAGCCTGGGTATCGTCTAACGCCAGGGACTGGCGATAGCAGACCTCGGCCTCGCGACCCCGGGCCAGAGAACGCAACACCGTGCCCAGCGTGGCCAGCGCCGCGGCATGATCCTGATCAAGCGTCAACGCCCGGCGCAAGGCCGTTTCCGCCTCCGCCAGTCGCTCCTGACGCCACAACGCCGCGCCCAGATTGGTGTAAATCACCGCCGACTCGCCACCGCGAACCAGGGCCCGGCGGTGGCAAGCCTCGGCCTCGACCCAGCGCCCGAGCCCGCCCAACGCATTACCTAGGTTTGTCAGCACGTCGGGCGCATCGGGACGCAGCACCAGAGCCCGCTCAAAAAGTGTCGCCGCATCCTCGAAACGCCCGACCGCAGACAAAACCGTGCCCAGATTGGTCAGCGCGGCGACATAGCCGGGATCAAGGGCGATCGATTGGCTAATCAGTTGAATTGCAAACTCTTTTTGGCCAACCTGATAGGCAAGCCAGCCCAGAAGGTGCAGCGCTACCGGTTGCTCCGGATCAAGCGACAACACCTTTAGGTAGCAGTGTTCTGCCTCTTCTACACGCATAGCGCGGTGATGACCGGTGGCTTCGACCAATAAGGCTTCAAGGATTCGAGGATCGGCCGACTCCACCTGTCCGCCTGCGGGGGAGGGTTGGGGTTGGGGTGGGGGAGAAGATGAAGGTCGGGACACCGGCTCCAGCCGAGTCCGCAGATCCTCTCCGGCCCGGACCAGGGCCTCGTCCATCGAACGGGTATCGCCGGCAAAAATCAGCCGCATCGAGGGAAACCATGGCCGTAACACGATGCCAAGCGTGGTCCAGTCGCGCTCACCGTCGAACCGCCACACCGGCACCCCCAGGGCTCCGGCCATTTCTCCGACCGAAGTCGGCGCGGTGATCACCAGATCCAGGCCGGCGGTCAACGCCGCCGCCGCCTCCAGATCATTGGTTAGATCCAGGTCCGGCCAGCGAGCGATGGTTATCCCGAACCGACGCTCGGCAGCGTCTAGTTCCTCGGCGCATTGGTCATATTGCAGATTGACGAATCGGACCCCGGGCACGGCGAACACCGGGCCCCACTGCTCCAACCGGCTATAGCTGGTCGCCCTGATCGCGGTTATCAGCCGACTGCGCCAGCAGATGCCGACTTTGGGCTCTGGACCCAGCTTATCGAGTCGGCGGGCCCACTCGGCCGCCAGATCCGGATCTGGAGTCAGCAGCGGTGGGCACAAGGTAAAACAGTCGAATCGGGAACGCAGCAATGCCGGCAACCCGCCCGCCGGGCAATGAAGGTCGGCACCGCACTCGACCAGGGTTTCACGGCCGCGAGCATCCACACTTTCGGCCCGCACTTCAGCCTGCGGAAACGAACGCCGGAACAACGGCACCAGTCGCCGATCGCATTCCAGGATGTACCGCCCGCCCAGTTTGAGCAACTCCGGATAGCACGAGGCGAACAGCATCTCATCGCCCAGCCCCTGCTCACTCCAAACCAGCAAGCGGCGTCCGGCCAGCGGCTCACCCTGCCATTGCGGAATCGGCAACCCCCGTCCACGCTGCAATTGACGGG
>CAUYTZ010000062.1:0-3318 GCA_963575695.1 uncultured Gammaproteobacteria bacterium | reverse complement strand
TGCGTTCTGCGTACAAAAGATCCCATCTGCGACCCCTGGTTGATCGGGCCCAGGCCAGTGAACTGGCCGACGCCTTTACCCTGCTGCTGAACCTGCGTTTGAAGGCGCGACTGGCGACACCAGGCGTGATCGAACAGACCGATAACGAACTGGAAATCGTGGAATCGGTACCGGCAGAAGTGGTTCGTCCCGGCTCAACCACCGCGCCGGCCCATACGCTCTATGATATCGTGCTGGTACCAGTTCCGCCGCCGAAAGTCGAACTACCGCCACCCGCGCCGGCAAAACCGGTGCCACCGCCGGTCGAGCCGAAACCGAAGTTCATATCCCAAGCGCCTGCCAGTCCGCCCCATCAATGCTTCTGATCCATGCCGAAGACATCAGCCAACTCGTGAGCATGGAACTCCCGATCAAGCTCGTGGTCAACGCTGCTAAAGCCCTCGAATTTATGGCTGAAGAAAACTGCAATAAAAGTCTTGTGATGTCAGGAAAGGGCCGCTAGGCGGCCCTGGCCGGATGGGTACTTTGGAACCACTGACGCCGCAAACTCGGTCACCGAAGTTCATATCCCAAGCGCCTGCCAGTGCGTAGTTCCCAGATTACCTGAGTTTCAATTCAAATCCGCTTCGGTACGCGGGTAGGATTTGGAACTATTGACGCCGCAAACCCTGTCACCGTGGTTCATATCCCAAGCGCCTGCCAGTGCGCCCCATCAATGCTTCTGATCCGTGGCGAAGACATCAGCCAACTCGCGGGCGTCAAGGATGAGATCGATCCATTCGTCCAACTGGTCGCTGCCGGCGGCGCGAACACGGTCTTCAACTTGGCTGGGAAACGTCTTAAACCGGCGGCGAAGCTGACGGAGGAGCATTTCAGCTTTGCCCTCTGCCTTGCCCTTGGCCTCGCCCTCGGCCTTGCCCTCGGCCTTGCCCTCGGCAAAAAACCTAGGACGAACTTCGGCGATGATTTCCTGAGCAACCGTAAGCATCACGTCTTCCTCCTGGCCTGGTAGAATGCTCTTTAGCACCGCCCGCAAGCGCGTCCGGTCAACGTCGCTAGCCTTGAAAAGATATTTGACAACGAGAACGACCAAGGTCAAGTCAACTTCCGCAGCTACGGCGATCAGGCGCTCCAGCGTTATCAAGGGGTCGTCGTCGCGCGTGGCGTATTTCAGAACCAGCAGACCGGCCTGAAGGGACGGAAAGTGCGACAACTCAGCATCTTGAATGACGCCCAGATCGACCAGCGAATACCAGAAATTGGGTAACCGCTCGGTCACAAGATTGTCTGGCAGGCGGTACGCTTCACCGAGCGACAGCGGCAACGTCCAGCGCCGTGTGCCGTGATAGAGCAGGACCGGATAGACTGGTGCGGGAATGATTCGGACCGTGCCGTTGGCTTCTTTGTGACGACGTGCCCCGCGCCCCGTAATCCCGCAAAGTGTGGCGAACATCTGGATCAGTGTGTCTGGCTCTGGACTGCTCTTATGTTCAATCAGAGTCCAGACCAAAATCGGTTCACCGTCCATAGTCTCAAGCGCGAACACGCGGTCACCACGGTGCTCCGTCAACAGCGGGTCGATGAAAGTCTCTGAACGATCGACCGCCGGTACCGCAGACAGGCGTGCGGTCACCGTCGCGGGCAGGTGCTCTCGCAGGAACGCATCTGCACAGCCCGGTTGGTCGAGCAACTGTTTGGCAAATTGATCATGGCGTTGGATCAAGCGACGGCTATCGCTTGTGCTGCCATGTTCGCCATCTAAGTCGGGTTCGGAGGAATTAGCCATCGCCCAACCCTATCATGTCCTACGCCATCGGGCACCAATCAAAAGTCCGGCATCGCCGATAAATTATTGCAATTGTGCATGCGGATGCCTATGAGTTGAAGCGTACCCTCCACGCCTAATTGTGTTCAAGGTTCAGTATGGTGCGTGTCCGTCAACCTCAACTGAGTTTTGCTCTCCGCAAACGTTTGGTATGGCTGGTGGCCGTAGCGGTGATGCTGCAGGCTTGGCTGCCGCTGGTCACGGTCGTGGCCAAGGCCTCTGCTTGGTCGTGCCAGGAGATCTGCACGGTTGACGGCCCGCAAACCGTGGTGATTGGCACTGATGGTCTGCCGATCGAATCGGATCGTGATCGCCAGCACTGTCCTTTGTGTTGGGGCTTCGGAACCAGCGCGATCCTGCCGCAGACAATGGCCTCGCCGCCGCCGGCCTCAACAGACCGGCCCCCAACACCGCCGGAGCCGGATTCGGTCTATCCGCCGGCCCTGTTCCTTTCGTGCCTGAAAAGCCGGGCCCCGCCGGCCGCAGCCTGAGTAAAGGGCAGCCGTTTCGGCCTTCGTCCCGATTTTTCTCAGCGATCTCCCTTCAGGCATTTCGCCCACCGCCGCGCCCGCAGTCTGTCGGGCCGACGGCGTTGTGGCATTGCGTTCGGCGAAAGAACACTTCATGCCGTTTTATTGTTTCCAGTCCCGGTTGCGCACATCGTGCGCGCCGGCCGCCTTGACCATGGCCGCCACCCTCACCCTTGTCCTGATCGCTTCGGCCCCCGGACGGGCGGAGACCGTCACTCAGTTGCCGCCGGTGTCGGTCGAGGCGGGCGAGGTCTGCCCGCAATGCTCGGCAACCTTGAGCGGCGAGGCGCTGGCCGACAAACGGGCTGCGGCCGGCGGCGACACTGCGGCGCTGCTGAACAGCCTGCCTGGGATCAGCGCGTATGCCAACGGCGGCGTCTCCAGCCTGCCGGTGATTCACGGCATGAACGACGATCGGGTCAAGGTGCAGGTCAATGGCATGCCGGTTCCGGCCTCTTGCCCCAACCACATGAATCCGGCCCTGTCCTATATCGATCCGGCCAATGTCGCCAAGATCGAGGTTATGGCCGGGCTGACCCCGGTCAGCGCTGGCGGCGACAGCATCGCCGGCACGATTTCGATCGAATCCGCCCGGCCGGTATTCGCCGAAGGCAACGAACCGTTCGCAGTGCATGGCGGTTTTTCCAGCTTTTACCGCTCCAACAGCCATGGCTATGGCGGTTCGGTCAACGGTTCGGCCGCAGTGCGCAATTTCAGCGTCGGCTATACCGCCGCCATCGATCGCGCCGGCAACTATCACCGTGGTGGCGACCAAATTCAGGTCGGCTCGACCAAGTATCACACTCGCAATCAGGTGGTGACCGTGTGAACGCTCAATAACCGGTGGCGTTCAAGCCCGTTGCGGGACTGTCCGTTTCCGAATTAGGTCCGACAGGGAGGCCACGGTGCCAGGGTTGATGCCGAGGCGATCACCGAGATAGGCCCAGAAAGAGATCACGTTTT
>CAUYTZ010000061.1:0-10122 GCA_963575695.1 uncultured Gammaproteobacteria bacterium | reverse complement strand
TGAATTGGCCAGAATGCCGCCGACCCGGGCCGCCGCCACCACCACCACCTCTGGCCGGTTGGCGGTTATCCAGGCTTCGACCGCAGCTTGACGGGTCAAATCCAACTCAGCGTGCGTCGCGGTCAGTATCGTGCAGTTCTCCCACTGGACGAGGTAGTTCCGTAAAAAAAGCCCAGTCAATCGCGTGAAAGCCTTTTTCAAATAAGTAGGCAAGAACACTAATAAATGGAAGTAAGGCAAAAATGGCAAAAATCCCAAGGAACAATTGGTGCGCGTTATCCCGAACCACTGCTGGCGGAATCCATTTGACCGCCAGCAGTGGTTCGGGATCGCGCGCGAAACGCGGGTAATCAATCGCCCCAGACGTTGAGATTCTTGAGTGGATGGAGTGAAAACGCCCCGGCTTAGCGGTGGCAATGTGACCGGTGCTTTCTGCCGGTACGCCCGCTTCCGGTTCTTCTATGCGCTGGGTAAAATCTGCTTCCAGGGTTTTTGTCTTGTTCAGAAAAGCTTGTAGACGTTTCACTGGCGTGGTCAGAGGCAGCGCGCCAGCAGAATCCACTGGAGATTGGGCCACCGCCGTGCCCGCATACAACAAGAGCAGCCAAAGCAGCCCAGGGATTTTCATGCGGGACAGCGTTTTTTTTGGTGGATGTTGGGTAGCTGTCATGTTTTCTTACAGTGATTACGGGTTGAGGGACTATCCATGGAACAGTTGGACAATGGGGGATTTTTGCCAGGGAGGCAAGGGGAGATCTCCTGTACCCCACAAAATGGCCTTTCTCCCCGTGCCGAGCGGCAGATTTCAACCATAAAATTGTTAAAAATTGTTGAAATGGGTTTCCGCTTGCCAGGAACTGTATTACAATGGCCAAAATGATAGGTAACTATTGGGGGTCCAGGGGGAAAAGCCCCAGCCCGCCGTAGGCAAGGATCATTGAGGAGCCGGCTCATGGCGAACGACTACAAGCAAATCGCGCGCAACGGCCTGTGGGACAACAACGGCGTGTTCTGCATGATGTTGGGCATGTGTCCGACCATGGCCATGACCACCAGCGCCACCAACGGCCTGGGCATGGGGCTGGCGACCGCAGTGGTCATGGCCGCGTCCAGCCTGCTGGTCGCCACCTTCCGGGGCACTATCACCCCGGAAGTCCGCATTCCGGTCTATATCTTGATCGTGGCCGCGATGGTCACGGTGGTCGATCTGACCATGAACGCCTGGATGCACGAATTGTATAAGGTGCTGGGGCTGTTTATTCCGCTGATCGTATCCAACTGCCTGCCGCTGGCCCGATTGGAAGCGTTCGCGGCCAAAGAGCCGATTCTGCCCTCGCTGATCGACGGATTGTTCATGGGTATCGGCTTCACCTTGTCCTTGACCGTGATCGGTGCGGTACGCGAAGTGATCGGCTCCGGCACCCTATTCGCCGATGCCTCATTGCTGCTCGGACCGGCGTTCAAATTTATGGAACTGCGGCTGCTGCCGGCCGATACCGGGGTGCTGATGGCGATTCTGCCCCCGGGCGGATTCCTGGTTACTGGCCTGTTGCTGGCCGGCAAGCGGCTGCTGGATATCCGCGCTGGCAAACCAATCGCCATGGCCGGGGCCCACAGTGTTTAATCCGGAGCCGAAACGATGAAAGTGGATATTGTCTACGCCAAGCCCCACCGCCAGACCGCATTGACGGTGGAAGTCGCCGAAGGCACAACCATTCAGCAGGCGATTGAACAATCCGGCATACTCAAGCTGTGCCGAGATATCGATCTGACCAAGCAGAAGGTCGGCATCTTCAGCAAGATCCTGGCCCTGACCACACCGGTTGAGGATGGGGCTCGAGTCGAGATCTATCGCGCGGTCTCCGCCAATCCAACCGCTGTTAAGTTCCGGCCGGGACCAAAGCAAGTATCGTAAGCTGGCTTTGGTCGATTGGGCTGCCACCCAAACCGGCCTGGGGAATCAATTCCCCAGGCCTCTTCTTCTTTTATTAAGTTCACAGAGAATCAGTTGATCTTGGCCCCGATTCTAAACCCGCCCCAATGCTGGCCGTTAACCATGATTGGCGCACTGATATCCTTCATGGTTACAAACTGCCCGCCCATGTCCCGGCGATAGGTTTGGACCAGAATCGGTTGCCGGTTGCGGGCGGCAGCGATGCCGGTACGATCATCGAAAATACGCCGGTTGCGACAGTTGGCCGTATTCCAAACCCTATCACCCGGCCGTTGCGGCTGTGCGTACTGCCGGTTGTGCGTGGGCAGATAGCCATTGCGGTCAACTGCGGCGCAGAAGGCGATTTTGGCGTTGCGACCGAGAATCGGCTCCTGAATCCCAGGCAGAACCTGATCACACAACGGCAAGAAGGTGGTGGAATATTGGGGCGGATCGCTGGCCCGGATCAGGCGGTAATCGACATCCCACAACTGCTCCCAGGTGATTTCACGCCGGTTAAGTGCCTCTTCGAACGAGCGCCCAATCTGACGGGCGGCATCCTTAGCCAGGACGATCTGTTCCTCATCCTCACGCCGGGAGCGCTCAAGCCAGTCTTGCAGCTTGCGTTCCAACGTCTTGTCCAAGGCATCAAAATGGACGTGGAGGGCGTCTGCATCGACGGCAACGATCTCGCCCCGCATCTGGCCCAACCCGGAAACATCAAGCGCAACCCGAGTCTTATGGAATTGACCTGCGGCCGGAGCCAACGCCTTGCGCAACGCTTCGTCCCGAACCTGAGTACCACCCAACGACAGGTTGTCCAAAAGTACCGGCCAATTGCGGCCGGCAACGCTCGCGATGGCGGCCATGTCCACCGCGACCCGATCTTCGCTGCGGCGATTGGCGAAACGGGTGTTGCGCAAGGTGGCGATCACCCGCCGCTTGATCCCGACCACCTGCTCGACCAGGGTATGGGTGTAGTCGCGCAGGTTGGTCGCCTCGCGGGTGCTGACTTCGGCCTCGCGCGCAACGCTGGCGATCCGCTCGTGAACATTGGCGATGCCGCTGGCGGTGGCCCCGGCGCTGGTGGCGATGTCGCGAGTCACCGCCTCCTGCTCAGTCACCGCTCCGGCAATCCCGCCAATGTCGCCGGTAGCCGCTTCGACCTGTGCCGCCACTGCGGTGATCGAGGCCGCCGCCTGCTGAATTACGGTCTGCATCGTCTGGATTTGGGAACGGATATCGCCGGTGGCGTTTTGAGTCTGATCGGCCAGGGCCTTGACTTCGCTGGCAACCACGGCGAAGCCGCGCCCAGCCGCCCCGGCACGGGCGGCTTCGATATTGGCGTTGAGCGCCAGCAGCCGGGTTTCCTTGGCGATCCGCTCAATCAGCTTGACGATCGCTCCGATTCGCAGCGACAGCGACGACAGGTTTTCCGCCAGCCCCTTGGCCTGCTGCGACTGAACCGAGGCGGCACGGGCGGCGCTGGTGGAATGTTCGACCTGGCGCGAAATCTCGGCAATCGACGACGACAATTCCTCGGCGGCATGGGCGATGCACTGGGCGCTGCCGGAGGCCTGAGTCGAGGCGGCGGCGACGTGTTCACTATCCTCGCTGACCCGGCGCGCCGCATCCATCACGCCCGCAGCCGCACCTTCCATGCTCAGTGCGCCCTTGCGCACGAATTCAACCGCCTGATCAAGCTCGCTTTCAAAGGCTTCGGCCAATTCCTGCATGTTGGCCGCATTCTGTTCGGCGCTCTGATGGCTGTGGTGTACCGTCATGACCATTTCGATTTCCATCATCATTGCCCGAATCAGGGCCGAGACTTCTTCGGCGGCCCGATCGGGATGGCGGCGATGGTGTTCCAAAATCATGCGGGTAAAGCGTTCGATCAGCAGTGAATAGCCACAGAAAATAAACCGGGCACTCACGCGCGCGCGGTTATGGCTGGCACCAATGCCGGCGACTCGGCTCAGATACTCCGCGCCGAAATCGGCCTTGAACATCGTGCGCAAATGTTCTTTTAGCAGCAGCTTCAGACAATCGACCCGGCCCTTATCGGCCAGTTGGGGCGCGGTTTCTGGAAACCCACCCATAAAGGTGAACAAATCAGCCAGCAAACCGTCTAGCCGACCATCAAACCGAGTCCCAATTTCACGTAGCTTGGCAATAGTGCGACTGTCGATTCGCCAGATTTCACCATTGAATGTCAGTTCAACGTCTTCGGCTCCCCGGACCGCACTTTTGGCAGCCGGCGCAACGCTGGCTGATGGCGGAACTCCCTGGTGTGCGACCATCGTTGCTTCCTCCCTGCGGGGCGCGCTTAAAATCGCACCCTCATAATTATTGCCATCTTAATCGATGCCGCCCAACGCCAGCTTAACAGAATCAAATGAGCTGACAGCAGGGATTTTAACCCTGAAGGTGAGACACAACGCCGCAAGCCCCCCCAGACCCACCGCTAAGGAAGGGACTGGCGTACGCCACAAGGCCACCATTTATTGATTTTTGGTTAAAGTCGCGCGGCGCGGCGCTGGGTCCAAGGCACGACAAAAAACGACCGAGAAAAAACGACCGAGGACGATAATTCCGCTGCGTCCGGTCTAATATAATAAAGCTCTTTATTCGGCACACAGAGACACGCGACGAGGTGTTTCCACCTCTGCGCGTCTTGTTCTGGCACCGTTTTCCCACCACCAGCGCGTCACCCCTGGACCGGGGTGTCCGGGCACTGGCGGTACAGATGGCGATCACCCAGGCTAGACTCGGAAATCATGCGAATGTCAGAGGGATCGCCGACCAGACGCAACCGGGCATGAGGCATGCCGTCGCGAGTCTTGACCAGACTAACAACCTCGAACACCATTAGAAAGGCACCAACTTTTTCAAAGCGCTGACCAAGCTGGACCGCCATGCCGTTCCTCATTCGTGTTCGTGCGAAAAGACCCCCGCCGGGAATCCTTCCTAAGACCAGAGTGTCATATCACGGACAGAGGCTGCCGTCACCGTCCAAGCCACCCCTGTTCGCCCTCATTCCGCTTTATTCGCTCGCGGCCGCACGCCAAGCAGATGGCAAATCGCCAGGCTAAGATCGGCTCGGTTCAACGTGTAGAAATGGAACTCGTCCACCCCTTCACGCTGAAGCTGCATGCACTGATCGGCGGCAACTTTGGCCGAAACCAACAGCCGGGTTTCCGGATCGTTATCCAGCCCCTCGAACGCCTTGGCCATCGACGCCGGCACCGATGCACCACATTTCGACGCCATTTCCACCGTACGGGTAAAATTGGTTACCGGCAGAATGCCAGGAACGATCGGTGCGGTAATTCCGGCCGCCACCGCTCGATCACGGAAACGCAGATAGGCCTGATTGTCGAAGAAAAACTGAGTAATCGCGCGGCTGGCTCCGGCATCGATCTTGCGCTTGAGGTAGTCAAGATCAAATGCGGCCGAAGGGGCCTCGGGGTGAACTTCAGGATAAGCGGTGACGCTGATTTCAAAATCCGCCACCCGTTTTAGCCCGGCGACCAGATCGACCGCGAAATCATAGCCGCCCGCGAAAGGCACATAGCCGCGCCCGCCGATGCCGCCGCTGCCGTCGGCTGCCGTCGGCGGATCGCCGCGCAGGGCGACGATGTGACGAATGCCTTCACGCCAATAGGCGCGGGCAATGTCATCGATTTGCGCGCGGGTGGCAGAGACGCAGGTCAGATGCGCGGCGGCGATCAGGCCGGCTTCGCGCTGAATTCTGGCCACGGTGGCGTGAGTCCGTTCCCGGGTCGACCCCCCGGCACCATAGGTAACGGACACAAACGTTGGTGCCAGCGGCGCAAGACGCAGCACGGCCTGCCACAGGCTCTGCTCCATCTTTTCGGTTTTGGGCGGAAAGAACTCGAAACTGACCGCAGGCAAAGACGGATCGGATTCCTGGCTGGCATTGATCATGAAGTACTGACTCCGGTACCGGAACCTCCGGCGGGGCGGGACGACGAAACGCCGGTCACCGAACCTAAAGAATACACCCGGGCCTGCCACTTCGGCCAGCCAGGGAATAATTACGGTGATACCGCCGAACCGGCCAAATTTCCAGGCCATGCGTGAAGGCCATAATGATAACTGTCGGTTCGGTCGGTTCAGGTTGGCGCGAGCGGGTTGCCTGTGCTATGGGTTGGGCTTGGATTGCTCGCTAGAATCATCCCTCTCCCTATTGGAGCGGATGCCTCTCCCTTCGGAGCGGATGGTTGCGGCATGGCGGTTCGTTCGTCCTGAAAGTCATTATAATCAAGGCAGAAGCTCGATGTCCGTCCGTCACCCCGTCACGCCGATTCGTCGTTTTCTGTTCATCATCTGCTTCGCGCTTCTGACCATGACCACTTCCGTCGCGCTGCCGGTACAGGCCCAAGCGGCGGACATGGCGGCGGGTGCCGGCAAGTTCGTCGAGAATCTGGGCAACCAGGCATTGGATGCTCTGTCGAAGCATGCCGGCAAGAAAAGCGAACTGGTTTCCCCGTTCCGCAAGCTGTTGCTGGATAACTTTGACATTCCGACCATTGGCCGCTTTGTGCTCGGCCGTTTTTGGAATGAAACCACCCCTGAGCAACAGAAAGAGTACCTGTCGCTGTTCGAAACCATGATCGTACAGATGTACGCCGACCGATTTTCGTCTTATTCCGGCGAGACCTTCAAGGTGCTGTCCGCGCGCCCGGAAACCGAGCGTGATTCCTTCGTGCTGACGGAAGTTGCCGGCAACGGCTCCCCGGTTAAGGTTGAATGGCGGGTACGCCAACTCGGCAGCCGATTCGGAATCATCGACGTGGTGGTCGAAGGCGTGAGCATGAGCACCACCCAGCGTTCCGAATTCGCCTCGGTGATTCAAAGTCGTGGCGGCAAGGTCGAAGGCCTGCTCCTGGCGCTCCGCGACAAGGTCGCCGCGTTCCACTGATCGGGTGTTCCGCACCCTTCCCAATTTCTTCGTCTCTAATGAAGTAAGACTAGGGGCCACTAGGCCCCTCGTCGCCAAATCGCTGAAGGCGAAACGAATCAATAGCCGCTGATATCGGCGATGCGCAGCATTTCCGATAGTTCCATGTCGCTCCAGTGGCGCAGCTTTTGTTTCTCCACCCTGGCCAGAGCGACGAAATCGGAAATCATCTCGGCCTCTTCCGCTGGCAGCCGTTGCGAAGTTTTGATCCGGTCCAAAATAATCCGAGCGGCGTTCTGGCTGCTAATCGGCACGGCTTTCATGACCCTTACACCAAGAAGGCCAAGTATTCTTTGCAAACGCACCAGATGGGCCATGCGTTCCGACAGGTGTTCCCCCTCTTCGATCTCCAACGACTTCTTGAGAGCGGCCTTGCCTTCATCGCCAAGCACGGCTCGCCAACGCTTGATTTCTGTTTCGTCCAACCGGTGCTTGTGCGCCACTTCCTGCCACAATGACAGGTAGCGGCACAACCAAATCACATCTTCAAAGTCCGGGCTGGGCTGATCCCGGGCTGCCAGTGCCGCTTGAACCCGCTCAATCATCGCCCAGGCGATGCGACCGGTAAAATAAGCATCAAGGTCGATCAGCCAGCGCCGGAAGCCGAAGGCGGTGCTTTGCGTTCCCAGCAGACCGCTGACCACCAACGACTCCAGGATCACGTTAAGCCTGGTCATTTCCTGGTCAAGTTTGGCCCGTTCCGCAGCCGTCATTTTAAGCGATGACAGCGCCACCCGTTCATCCAGCCGTAACGCCCCCGACAGAACCTCTCGAATCGTCCGGCAACACGCTTCAAAATGGCCCCGCAAAGCCTCTGCCAGAGGCCCATCCCCGGCACGCTCACTACGATCATAACGAATACAAAGACCGGCAACATCATAGCGACGTTTGATATGCACCACTGATAAGGAAATAAAGCGCCAATAATTGCTCTTTATTTTGCGATCTTGGAACTGCTGCAACAGGTCATCGGTAGTATGAATGACCCGTTCCGCCAGTTTTTCGCAATTACCAGAGGCGGATACACCATCGAACTCAAATTCTGGAACCAGTGCCAGAAAGTCCCGAATCTGCCGACTAAATTCTTTGCGATGAACCAGGATATCTGAAATCATTTTAAGATAGGCTTCATCAATATCGTAGATTTTTTCCAGATAAAGCGAGCGACTGCCGATGTCGCGCTGCCGTTGAACATTAACCATTTTAAGAAATCGGCCCGCTGCCGCTCGATCATTTCCCAGAACGCCCAGGAAACCGACCGTCGCCACACGCATCTGCTCCTGATAATCCAGGGCCTCAGGTGAAACGAGGACATGTTCCAGCAACGTGGAGCGTGCCTGTTCGTCCAGTTGACTTTGAACTTTGCGCACCAGTTCCGGAAAGGCAACCCGGCTGACCCCGACCCACAAACCTCCAATATCAACCCGTGACACCAGCCCGTACAATGGCGCGGGTGAGCGCAGCAAAACATCATCACTGGTTAGAAATGGGTCAAACAGATCCGTATAAAGTCTTCGCACCCGATAAGGCCGCTTCTTATTGAGGTAATCAACCAGAGACGCCTTGGCCGCTTTAATGCTGTCTGGAGAACCATGTTTTCCGCCATCAATCTCTTCCAAAATCTTGCGCACATCAGGCGGCGGCAGCTTGGACACCAGCCCCAGCACCTTCTGTCTGATCTTATCGCCGCTGCTTTCGGGCATCGGTATGTCTCGCTTGTGCGTTGGGCTGCCGCCCAAACCGGGTACCTGGGCAGTTACAATATAAGTTCATTTGCCCGCCGCCTCGTCCACTCCTCAATACCCTGGAACGCGGTGGGGTGGCCAAGAAAGCTTTCGGAAAGCGCCGTAACGGCACCGGGGTCGCCCGTGGTAAGGTAATGGCGGTGCGCGGTCGCCGACATACCCACCCTGTATTCAGGATGGCGGTGAAGATAATGCTCCAGACTGTTGGCCACCACGCTCGGCTGGCAGAGCAGACGAACGGAGGCGGGTAGCGCCTCACGGAACAAGCCTTTGATCAGCGGGTAATGGGTGCAGCCAAGAATCGCAGCCTCGGGCACCCGCCCATTCATGCCGGCCAGCAGCGCCGAAACATGGCACCGAACCAGCCCCCGCAACTGGTCTGTATCCGCACCAACCTCAATCAACCCGGCCAGTTCCGGACAAGCCCGCTGCACCACCTCGATATGCGGGCAACGCTTATTGATCTCGGTCGGATAGGCACCGCTTTCCACCGTACGCCGGGTGGCGAACACCGCCACCGCGTGATCGGCATACATCTGGGGATAAACCGGATAGTCGATCGCCCAGGGTACCTGGGTCGCCGCCTCAATCGTCGGCACAATAATCCCGAGAATATTGTGCCCAGGCCAAGATTTGGGCAACCAATACTGCTGGAGATGGTGGAGAGCCACCGCTGAGGCGGTATTGCAGGCAATGATCACCAGTCGACAACCGAGAGCGAACAGGCGGTCAACATTAATCTGGGTGAATTCGAGGATCTCCTCGGACCCCCGGCAACCATAAGGCGCATTGCCGTGGTCGCCCAGATAGACGAAACTGTGCGCGGCAAGCCGCCGGGTGAGCGCATTGTGAATGGTCAAGCCGCCGACGCCGGAATCGAAAACACCGATCATCTTCCCGACCGCCTCTCCGCTTCAACATCCGGTCAGTGTACCGTGAGCGCAACAGGACGCACAAGGGAAGCGTTGTCGCTTGCGCGATTGGGCGGCAGCCCAATCGCGGCATACTAAAGTAAGACCCAGTCTAGAACTTGACCCGGGCGTTGATTCCAAGAATTGTGGCATTCTGCCGCTCGCGAAAGAAGCTGTTGGAAACTTCAATGCCGGCAGTGACGCGCTCGTTAGGCGTCCAGTTGATGCCCAACAGCCCCTGCATTTCGTCGCGATCCAGTTCCTTGCCGGTGCTGCCAATTTTGACCACCGAACCCAGGATTGGATCATAGGCATAGGTCAGGCCAACAAAAGGCTCGAAGGCATCGATGGTGTAGCCGGCCCTGCCGCCGATGGAAACCTCACCAACCCGGCCGACCTGCTTGTTGATATGACCGCCGGTATCCTCGGTGTAGGCATGGCTCCAGTCATAGGCCATCATCCAACCGACTTTACCCGAGAGGTTCAGATTATCGATCAGGTAAGAATAGGTGGCGTTGGTGCTCAACATCCAGCGGTTGCTATCATAGG
>CAUYTZ010000060.1:0-12683 GCA_963575695.1 uncultured Gammaproteobacteria bacterium | reverse complement strand
CATGATTCCCATCAAATCCCCCGAAGTGATTGAACAGATGCGGTTTTGCTGCCGATTGGCCGCCCAGACCCTGGCCATGATTGAGCCATACGTCCAGCCCGGCGTCACCTCCGACGCGCTGAACGACCGCTGTCACCAGTTCATCCTGGCCCACGGCGCGCTGCCCTCCCCCCTCAACTATCGGCCCACCCCGCAAAATCCCCAGGGATTTCCCAAATCCATCTGCACCTCCGTCAACCATCAGGTGTGCCACGGTATTCCCGGTCCGCGCCTATTGCGCGAAGGCGATATCATCAATGTGGATATCACGGTCTGCCTGAACGGCTTCCATGGGGATACGAGCCAGACATTTTTTGTGGGACCACCGAACTCCCGCAACAAAAAAATTGTCCTGGTCGCGGCAGAGTGCCTGGCCCTGGGCATTCAGGCGGCCCAACCGGGTGGTTATTTCGGGGATATCGGGGTGAGCATCGAGTTGCATGCCCGTAAAAATCATTGTTCCGTGGTGCGGGAATATTGCGGCCATGGCATTGGGCGGGCCTTTCATGAAGAACCCGCCGTACTCCACTACGGCACGCGGGACAGAGGGGCCAAACTGCTGCCCGGCATGATTTTTACCATCGAACCCATGGTCAACCTGGGCAAGGCGGACATCAAGTTGATGCCCGATCAATGGACGGTGGTGACCAAAGACCATGGTCTGTCCGCCCAATTCGAGCATACCATTCTGATCACCGAGGAGGGTAATGACATTTTAACCACCTGGGAAGAGTGCTGAAAGGATTGTTTCAAAACGGAAACAGCCGTGCAAAAATCTCCTTTTCATTTAGAGATATTTAAGCTACGGTATGAAAGTTGCTTGGTACTGGAGTTGGATCTTTGGCGATTCAACATGGGTAGACCACATCGCACGCTCGTTGGTCGATGACACATAACCCGACCAACCGCGCCGTTGCACACACTCTGGAGAGACCGTTGTCTTCAATACCGTTACCCAGATCGCTGCCCCGCATAAAGGGTATCAATGATGTCATCATGGCATTTGGTATTATTGCCGTCCTGACGATCATGATCATTCCGTTGCCGAAAATGCTGTTGGACATGCTCCTCTCCGTCAATATTTCGATGGGGATCGTCATACTTTTGACGACCGTCTATGTCCATCGCCCGCTGGAATTTTCCTCATTCCCCAGCATTTTGCTGATGACCACCCTGTTTCGCCTCGCCCTGAACATTTCCACCACCCGTATTATTTTGCTGCACGGGAGCGAGGGAGAGGGGGCGGCGGGCGAAGTGATCCGCTCGTTCGGCCAGTTCGTGGCGGGGGGCAATCCGGTGGTGGGGGTGATTGTTTTCGCCATTTTGGTCATTATCAACTTTATCGTCATCACCAAGGGTGCCGGGCGTATCGCCGAGGTGGCGGCCCGATTCACCCTGGACAAAATGCCCGGCAAGCAGATGGCCATTGATGCCGATCTGAATTCCGGTTTGGTCTCCGAATCCGAAGCCAAGGCGCGTCGCCGGGAAATTGAAGAGGAATCGGAATTTTTCGGGGCCATGGATGGTGCCTCCAAATTTGTCCGTGGCGATGCGGTGGCGGCTATTTTAATTGTCTTTATCAATATTATCGGCGGATTTATCGTGGGGGTGGCCCAGCAGGGGCTGTCTGCGAGCGATGCGGCCCATATCTATACCATTTTGACCGTGGGTGAAGGTTTGGTTGCCCAAATTCCGGCCCTGGTCATTTCGACCGCGGCCGGTTTTTTGGTCACCCGCGCCTCGACCGATGAACACATGGCCGATCATGTGGCGGGCCAGATCACGGCCCAGCCACGGGTCATCCTGCTCAGTGCCGGGGTGTTGGGTCTGTTCGCCCTGATGCCGGGCATGCCCACCGTGCCGTTTTCCGTGCTGGCCATTCTCATGGCCGTTTGGGCCCATTTTTTGTTTCGTCGCCGGGATGCCCGGGAGTGGGCCGATGCCCGCGAAGAGGTGGCCCATGCCAAAGAGGAGTCCAAGCAGGAAGAGCCGATTGAAAGCTTTCTGGCCCTGGACCTGCAATATTTTACCTTCAGGCGCGCCAAGCATCTTCTATATGGCGCGGCCAATGGCCGGGGACCACCAGCACCACATCAAACCGAATGGTCAAACCCGCCAATTCCGGATGCAAAGCCAGGAACACCCCCGCCGCCCGGGTCAGGCGCTGGCGCTGGCGTTCGGACAACGCCGCTCGGGCCGCATCCAGCGTCGGCCGGGCCTTGACCTCGACCACCGCCAGCACGCCGCCGCGACGGGCGACGATATCGATTTCGCCGGCCGGAGTTCGGCAACGGCTGGCGATGATGCCATAACCCTTGAGCCGCAGGGCAAAACGGGCCAGAGCCTCGGCATACAAACCGCGAAACCAAGTGCGCGCGGCGGTCCGCTCCCGGTCGGTCACGGTTTTTCACCCTTGGCGGTCAGTTCCAAGGCTCGGGCATAGACTTGCCGGCGCGGCAGACCCAGCGCTCCGGCGACCAGGGCGGCGGCATCACGGACACCATGACCGGCCAGCGCGGTGCGCAAGGCATCATCCAGCGCCGCAATCCCGTCCGCCGCCGTGCCCGGTTCAACCACCGGCGGCGGCCCGACCACCACCACCACCTCACCTTTAGGCGGACCTGCGGCGGCATAATGGCCAGCAAGCCCGGTCAGGGTGCCGCGACGGACTTCCTCAAACAGCTTGGTCAGTTCGCGCGCCACCGCCGCTGGCCGGTCGCCAAGGACTGCGCCCAGTTCGGCCAGCATCTCCGGCAACCGCCGCGCCGATTCGTAAAAAATTAGGGTGGCGCGCAATGGGGCCAGTTCGGCCAGGGTTTCGCGCCTGGCTCCGGCTTTGGGCGGCAGAAAGCCGGCGAAGAGAAAACGGTCGGAAGGCAAGCCGGACAACACCAGCGCGGTCAGCGCGGCATTGGCTCCGGGTGCCGCCGTGACCGGAAGGCCGGCTTCAACACAGGCACGGACCAGCTTATAGCCAGGGTCGGAAATCAACGGCATCCCGGCATCCGAAACCAGCGCGATCACCTGCCCGGCGGCGATCCGCGCCAGCAGTTTTGGCCGCATTGCCGCAGCGTTATGCTCGTGGTAGGACAGCAGAGGCCGGGACACGCCATGCCGGGCCAGCAGACGCGAGGTAACCCGGGTGTCCTCACAGGCGATCGCGGTCGCCCCGCGCAGAATATCCAGCGCGCGCAGGGTGATATCGGCGGCATGGCCGATCGGGGTCGCAACCAGATACAAGCCGGGCAGATACAAGCCGGGCAGGTACAGGCCGGGGGTTGGCGCGGCCAAGACATCATCATCCGGGCTGGGGCCAGAGTCGGCGGACCAGACGGGATCAGAGTCGCAATCGGGTGAAGGGAAGGTGGTCAATGGCACGGGAAGCTGAACGGGTTGCACGGGGCCTTTGCCGGGGCGGCTGGGGCGGCTGGGGCGGGGTGGGCCAGAAATTGTTGGCGGTGTCGGGTGCGGCCTTGGTGCTGGCCGGCTGTTCACTGTTTGGTACCGTAACGGCACCGCCCCCCTCGACGCAAGCTCCGGTACAGGTTCAGGCACCTCCTCCGCGAGCAGCGCCGGTTAAGCCGGTGGTGATGGAACCCGTCGGCGGGCCGGGTATGCCGGGGATGATGTCCGGCGGTGCGGTCAAGGTGGCGCTGCTGCTGCCGTTGACCGGAACCAGCGCCGCCCTGGGCCAGGGCATGGCTGATGCCGCACAACTGGCGCTGTTCGATGCCGGCACCGAAAGTGTTGCGCTGCTGCCGCGCGACACCGGCGGCACGCCGGCGGGGGCAGTCGAAGCCGCGCGCCAGGCGCTGGCCGATGGAGCCGGACTGATTGTGGGGCCGTTGTTTTCGAGCGAAGTCGGCGCGGTCAAGGCTCTGACCATCGCGGCCGGACGACCGATGTTGGCCTTTTCCAATGACGGGTCGCTGGCCGGTGGCGGCACCTTTATTCTTGGCTTCACTCCCGGTGAACAGGTGGCGCGGGTGATCGGCTTCGCCCGCTCGCGCGGTCTGGGCCGCTTCGCGGTGCTGGCTCCACGCTCGGCCTATGGTGAGGCCGTGGTGTCGGCCCTGGTCCAGACCACCACCCGCCTGGGTGGGATCGTGGTGCGCCAGGAACGCTATGATCCGGCCCTGGCCGATCCGACGCTGCCGGTGCGCGGGCTGGTCGCAGCGGGTGGCTTCGATGCGGTGCTGATTGCTGAAGGCGGAGACCGGCTACGCCAGTTCGGCCGAACACTGCTTAGTGCCGGAATCGACCCGCAACGGGTGCGGCTGCTCGGTACCGGACTGTGGGATGAAGCGGGATTGGGCCGGGAGCCAACGTTGGTTGGCGGCTGGTATGCCACGGCCTTGCCGGCGGCCCGGGCCGATTTCGAAGCCCGCTTTGCCGCACTTTATGGTCATCCGGCACCGCGTTTGGCCACCTTGGCCTATGACGCCACCGCGCTTGCGGCTCAAATCGCGCGCGGCGGCGCGATCGATGCGGCAGGGCTGACCAATCCCAACGGCTTCTCCGGTGTCGATGGTGTGTTCCGTTTGCGTCCAGATGGGTTGGCTGAACGGGCCCTGGCGGTGCTGGAGGTTACATCGGCAACGCCACAGGTGGTCGATCCGCCGCCGGCCGGTTTCCAGGCTCTGGCCTGGTAGTGGGACAGACACAAACCAAAATATAGTGGGTCCAGGGGCCTCCAGGCTCCTGGTGGGGCCAGGGCAAAGCCCTGGTCAGGGGTTTGGGGGTGAAACCCCCATCCTCTCTCCGTAGATTGATATGAATCAATTCTGCCCCATCCAGGTGACGGCGGCAAGCTGTCCATGCTCGCAGTGTGGATTAGAAATCTATCGTTAAGCCCTGATTCGCATCAAGTTTCGCATATGGGGCTGCCAAACCTCCCCGAAACGCCATAAATTATTTTCTTGCTTTTTTGAAAATGCTAATTTCAGCATATTTAGTGCGCGACCATTTATGTGTGCCACGACAACGCACTTGCAGCATTTCGGTAGCACCACCATAACTATATGATAAATAATGCATATACCCCATTTTTTAGGGGTGTGATCGGCGTCACCGCGTGGACCATTTTTGCGCGATATCGTCCCCCCTATGTGCAGTGTTTCGGCAACACCTTATGTGGCAGGAACGCCACACGCCCCAAGCCCGGCCGCGATACCTCTTGCCATACGCCGGCTGGGAAATATCTATTGGGGTGTACACAGAAACCCGGGCCTACCGGGAGCGCCAAGAACAGAAGCGGGAATGATAAAATGTTTGAGAAAGTTGCAGCATTCGCCCGGCGGGCGATGGGGTCACGGGCCGATCGGACTGAAGGCCTCGAACTGCGCAAGCATTACTGGAGTGTGTTTGACAAGATCAATCAGAGCCGTGGGTTTCGCGGTACGGCTGGCGAAGCTGCCAACAAGCGCTACTGGGACGTGTTCAACCGGTTGGGTGCCCAGAGACAACATCTGGTGTTTCACGCTCAGAAGCGCCCACAGACCCAGAGTCGGCAGGCGTCGAATTATTACAGCCTGTACTATCTCTAGAGTCGGCTCTGAGTCGAACACAGCATCTAACGGCCTAACCCATTTCCGAAGCCTGACCAGCGCGCCCCCGAAGAGCGGGCTTGCGTGGCCACGGTGCTAGCGGCCATGATCGGCCGGGCGGAAGGGGCGGAATATCCAGCCTCACGGCGGGTTGATCACCGGTGTCGAAAGCGGCAAGGTGATGGCCCCGCGACCAGGAGGGATTAGCGATGGCCAAACGCAGCGCGAAGGCGATTGCGGTGCAAGCGATAGTGGCGACGGGTTTGTTGGGCGCGCTGGTGCTGGCACAGCCGGCAGGAACGGCGTGGGCAGCGACGGGTTGCGATGGCGGCGAGACCCCCGGCAATCTGGTGGCCGTAACCCAGGGTATCCAGCGGGAACTGGTTCAGCATGGGTTTGATCCCGGCTCGTTTGACGGCGTGCTTGGCGCGCGGACTCGAACCCAGATTCGCGCCTATCAACGTGCGGCTCGGCTGAAAGTTGATGGCTGTCCCAACCGGCAGTTGCTGGATCATCTCAGTTTCGTTCAGCCACGGGTGATGGCGACCGGCCGTCCGGTGCCGGGGCGAACGCTGGAGGTTCAGGTTCAGGAAGAATTGAGCCGCCTGGGCTATTTTCACGGCCGGACCGATGGCAAGGCCGGACCCAAGACTTTGGCCGCTGTGCGCAAGTTCCAGACCGACAATGCGTTGCCCGTGACCGGTGCCATCGACAGTACGCTGTTGACCGCACTGAAAAACGGCAATCCGAGCCGGCCCGGGCGCTAAGTCAATGTTCTCGGGCGGTACCGACCCCATCAAAACACGGCGGCAATGGTCAAGACCCGCCACCCGTGCTCAAGCCGGCGGATTGAGGGCCGGGTTGAGGGACTTATCCCGACTGTCGGCGGTTCCGGTCACCAGCTTCGCGATGGTTATGGGTGTGGGCGGGCTGGGGCTGGCGTGGCGTAAGGCGCACGAGGTTCTCGGCTGGCCGGCTTTGATCGGAAATGGCTTGCTCGCCGCGCAGGCCGGATTGTTCATGGTCGTGCTGGGCTTGTACGGCTTCAAGCTGCTGCGTCATCCGGCCCTGGTTACGGCCGAATTCCGCCATCCCTTGCTGGCCAACTTCTTCCCGGCGCTTGGCATCAATGTGCTGATCATGGCCGAAGCGCTGCTGCCCGACAATCCGGAAGCGGCCAATCCGCTGTGGCTGGCTGGGGCTGGGTTCCATCTGGGCTTGATGGTGTTGATGGCCCGCCGCTGGCTGGTGCAGCCCTATGAGCCGCGCCAGGTGACACCCCCGTGGTTCATCCCGGTGGTCGGCAACATTCTGGCACCGCTGGCCGGTGTGCCGTTGGGTCACACCGAGTTGTCCTGGTTTCTGCTTGCCGCCGGGCTGGCCGGCTGGGTGCTGCTGTTCCCGATTCTGTTTCACCGCTTGTTGTGTCTGGAACCCCTGCCACCGACGCTAACGCCGACCCTGTGCTTCCTGATGGCCCCGCCCGCAGTCGGTTTTTTGTCCTACACCGCTCTGCTTGGCGGTCAGCCGGACGGGGTTGCCCGTCTGTTGCTGTTTACCGCCCTGTTCGAGGCGCTGGTCATGCTGGCCATGGTCGGACGCTTCCTGCGAACCCCGTTGGCCGCTAATGGCTGGGCCTATGGCTTTCCGGTTGCGGTGTTGGCGCTGGCCTTGCTCGGGTACCATAAGGCGGTACCGGGGGCGGCTTCCGGCGTGTTGGCGGCAATCGCCCTGTTGGCGGCAACGGCGATCGTGGCGGGGGTCACGGTGCGCGGGCTGTTCGCCTTCGACGATCAGGGGCAAAGCCTCCGGTAAAATGCCCCTATCCCGGTGACGGGTGCCGGTTTATGATCTCGGCGATGTCCGTGGTGGTTGGCGAGGATGGCGATGACGAAACTGGCGCTGATCTGCGCGATTGGGGGCTGTCTGTTCGCCGTGGTGGCGACGGCAGCCGACGGCGGCCCCTACCTGATTGAAACCCGCAGTCAGGTTGAAGCGGTCTTCCAGGATAAGGACAACAAGGCCGCGTTTCAGAAGAAATGGGCCCGTAAGCCGGCCAGGGTGGTGGGGGAATTCGTGCGCGGTAAGGGCGCGGACTGGTTCGGCTATTACAATGCAACCATCCTTGTTGACGAAAAGAATAAGGGCGGCAGCGACCGATCGATTAAAATCATCTGTGCGGTTCATAAAAGCGATAAGGAAACCAGAACCAGGCTTGAGCACTTTCAGGGCGGCACCCCCATTACTTTGGTTGGGGAGATTGGGTATATTGATTATCATCAGAGACTTAATCTTTACGATTGCAAGTTTCCCGATTGATCGGGCGCGTCCTAAGGGCGAAGCCGGTGTCGGGCCATGAATGATCAGACGAGACAAAGGAACCAGACGGAAATGCTGCGGATGATTACGGTTATGACCATGGTATGCGTCACTCTGGCCGGGTGCCAGACCAGCGGTGCCGAATCCGCCGTGCCCGTCACTGCCATGCCGGTGGCGCAGGCCTCGGCCGAGGCCACGCCCAAACCGGCGGCTACGTTTCCCGAATGGTTGCAAGGGCTGCGCAGCGAGGCGCGTAGCCAGGGCATCTCTCAACGGACGCTGGATGTGGCGCTGGCTCACGTCCGCCTGATCGAGCGGGTGATCGAACTAGACGGGTCACAGCCGGAATTTACGCGCCCGGTGTGGAGCTATCTGGACAGCGCGGTGTCAGAAACCCGGATTCGCCAGGGCCGGGATAAGCTGACGGCCCATGCGGCGCTGCTGCACCGGGTAGAAGCTGAGTTTGGCGTGCCGGGCGAGATTCTGGCTGGATTCTGGGGCATTGAAAGCGACTATGGCCGCGACATGGGCGGCTTCAATGTGATCGACGCGCTGGCGACTCTGGCGTTCAAGAGCCGGCGTGGTGGCTATTTCCGTGGCGAGTTGTTGGCGGCGCTGAAGATTTTGGATAAGGGCGACGTCGCCCGTGAACGCATGACCGGTTCGTGGGCCGGGGCGATGGGCCAGACCCAGTTCATGCCGACGATCTTTCTAAAGCACGCCACCGACTATGACGGCAACGGGCGACGCGACATCTGGGACAGTATGCCGGACGTGCTTGCCTCCACCGCTCATTTCGTCAAGGGAATCGGCTGGCGCACGGGGGAAAGCTGGGGCGAGGAAGTACGGTTGCCGCAGGATTTCCCCTGGGGTGAGGCGGAATTGACCATCACCAAGCCGATCGACGAATGGCGTCGGCTGGGTGTGCGCCCGGTTCGTGGCGGCGAGTTGGCCGGCGGTGGCGAATTGGCTTCGGTGCTTATTCCCGGCGGCTATTCTGGCCCGGCATTCTTGGTTCGGGAAAACTTCCGCGTGATCATGCGCTATAACCCGGCGATCAGCTACGCCTTGGCGGTGGCGCTGCTCGCTGACCGTATAAAAGGGGCCGGAACGATCGTCGGCACCTGGCCGCGTCACGAACAGGCGTTGGCGCGCAGCGAGGCGGTTGAACTTCAAGAACAATTGGCCCGACTCAGCTTCGATCCGGGTAAGGCCGACGGCCTGCTTGGCCCCAGTACCCGCAATGCGTTGCGGCGGTTTCAGGCATCGCAAGGGCTGGTGGCGGATGGCTTTGCGACCAAGGCCGTGTTGGAGCGGCTGCGGCATTGAGTGTCACCGCGAACCAAGTCGGTCCAGGGCAACGCCCTGGTCAGGGGTTCGGGGGCGAAGCCCCCGACCTTGTATTTCCCGATCTTGTATTTATGGCCGCAGCCTTGGCTTTGGCCCGGCGCGGTTTGGGTATGGTCTGGCCCAACCCGGCGGTCGGCTGCGTGCTGGTCCGTGATCGCGTGGTCGTCGGTCGCGGCTGGACTCAGCCCGGTGGTCGCCCCCACGCTGAAACCGAGGCCCTGAAGCGGGCCGGGACCGCCGCGCGCGGGGCCACCGCTTACGTCACCCTGGAGCCGTGCAGTCACCATGGCAAGACCGCGCCCTGCGCCGAAGCCCTGATCGCGGCTGGCGTGGCCCGCGTGGTTGCCGCCTGCCTTGATCCCGATCCACGGGTGTGCGGGGCCGGTATTGCCCGCCTGCGCGCCGCCGGGTTGGCGGTGACGACCGGCGTGCGCGAGGCCGAAGCGTGCGAACTCAACCAGGGCTTTTTCCTGCGGGTGCTGGAACGCCGGGTGCTGGTCACGCTCAAGCTGGCCACGTCGTTGGATGGTCGCACCGCCACCGCCACCGGGGCCAGCCAGTGGATCACCGGTCCCGAAGCCCGGGCTCGCGGTCAGGCTCTGCGCGCCGAGCACGATGCGATTCTGGTTGGTATTGGCACCGCTTTGGCGGATGACCCGGAATTGACCTGTCGCCTGCCCGGATTGGAACCGCGCTCACCGCTGCGGCTGGTGCTGGATTCTCATGCGCGTCTGCCGCTGACCAGCCGGCTGGTACAAACCGCCCGCCAAACGCCCGTCTGGTTGCTAACCGGAAATGATGCCGATCCGGAACGATGCTCGGCGCTGGCGGAAACCGGGGTCGAGATCGTTTCGGTTCCGGCTGCAATCGGGGGCGGCCTCGACCTGGGCGCGGTCTTGACCGTGCTTGCCGACCGTGGCCTAACCCGGGTGCTGGTCGAAGGCGGAAGCCGGGTGGCCACCGCTCTGTTGCGCGCCAGGAAGGTCGATCGGCTAGAATGGTTTCGGTCCCCGATGGTGATTGGCGGCGATGGCCTGCCGGCGGTGGCTGGGCTGGAGGTGGCGGCTTTGTCCCAGGCCTGCGTTGTCTGCGACGGTGTACAAGTGGCGGTTGGCCGGGACTGGTGGGAAAGCTACCGGCTCAACTAAATAAAGGGGGGACTGGGGGTCTCCCCCAAGCGGGTTTGGGCGGCAACCCAATCGGGACTCCTGGACTGTAACTTCGACTGAGGGAACAATGGACACCGCGCATATCTTGCCCCATGTCACAGCCGGATTGAACGCCTTGACTGCGGTTCTGCTGGTGATCGCCTATGGCTTAATCCGGAGAGGCCAGCGAGCGGCGCATCGAAAAGTTATGCTGGGGGCGGTCTGTGTCTCGGCAGTGTTCCTGGCCTGCTATATTCTCTATCACTTCACGGCACCGATATTTGTATTTGCGGGGCAAGGACCGGTTCGTCAACTTTATTACATGATGTTGATCAGCCACGTCTTGCTAGCGGCGGTGGTTGTGCCGATGATCGTGATGGCACTGTGGCAAGCGCTGGCCGGGAACACGGATTTGCACCGCAAGATTGCACGCTGGACTTTCCCTGTCTGGATGTATGTTTCAGTCTCCGGTTTGCTCGTTTATGCGATGCTGTACCATATCTATGCCCCGAAGACATAAACCCTTGCTTTAACTAAGACAACCGCACAAACCGCACCTGTCGCGGCTCCAACGGCAGGATCATCACCGTGAACGGTGAGGTCTGGCCCGGAGCCACCAACGCCTCTGGTCCCGGTACCTGTTCACGGTAGCCAATCAACAGCACCCCGTCGTCGCCCTTGCGAACCTCGGCCGGATCGATGGTGATGGTGTAGCCGCCGCTGACCCGGGTGCCGAGAAAGATCGCCGCCGCCATGTGCTCGCCAGGCAGCGAGCCGGGCGCGGCATGACCGGAGCGCCGCCACAAATCGGCCCATTCCGCAGGGGTGCGGGCCGTGGTTTCGAAACGCTCCATTTGCCGGCTGATGTCCGAGCGCCAGGCCGAGCCAGCTTCCGCCCCCGGTGGCGTGGCCAAAGCGGCCGTGATCACGCTATCGCCGAGATGAACCGCCTGTTCCCCCGGCCCGGCACACCCGGCCAGCGCCAGCGCGGTTGCCGCTCCCACCAGCCACCATTTCCAACCCGGCCTCTGCACCATAGTCCTAGCCCTCCCCCGTCTGTTCCGTTCCGGCCAAAATCTGTTCGGCTAGCGTGACCCAATAGCTGGCCCCCAGCGCCAGCACACCATCATTAAAGTCGTAGCGCGGATTATGGACCATGCACCCATGGCCAGCACCGCCCTGTCCCAGCCAAATGTAGCATCCCGGGCGTTGACGCAACATGAACGAGAAATCTTCCGCACCCATCGAC
Source organism: uncultured Gammaproteobacteria bacterium (assembly GCA_963575695.1). Lineage (GTDB taxonomy): Bacteria > Pseudomonadota > Alphaproteobacteria > Azospirillales > Azospirillaceae > CAUYTZ01. The sequence goes on along the minus strand of CAUYTZ010000060.1, from coordinate 1,032 downwards.
GGCGGCGGGTTGCGCACCACCGCCTCAGCACCGACCACGCGCGCGGCAGCCCGGACGGCCAGCGCCGCTTCTGGCGCGGTGTTGATCGTGGCCGGATAGCTGCGCTGGTAATCGAGCGTGGCGCTGGCCCCCATTGCCCGGGCAGTGCCTTCAACCACATCTCGCAATCGGGATTCGATCACATCCTGGATTTCCAGTTTGAAACTGCGAGCGGTGCCGCCCATCTCTACGCGATCGGGAATGATATTGAACGCCGAGCCGCCGTGAATCGTGGTGATGCTGATCACCGCGCTGTCGAGCGGGTCGATAGCGCGGCTGACCACGGTTTGCGCAGCGGTGATGATGTGGGCCGCAACCACCACCGGATCAAAGCAATGGTGCGGCATGGCCCCATGGCCGCCCTTGCCCTGAATCCGGATTTCGAAATGATCCGCCGCAGCCATCACCGGGCCGTCACTGACCGCAATCGCGCCGGCCGGCAGTTGTGGCCAGTTGTGCAGCCCGAACACCCGGTCGCAGGGAAAACGGTCGAACAGGCCATCCTCGATCATGCGCTGGGCGCCACCGTGGCCTTCCTCGGCCGGCTGAAAGATGAAGTTGACCGTGCCGGCGAAATTGCGTGTTTCGGCCAGATAGCGCGCCGCGCCCAGCAGCATCGCGGTATGGCCATCATGGCCGCAGGCGTGCATTCGTCCTGGTACCTGTGAGGCATGAGCGAAATCATTGTCTTCGGACATGGGTAGCGCATCCATATCGGCACGCAGACCGACCGTACCCGAACCGGAACGGTTGCCACGCAGCACCCCAATCACCCCGGTGCCGCCGACGCCGCGATGAACCTCAATGCCGAACTCGGCCAACCGACGAGCGACAAACTCCGCCGTTCGATGTTCCTCGAACGCCAGTTCAGGTTGAGCGTGCAGCGTACGCCGCCACGCGGTCATGTCGTCGTGAAAGGCGGCAATGCGGTTGACGATCGGCATGATTGTCTTATCCGGTAGCGAATCTGTCTCAAACAAAGTGGGGCCAGGG
>CAUYTZ010000059.1:0-6068 GCA_963575695.1 uncultured Gammaproteobacteria bacterium | reverse complement strand
AGCCAATCGCGACCTTGGCTTGCAGTTCAGTAACATCAACTTCCTGAATCTTTGCCGAAAGCGTGTCGCCGGCCGGCAGCAGCGAGAGCTTGCCAGCGATCAGAACCACGGGACGATACATCGTCATTTGTTGGTTTCCTTTAAGAGCAGAATTGTTAAAGTTTGACCGAAGTGCCCGGTGTGACGTGCAACACTGTGGACGATACGGCGTGGCCCACAGGAACCACCCACTGGCCGGGGAGGACCGGTGGGGTGCGGGTGATTCCGCCCGCGAGGATCGCAGACAGAAAATAAGCAGCGCCGGGAACCAGGAACGGCGCGCCGTCCTCGGTCAGCGGTACCCAGTCGGGCCGTTCGACCGGGTGGTCAACGGTCCACTGGGCCGGGTGGCCGGCGGCGGCTCCGGCCACGACCACGCCGCCCAGCGTATGCACCGCCAGTTGCTGCACCGTGCCGTCCTCGGGTGCGGTCAGGCGCAGCAAGGCGTGACGTTGCTCGGCCTTGACCAGTTCTTGACCGAGAGAGTCGGATTGGCGCTGGGCTTCATGTCGTTCTTCGTCAAGGCCTCGGTCGCAGCATTGAAGGAACTGCCTGCGGTCAACGGCGAGATAGATGGCACCGAGCGTTGGGTGCTGGTTCATGTCGAGGTGCATGGCAACCGTACTCCCAACTTCCTGGAGCGGATGCTGACGGCGCACTATCGGATTCGGGATTTCTATCAACGGACAGTGGTTGCCCTGGTGATCCTGGCTGACGAAGAGGCCAACTGGCGACCATCCGAATACCGCGATGAGATGTGGGGTACCCGGCTCTCGTACCAGTTCACGGTCACGTTCGCGCCGCAGCCGGCTGCGTTGTGGCAAACGAGAATGCTCTTCGAACAATTCGGCCAACTTTTCCATCATGATTCCGCCCAGTTGCTCGACATCGACCAGCGTCACCGCGCGCCGGTAATAGCGGGTCACGTCGTGACCGATGCCGACCGCGATCAGTTCCACCGGCGAGTGAGTTTCGATCCACTCGATCATCTGGCGCAGATGGCGTTCCAGGTAGTTGGCGGCGTTGGTTGACAAGGTCGCGTCGTCCACCGGCGCGCCATCGGAAATCACCATGAGAATCCGGCGTTGTTCAAACCGCCCAAGCAGGCGTTGGTGAGCCCAATGCAGGGCTTCGCCGTCGATGTTTTCCTTAAGCAGCCCTTCGCGCAGCATCAGGCCCAGGTTGCGCCGGGCCCGTCGCCACGGCGCATCGGCCGACTTATAGATGATGTGGCGTAGATCATTGAGCCGGCCAGGCTGGGCCGGCTTGCCCGCCCCCACCCACTGTTCGCGTGATTTGCCACCTTTCCAGGCGCTGGTGGTAAAGCCCAGAATCTCGACCTTGACCCCGCACCGCTCCAGGGTGCGGGCGAGCACATCGGCGCAAATCGCGGCGATGGCGATCGGGCGGCCACGCATAGAGCCGGAATTATCGATCAACAGCGTGACCACGGTGTCGCGAAAATCGGTTTCTCGCTCGCGCTTAAACGACAGCGGCAACATCGGATTGACCACCACCCGGCTGAGTCGGGCCGAATCGAGCAAGCCTTCCTCTAGGTCAAATTCCCAGGCCCTGGTCTGCTGGGCGAGCAGGCGCCGTTGCAACCGGTTGGCCAACTTGGCGATCACGCCTTGCAGGGGACGCAACTGGTTGTCGAGCTGGCTGCGCAACCGGGTCAACTCGTTGGCATCACAGAACTCGATCGCGTCTTTGACCTCGTCGAAGTGGGTGGTGAAAACCCGATAGAGATTCGGATCCGATGGATTGCAGGGGGGAGAATCGGCCCTACCCGGCGGCCGGCCTGGGGCCATCAGTTCGTCGCCGGGCGACTCACCGAACGGCTGATCCCGTTGTTCGGGCGAGGTTTCGAAGTCGTCGTCCAAGTCGTCATCGCCCGACTCGGCGGCCGAGCCTTTGGTTTCGGCACGGGCGGTTTCCTGGTCTTCATCGCCGGCCCCGGGATCGCCAGCGCTGTCGGGCTGGTCCTGGCCAGAGTCTTCGGCCTCATCGTCCCGCTCCGGTTCCGATTCAGGCTCCGGTTCCGGTCCGACTTCCAGATCCAGAGCTTTCAGCAACTGGCGCACGGTACGGGCGAAGCGGCGCTGATCATCAAGCTCACCCGCCAATCCGCGCCAGTCCGGCCCTAGGCGCTGGTCCAGCCAAGGTCGCCAGACGTCGGCGGCCGTCACGGCGCTGGCCGGGAGCGGCAGCCCGGTCAGAACTTCGCGCGCCAATAGGCGCATGACCTCGGCCAGCGAGACCTGATCACGCTTGGTCACCCGGTCCAGGCCCTGACGGCGACAACGCTCGGCCATCGCCGCTTCCAGATTGGCCGCAACCCCGGTCATGGCCCGGGCACCCAAACTTTCGCAGCGGGCCTGTTCCAGGGCTTCGAACACCACCCGCACGGTTGGGTCTTCCGGTAGATAGCGCAGATGCAAGGCTGGGCTGTGATGGCGCAACCGCAGCGCCGCCGCGTCGGCCTGCCCCCGGCTGATCGCGACGTGGGCCTGATCAAGATCGCGCGCCGGTGGCGGCAACCGGACCAGATCCCCGATCACTCCGGCAACCTCGCCGACAAAGGAAACCTGCACCTCCTCCCGCCCGGCCAAGGCGCGAATGGTAGCGGCGGTGGCCCGCTTGAAGGTTTCGACCGGAGAATCCTTGTCAATCATGATCTTGGCATGGTCCTGGCGTGGTCCTGGTCCGGTAAAGGGCCGCAGCGCTCGGCTTGGTTCGGTCTGATATAGCGTATGGCATGATTTCAACAACGATTCGACGAGATTGGATCAAAGTGTGCATGGCCCCTCTTATTTTTGCAACCACAGATACTGCGACAACTTACCTTAAATCCTTGACATTATGGCAATGAGGCGTTCACTCTTCGCCGTCCGTTGATCCGGATGGTCTCTTACAGACTTCATGGAGAAGTTAAGGAGGTAAAATGTCTAGTGAGATTTATGCGCGGGTTCGTCAGAATCCAAAATTCGATTTGTTGGTAAAGCGACGTGGTCGTTTGGCTGCGATTCTGTCAACCATCGTACTGGTATCTTATTACGGATTCATGATGGTCGTCGCTTTTGCTCCCAGCTTGCTCCATAAGCCTCTGGGTGAAGGTTATGTTTTGACTATTGGTGCCCCGATTGGTGCTGCGATTATCATCGTCGGGTGGTTGTTGACTGGCCTCTATTCCTACTACGCCAATACCGAATTCGAAGACTTGAACAACGATATTATTAGAGAGTCCCAACAATGAATATGAAGACTATCGTTTCAGCCGCCGGCACCACTGCCGTTGCGGCCATGATGGCGTTGCCGGCGCTGGCCGCCCCCGCCGATCTGGGCGGACTTGAGAAGCAGCCGCTCAACACGACTGCTATCGTCATGTTTATCGCCTTCGTCATTTTTACCCTGATCATCACCTATTGGGCCGCCAGTCGCACCCGCACGGCCTCTGACTTTTACACTGCGGGCGGCGGCATCACCGGCTTCCAGAACGGCATGGCTATCGCCGGCGACTACATGTCGGCCGCGACCCTGCTCGGCCTGTCCAGCTTGGTCTATGCCAAAGGCTTCGACGGCTTCATCTACATCATCAGCTTCTTCGTCGGCTGGCCGATCATTATGTTCACGATGGCCGAACGGCTGCGTAACCTGGGTCGCTTCACCTTCGCCGACATCGCCTCCTATCGTCTGCATGAAGGCAAGATCCGCAGCTTCGCCGCCGCTGGCTCGCTGACCGTGGTCTGCTTCTATCTGATCGTGCAGATGGTTGGTGCCGGCCAGTTGATCAAGCTGCTGTTCGGGCTGGATTACAACGTGGCCGTGGTCGTGGTTGGCGTGCTGATGGTGGTCTATGTCACCTTCGGCGGCATGATCGCCACCACCTGGGTCCAGATCATCAAGGCGGGGCTGCTGCTGTGTGGCGGTATCGTGTTGTTGTTTCTGGCGTTGGCCCATTTTGGTTTCAACCTTGAAACCATGGCCAAGGCCGCCGTCACCAACCACAAGGAAGGCATCAAGATCATGGGCCCCGGCTCGCTGCTGTCCGACCCGGTGTCGGCGGTATCGCTGTCGATGGGTCTGCTGTTCGGAACCGCCGGTCTGCCACACATCATGATGCGCTTCTTCACCGTGCCTAACGCCCGCGAGGCACGCAAGAGCGTGTTCGTGGCCTCGGGTGTGGTCGGGTTTTTCTTCATCCTGGTCGCCATGCTTGGCATCGCTGGGGTAACGATCGTCGGCACCAATCCGCAGTTTTTTGAAGGCGGCATCGTGGGCGGTAAGCTGATCGGCGGCGGCAATATGGTGGTCATGCATCTGGCCAAGGCGCTGGGTGGCGATCTGCTGTTGGGCTTCCTGTCGGCGGTGGCGTTCGCAACCATCCTGGCTGTGGTCTCCGGGTTGGCGCTGGCCGGCGCCTCGGCCATTTCCCACGACCTCTACGCCCGGGTTTTCCGTGGCGGCAAGGCGACGGAAAAGGAAGAAATGCTGGTCTCCAAGTTCGCCTCGCTGCTGTTGGGCGCGCTGGCGATCGTGTTGGGCATCGCCTTTGAAAAGCAAAATATTGCCTTCCTGGTCGGTCTAACCTTCGGCGTCGCCGCTTCGGTCAACTTCCCAGTGCTGATCCTGTCGATGTATTGGAAGGGCTTGACCACCCGTGGCGCACTGGCCGGCGGTTTGGTCGGCCTGATCTCGGCAGTAACCTTGGTCGTGCTGTCCAAGGCGGTGTGGGTGGTGGTGTTGAACAACCCGGCTCCGTTGTTCCCGTATGAACAGCCGGCGTTGTTCTCGATGACTGCGGCGTTCCTGGTCACGATCGTCGTTTCCAAACTCGATAAGAGCGAATCGGCTAAGGCCGAAGCCCTTGCGTTCGAAGATCAGTATGTCCGCTCGCAGACCGGTATCGGTGCTGCGGGTGCGTCCAAGCACTAAGCCTGATTGGAGGGGGTGTTTCGCACCCCCTCCAAACTTTAACATGATCATTTCCGCCAGCTACAAGACCGATATTCCGGCCTTTTACGGCCGCTGGCTGCTCAACCGGCTCCAGGTCGGCTTCTGCCGCATGGTCAACCCCTATGGTGGCCAAGTGGTGACGGTGGATCTCTCCCCGACCGCCATCGACGGGCTGGTGTTGTGGACTCGCAACCTGGGGCCATTTCTGGACGGACTGGAGGTGATCGCCCAACGCGGTTTACCGTTCTTCGTTCAGTACACCGTTACCGGCTATCCGCGCGCGCTGGAAACCTCGACCATCGAGATCGACCGCGCCGCCGACCATTTCCACCATCTGCGCCGCCGCTTCGGCCTGCGCGCGGCGGTCTGGCGTTATGATCCGATCGTCTTAACCTCGCTGACCCCGCCCGACTGGCATCTGGCCAATTTTACCACCCTGGCCAAGACGTTGGCCGGAACCAGCGACGAGGTGGTGGTCTCGTTCCTGCAACCCTACCGCAAGACCCGGCGCAATCTGGACGCTGCCGCTCATGCCGGCAACTTTTCTTGGCGCGAACCGGAGGTCGCAGAAAAGCGGCACCTGCTGGCCGCTCTGGCCACCATTGCCGCCGATCATGGCCAAAGGCTAACCTTGTGTACGCAGCCCGCGTTGACCGATGTCCCCGGCACGACACCGGCGCGCTGCGTCGATGCCGTGCGCCTCAGCGATGTCGCCGGCCGGCTGCTGCCGGCGCGCGTCACCCGAATCAAGGGCAATCGGCCGGGTTGCCTGTGCGTCGAATCCCGCGACATCGGCGCTTACGAATCGTGCCCGCATGGTTGCAACTATTGCTATGCGGTTTCATCACGCGCCGTGGTCCGGCAGCGGCGGCTGGCGCATGATCCAGAGGGTGAATTCCTGATCACGCCTGATCCGTTTCACCCCAAATAAAGCGGGTCCAGGGCAGCGCCCCATATGCGCTAGGATAAGGATTTTTGCCGCCCCTGCATCTGCTTTTTGCGCTTTCGCGGAGGGTCAAAGAGGTTTCGTGTGCAGCGCCTGAATGCCTTGATAAGGCGTTTGGTGCTGTGCA
>CAUYTZ010000058.1:0-5914 GCA_963575695.1 uncultured Gammaproteobacteria bacterium | reverse complement strand
GTCGGACGGCCCAGTCAAATGGTAGAGTGCGAAAGCAGCAGTTCTCATTATAGATAACTGCCCACAGATACGCGTCACTTACGCGATTGGGCTGCCGCCCAAACCCGCCTGGGGGAGACCCCCAGTCCCCCCTTTTTCTTGGGAATTCACAAAAGAAGATGGGGTCTGGGGAATTCAGTCCCCAGGCAGGTTTGGGCGGCAGCCCAATCACGTAAGCGATACATTTTCAGCCTCTCAGGGCGGCGGCGGCGTCTCCGGATAGGTGAACACCGGCTTGCCGTTGCGAACCGTCACCACCACCCGTCCACCCTTGGCCAATTTACCAAACAGCAGTTCTTCGGCCAGCGGCTTCTTGATGTGTTCCTGAATCACCCGCTCCAGCGGCCGGGCCCCATAAAGTGGATCGTAACCCTTGCGCGCCAGCCAGGCGCGGGCGTCGGGGTCCAGATCGATGGTCACGCCACGATCGACCAGTTGCACTTCCAACAGCTTGACGAACTTGTCCACCACCCGGGCGATGGTTTCCGGAGCCAAGGCCGCAAACGGAATGATCGCATCCAACCGATTGCGGAATTCCGGCGTGAACATGCGATCGATCGCTTCCTTATCGTCGCCAATTCTGACCTCACGCTCGAAACCCAGCGCCGGTTTGGCCATGTCGGCGGCCCCGGCATTGGTGGTCATGATCAAAATCACATGGCGAAAATCAACCGCCTTGCCGGTGTGGTCGGTCAGCCTGCCGTGGTCCATGACCTGCAACAGGATGTTGAATAGGTCCGGGTGGGCCTTTTCGATTTCGTCCAGCAGCAGCACCGCGTGCGGGTGCTGGTCGATGGCGTCGGTCAACAACCCGCCCTGATCGAAGCCGACATAGCCCGGCGGCGCACCTATCAGCCGCGACACGGTGTGCCGCTCCATGTACTCCGACATATCAAATCGAATCAACTCGATGCCCAGCACCAGCGCCAACTGACGCGCGACTTCGGTCTTACCGACTCCAGTTGGCCCGGAAAACAGATAGCTGCCAATCGGCTTTTCCGGATCGCGCAGACCGGCCCGCGACAGCTTAATCGACATGGTCAGGGCGGCAATCGCCTGTTCCTGGCCGAACACCACCTTCTTCAAGTCTCGTTCCAGGTAAAGCAGGGTCTCGCGGTCATCACGACTGATGGTTTTGGGCGGAATCCGCGCCATCTTGGCGATCACGTTTTCCACATCTTTAACCGTGATCACCTTGCGCCGTTTCGATTCCGGCAGCAGCATCTGGGCCGCGCCAACCTCATCGAGCACGTCGATCGCCTTGTCCGGCAATTTGCGATCGGAAATATAGCGCGAGGCCAGTTCGACCGCCGCCTTAAGCGCATCATTGGTATAGCGAACCTTATGAAACTCCTCGTAATAAGGCTTCAGTCCACGCAAAATCTTGACCGCATCTTCCTGGCTGGGTTCATTGACATCAATCTTCTGGAACCGCCGCACCAGCGCCCGATCTTTTTCAAAGAAGCTGCGGTATTCTTTGTAAGTGGTCGAGCCGATACAACGCAGACTGCCGCCGGCCAGCGCCGGCTTGAGCAGATTAGAGGCATCCATCGCCCCACCCGAGGTCGCTCCGGCCCCGATCACGGTATGAATTTCGTCGATGAACAACACCGCCCCGGGCAGCGCCTCCAACTCGGCAATCACCGCTTTGAGCCGTTCCTCGAAATCACCGCGATAGCGGGTGCCGGCCAGCAGCGCACCCAAATCAAGCGCATGAATCACGGCGTTGTTCAGCACCTCTGGCACTTCGCCATGAACAATCCGCCGGGCCAAACCTTCGGCAATCGCGGTCTTGCCGACTCCGGGATCACCGACGTAGAGCGGGTTATTCTTGTTCCGCCGGCACAGAATCTGAATCGTGCGCTCAACTTCCTTCTCGCGCCCGATCAGCGGATCAATCTTGCCGCTCCGCGCCTTGGCATTCAGGTCGATGCAATAGGCGGCCAGGGCCTCCTTACCCTTGCGCGCAACCTTTTCCTCGCCGGCATCCTCGTCGATGCCCGAAACCTTTTGCGGGCGCGATTCGCCCGGAACCTTGGCGATGCCGTGCGAAATGTAATTAACCGCATCCAACTTGGTCATTTCCTGCTCGTGCAAGAAATAAACCGCATGACTCTCCCGCTCCGAAAACAACGCGACCAACACATTCGCCCCGGTCACTTCCTCCCGGCCCGAAGACTGGACGTGAATTGCCGCCCGTTGCAGCACACGTTGAAAGCCAGAGGTCGGCTTGCCCGGAACCTCCCCGCTTTTAACCACCAGATTGACCAGTTCGGTATCCAGATATTCAATCAGTTCCCGACGCAGGCGCTCTTGATCAATGCCGCAAGCGCGCAGCACCGCCACCGCATCCTGATCTTCGGTCAAGGCCAGCAGCAGGTGTTCCAAAGTTACGAATTCATGCCGACGGTCGCTGGCATTGGCCAGCGCTCGGTGCAGGGTGCGTTCCAGGTGGTGCGACAACATGGCCAAGGCCACTCACTCCTTCTCGATCGTGCACTGCAACGGGTGTTCATTCTGGCGAGCGAAATCCATCACCTGAGTGGCCTTGGTTTCCGCCACGTCAAGCGTATAAACCCCACACAAACCAACCCCACGCCGATGAACATGAAGCATGATTTCGGTCGCTTCATCGCGGGTTTTGTTAAAAAATCGCTCCAAAGCATGAATGACGAACTCCATCGGAGTATAATCATCATTCAACATAAAAACCTTGTACATCGAGGGCTTCTTAGTCTTAGGCCGGGTTTTGGTCACCACGCCGGTTTGGTTGCCCTCGTCTTCGTCCCTATCCTTACCGGCCATCGTTGGCTCACTTCGTAACCGCGATTGGGGGGCCCACGATCGGGGCCCGCGATCGGGAAAAGAAAATTCGTTAGCGTCCAGGTCACGATATAAGAAGCCCGCCCGCACTTGAAAGGGGGGGATTGAAACGTTGCGGCATTGTTTCGCCCTAAAAGGGGACAAAGCCCCTGGTTGCCGGAACCCTAAGCCAAGCGCTATGATAGACTCATTCGAATTCAGGGGGCAGCAGCGATGACGGTCATGATCACACTTTCGGTCAATGGCCAAACTGTGACCCATGCGGTCGAAGAGCGGACGCTGCTAATCGAGTTCCTGCGCGACCATCTGGCCCTGACCGGAACTCATTCCGGCTGCGATACCGGCCACTGCGGTGCCTGCACCGTGCTGGTTGAGGGGCGGGCGGTCAAATCCTGCCTGATGCTGGCGGTTCATGCCGAAAACCGCACGATCGTGACCATTGAAGGTCTGGCGGCGAGCGATGGCAGCTTGCACCCGGTACAAAGCGCATTTCGCACTCATCACGCCCTGCAATGCGGCTTCTGCACCCCAGGCATGGTCATGACCACGCTGGATCTGCTCGCGACCAATCCCGAACCAACTGAAACCCAGGTGCGTGAGGCGCTGGGCGGGACGCTGTGCCGCTGCACCGGCTATCAGAACATCGTTCAAGCGGTGCTGGCCGTGGCGGATGCGGAACGTAGCGCAACAAAGGGCTGAGACCATGTATCCCTTCACCTGGCACCGTCCGCGCACGTTGGCCGAAGCCGTGGCGTTGTTGGCCGAACACGAAGACGCCCGACCAATCGCCGGTGGCCAAACCCTGATTCCTGTGCTGCGCCAGCGTCTGGCCAATCCCGGAATTCTAATCGATCTCGAAATGATTCCTGGTTTGCAAGGGATTCGACAAGAAGACTCGGCGCTGATAATCGGTGCCATGACCCGCCATGCCGAGGTTGCCGAATCGGCTGTGGTTCAGCGGCTCTGCCCGGCCTTGGCGGCGCTGGCGGCGGTAATCGGTGATCGGCAAGTCCGCAATCGCGGCACGGTCGGCGGATCGATCGCCAATCACGATCCAGCGGCGGACTGGCCGGCGGCGGCGCTTGGTCTCGGAGCCGAAATGATTACCGATCGGCGGATGATCGCCGCTGATCGTTTCTTTAGCGGTTTGTTTGAAACCGTTCTGGAGCCGGATGAAATCGTCACTGCGCTGCGCCTGCCGCTACCGCGCCGCGCCGGCTATGCCCGGTTCCCCAATCCGGCCAGCCGCTATGCTCTGGTCGGGGTGTGGGTGGCCGAAACCGACTCTGGGGTTCGGGTCGCAGTGACTGGAGCCGGAGCGGGGGTCTTCCGCTGCCAAAAGATGGAAGCGGCGCTGATCCGCGGTTTCGACTCGACCGCGCTGGAGGGAATGACGATTGAGGCGTCCGGTCTCAACAGTGATCTTCACGCGGCGGCCGACTATCGCGCCCACCTGATCGGTGTGCTCGGACGACGGGCGGTGGACATTGCGGTGGGGGGCGGCTAAAAATGTATCGCTTACGCGATTGGGCTGCCGCCCAAACCCGCCTGGGGCCCGCCTGGGGAATGAATTCCCCAGGCCCTTTTCTTTTTTGTTAACTCGCTAAATTCACAGAAAATAAGGGGGCTGGGCGGGTGCGGTCTCACTCTTCGACTGTCTGTTGATCGTTTTTTCGATTGTTGCGACGACAATAAATTGTTTGACCGATACATACCAAGCCTCCTATCTTCCTTACAAGAACAAAGCGGTACTGGCGGCCTGAGCCAGCCCCGGATTCAGCAAGGAGAGATCTGATGACAACTCAAATCGACATCGGTATCGATGAAGACAAGCGCCGCGACATCGCTGATGGTCTGTCGCGGCTGCTCGCCGACACCTACACGCTGTATCTGAAGACCCATAATTACCACTGGAACGTCACCGGCCCGATGTTCCAGACTCTGCACCTGATGTTCGAACAGCACTACAACGAGCTGGCCCTGGCCGTCGACCTGATCGCCGAGCGAATTCGCGCTCTCGGATTTTATGCTCCGGGCAGCTACGCGGCCTACAGCCGCTTGACCTGCCTCAAGGAGGAAGAGGCGGTGCCGGCGGCGGAAGCCATGGTGCGCCAACTGGTCACGGATCACGAAGCGGTGGTGCGCACCGCACGCTCGGTGTTCCCGACGGTGGACGAAGCCCACGACGCGCCGACCGCCGACCTGCTGACCCAGCGCATGCAGATCCACGAGAAAACCGCCTGGATGCTGCGCAGTCTGGTGGCTTGACCGCTCGGGGCGGTCAGAGCACTCTCGCAAGCCGGACCAGTGTGCGACGGGCCAGGATGCTGTTATAGCGTAAAACTTGGTCAGCGGAACTGAAACGGAATGGCGAAGGTCCGCTGTTCGGAGCTGGCCCCGTCTGGCGGCGGCGGAAACGGTGCTGCCGCCCGCATTGCCGTCAGCGCGGCGCGGTCCAACGCCTCGTCACCGCTTGACGCGGTGATTTCGACGTTGAACAGGCCGCCGTCTGCGGCCAAGACGAAACGCAGCGAAACCGTTCCGTGCAGGCCGCTGCCTTTGGGCTTGAATCGCTCCAGCCGGGCCCACACCGCCCGGGCGTAGAGCCGCAACGCATCCGGCGCGGCCAGGGTTCGCCCGCCCAGCGCTGCCCCTTCGATCGTGGCCACTGGTGCGGATGCTACGGCAGCGGGCGGCGCAGGCGGGGCGGACGCAGGGGCGGCAATGGGGGCAACCGGACGCGCGCGCCGCACCGGCTCCGGTTTGGCCCGGCGTGGTGGCGGCGTTTTCGGCGGTTCCGGCTGAGGGACGGGGCGTTCAGGAAGTGGCGGCTCGGGTGAAGGCGGCTCGGGTGGTGGTGGTTCAGGGGAAGGAGGCTCTGTTAGAGGTGGCTCGGGTGAAGGTGGTGGTTGTGGTGAATGCTCAATAACCGGTGGCGTTGGGCTGGTTCCGCGATGGGTGCGACAAATCGACTCAGGGGGATTCCAAAACATTTGGCGATGTGCATTTATTGACGCATGACGTCAACCGCCCCACCATCGATTGATCTTGA
>CAUYTZ010000057.1:0-4710 GCA_963575695.1 uncultured Gammaproteobacteria bacterium | reverse complement strand
TTCGCCAGCCAGGGGTGGATTTTAAGACCGGGCAGATCGGCATCGCCGCTGGTCGCCTGCTGTCCGGGCGCGATCTGGGCTTGGCGGCGGCGATGAACGTGCCCTGGTTGCGGGTGCGGCGGCGGCCGCGGGTGGCGGTTTTGTCCACCGGCAATGAACTGGTTCTACCCGGCGAACCGCTGGGCGCGAATCAGGTATTTGATGCGAATGGCGTGGCTCTGGCTGGGTTGATCGCTTCGGCCGGCGGGATTCCGGTCAATCTGGGCATCGCGAGCGACACCCCGGAATCGCTGCTGGCTTGCGCCGGTGCGGCCGAGGGTGCGGATTTGCTGGTGATCAGTGGCGGCGCTTCCGGTGGTGACTATGATCTGGTCCGTCAGGTGTTGGGTGAACGCGGCCTGGCGATCGAGTTCTGGAAGGCGGCGATGCGTCCTGGCGGACCGCTGATGTTTGGCCGGGCCGGCTCGTTGCCGGTGTTGGGGCTGCCTGGGAATCCGGTGTCGTGTCTGGTCTCGGCGCTGCTGTTTCTGCGCCCCGCCGTGCAGGTGTTGTTGGGCCGGTCTCCGGTCGATGACCGCGCCGCCGAAGCGGTGCCCTCGGCTCGGTTGTCCGCCCCGCTCGAGGCCAATGACGAGCGCCAAAGCTATTTGCGCGCCACTTTGTCGCGGGAACACGCTTCCGGCAACCTGATCGCCACCCCGTTCCCCCATCAGGATTCCTCGATGCTGTCGCGGTTGGCCTGGGCGGATTGTTTGGTTGTGCGTGAGCCGCTGGCTCCGGCTGCCGTGGTCGGCGATCGGGTGGAGATTATTCCCCTGATCGAATAGGCCCAATCGCTCAGTTAGGATTATTTTTGCTGTGTATCGCTTTTTGCTTGACGTTGCAGGAGTAAAGTCCTAGGTTCTTTTTATCAACGCCACAGGCAGGCCCGCAGGGTGGGTCGTCGGTGGCGGTGGTGTCTCCTCTCTCTCCTTGGTCTCCCTTCACCGGGCGGACCGGTCGGACAACACCGCGACAGCGCCGAAGTTACTTCGGCTGGCGCGGCAGCCCGACCGGTCCGCCCGTTTTTTTATGCGCGCCCGTGGCCGGGCCGGTTGCTCGCAACCGGTTCGACAACCGGAAGGCGGCAGACTTCCGCAAGACTTCGCCTCCCTCAAAGTCCGCGAAAGGGCCGTTTGCCATGTCTACCAGCGTGTCGCAAGCCTTCACCAAAATGTTCGAGCGCGAGGTCCATGACGCCTATCAGCGCATGGGTTCAAAATTGCGCATCTCTGTGCGCTCCAAGGGCACCGTTCAAGGGGCCTCGACCGTGTTCCAGAAGGTCGGAAAAGGCACCGCCAGTACCAAGGCCCGCCATGGCGCGGTGCCGGTCATGAACCTGGATCATACCCCGGTTGAATGTCTGCTGGCTGATTACTATGCCGGCGACTGGGTTGATCAGATGGATGAACTGAAGACCAATATCGACGAGCGCAACGTCATCGCCAATGCCGGCGCTTATGCTTTGGGGCGCAAAACCGATGAGTTGATCCTGACCGAGATGAACAAATCAACGAATTATGCCGGTGCCAACACCGATGGTTTGACCAAGGCCAAAGTTTTGGAGGCGTTTGAGAAGTTGGGCGGGGCCGATGTGCCCGACGATGGCCAGCGTTTCGCCGTGGTTGGTTGGAAGCAGTGGAGCCAGTTGCTGGGCATCGCCGAATTCGCCAACTCGGAATACGTTGGTGCGGATGAGTTGCCGTGGCGTGGCACTCAGGCCAAGCGCTGGCTGGGCACGCTGTGGATGCCGCATTCGGGATTGGGTCTGACCAGCGGCGTGCGCCTGTGCCACTGGTATCACAAGACCGCGATCGGCCACGCCTCTGGTTCCGACGTGAAGTCCGACATCTCGTGGCACGGCGACCGTGCCGCCCACTTCGTCAACAACATGATGTCGCAAGGCGCGGTCCTGATCGACGCCACCGGCGTGGTCACCCTGCGTTGCTTGGAAAGCTAATCACACCTCTCATTCCAGGAGTATCTTCTTATGGCTTATGCCTCAAAGGACATGAGCGTGCTGGCCTATGCTAATGGCTTCACGCTCTGGCACTACGCGACTGCTGATGTTGTCGCCACGGTTGAAGGTGCCGGTTACTTTAACCTTGCCACCGATATGGTTCGTCCCGGCGATATCGTGCTGACCAACTCTTCAACCGGGTCCACGCCGGTAGCCAACATCCACACCGTGGCCACCAATGCCGCTGGTGTGGTCGGCTTGGCCAAGGTGGCGTAAGGAACCCGATCCCCTGAACCCACGTCATTTGGGATGGCAATAGCAACCTTTCCAAAGGATTGGGTTCAGGGGCCTGCGCCCCTGGTGGGGGGAACGATCTGGCTGCCGTGAAAGACAGGTGTATGAGCATTTTTTTGTAGCCGACTGCTAGCCACTGTGCGATAAAATCAGATGTGGTCAATCTGGCTGAAAGCGAGTCGCGGCTAATGCGCTGATTTTCCGCCATTGTTAACGGTTATCAAACAGACCAAGGTGACATACTGATCTAGCGGCAACGCAAGCAGAATAACTTCTGTTACAGGATTGAAGCGTGTTAAGGTCCTATGTAGATGATGAAAAAATAGACAGATGACATGCTCGTGGGAGCGAAGGAGAGTCGCGTGTTAGACAAGACAATACTTGATCAATTAAATCGCTGCGCTGAGGCTTTGGAATCCAGGCTTGACTCAGATGTTATTTCTTATCATGGGCCACTCCATCATTCATTGATTAAAGACTTCAGAAACTTCATTGAAGAGATCGCCGAAGGCGACAACAAGAAGCCTAGGCTTTCTATTTTTATAAAAACTTTAGGAGGCGTTGTCGAGCCAGTAGAAAAGATGGTTGAGATTATTAGGCAGCATTATGAGGAGGTGTATTTTTTCGTGCCAGACTCAGCAATGTCTGCGGGCACTATTTTTTGCATGTCTGGTGATAGAATATACATGGATTACACATCTTCTCTCGGCCCAATTGATCCCCAGGTACTAGTTAACAACGATGGTAATGGTCGTTATGTTCCTGCTCTGGGTTATCTTGAGCAAGTTGACAGGTTGATTCTAAAGTCTAAAGACGGAACCCTTACACCTGCAGAGTTTGCTCTGCTGCAAGGCCAGGATCTTGCTTTGTTGAGCAGTTACGAACAGGCGCGGGATCTTTCTATAGAACTTCTTAAGGCATGGCTCGTAAAGTATAAATTTCGGAGCTGGACCCATCACCGCTCTGATCCAAACAAGAAGGGAACGATCGTTACTGATGAGGAGAAGGAATGTCGCGCAGTAGAGATAGCCAAACTCCTGGGCAATCATCAGTTTTGGCATTCACATGGAAGGATGATCGGAGCCGAGAAGTTACGCTCTATAGTTAAGCTTGAGATTGATGATTATACGAATGACAGGGATCTTAAGTTGCTTGTGCGAGCATACAATGACATTCTGACAGATTACATAGATAGGCAGCGATACGTTTGTTATTTTCACAATCGTCGCAAAACATCTACGCAGTAGTAAGGAGAGATGCCATGACCATTAGCGAACGCGCAGCCGAGGCTCTCGCGAACGAAAGGAATCGCGAGGGGGCGATCCAAAATATGGGGCAACACCTTAAATTTGTTGGCGAAATGGAGCGATGCGGCATTCTTCGTCATCAAATCTACAATGTAGTACAGCCGGGAGCACAAAGGTCAGATGAAGTTGCTCGGGTTTGCTGGCTGGTGAGGTAGAGTTTGGATCTAAAAATACGTTCAGCCCTTGACGGCTGACGGGCCATTCGTATCATAAGCAGCCATTAGTTAGAAATTTTAAGCCCCGGACATCCGTCCGGGGCTTTTTTGTTTTCCAACCCGGAGACCTTCGCCATGGCCTTGACCGCGATCGGCCTGTGTGGCCGCGCTTTGATTAAAATTGGGGCCACCGCCATCGGTGGCTTCGATGACGGTACCGCCGAAGCCGAGGTCGCTGGCGCGCTGTATGGCCCCACCCGGGATGCGTTGCTGTCGGCGCAGTCGTGGAGCTTTGCCACCACTCAGGCGACCTTGCCGCGCTTGGCCGAAGCCCCACTGGCTGATTATGCTTGCGCCTTTCAATTGCCGGCTGATTTCCTGCGGGCGTTGTCCGCCGGACTGGCCGGGCGTGGGCGCGGACTGGACTATCGTTTGACCGGGCGCACACTGCAAGCCGACGCCGACAGTGTGGTCCTGACCTATATCTTCCGCCCGCCGGAAGAGGATTTTCCTGCATTTTTCGATCAAGTGCTGATCGCGCGGTTGGCGGCGGAGTTCTGCATTCCGCTGACCGAGAGCACTTCGCGCGCGGACTCTTTGTACAAATTGGCCGAAAACGAGTTCCGTCGGGCCCGGTTGATCGATGGTCAGCAGGATGTGCGGCCGGGATTTGAGGATTTCTCGCTGATTTCGGCCCGGTTTTAGTCGGGGGGATCTACCCCTTCCTAAGTAACGGTTTCCAAAGGCCCTTGGCCTTTGGTGGGTCCAGGGCAAAGCCCCCAATGGCCGAAACGAGGATCACCGCCGGTGTGGTCCATCAGAAAATATATTTTACGCCGATCTGCACGTTGGACATGCCAGAAAACTGGCCAAACATGGTGTCCTCCTCGCCCCAATAGTGGTTCCATTCTACCATGCTGACCCAGTTGTCGTTCCATTTCCACTCCCCATCCAG
>CAUYTZ010000056.1:0-8897 GCA_963575695.1 uncultured Gammaproteobacteria bacterium | reverse complement strand
TGATCTCAAACATCACCAGTGCCTGTGCTACAGCAACATGGCCCTGTCCGACGAATGGCGCTTCGTCACCGCCGATGGTCGGGCGTGGCCGGTAGAGGTAAGGGGCCGGCTGCGGGTTAATAACGGCGACACGTTACGGGTGGCGGCGCAGCAAGGATTGGGGTTGATCAATCAACCAACCTTCATCGTCGGCGACGATCTGCGCGCGGGCACGCTGGTTTCGGTTCTGAGCGGCTACGTTTCCCAGGATGTGGCGCTTTACGCCGTCTATCCTCATTCCCGCCACCTGTCGCCCAAGGTGCGGGCATTCGTCGATTTCCTGGCCGGACGATTCGGCCCCCGACCTTATTGGGATGAAGGGGAGCGCGGAGGGCTTCGCCGGCCTCTGGCAACTTGATCTTCTCGCAACTTGATCTTCTCATTGACGAATGCCCCTTATCATGTCTATCATTTAGGTAGGCAAGGGCAATCGGCCATGATTTTGACCGGCCATGATTTTGAAGAGTGCTTGGAGACTGAGATGTTCGTAAACCACTCTGATCTGGAATTATTTGAGAAAATCGTAGCCTATTGCGCCGACACAAAGAAGAACAGCAATATTTCCAACAAGAATATTCATCATGCTTTGATTCTGGCCAAGGCAGTTTTCTCTGGGGCTGATACAAGGGTTCACATTTTGTCGGGTGGACTAAATTTCGACAAGCATGAGGATGTTAGCTTGTCGGAAACGTGGGTAAACTTTACAG
Organism: uncultured Gammaproteobacteria bacterium; assembly: GCA_963575695.1. Taxonomy (GTDB): domain Bacteria; phylum Pseudomonadota; class Alphaproteobacteria; order Azospirillales; family Azospirillaceae; genus CAUYTZ01. The sequence goes on along the minus strand of CAUYTZ010000056.1, from coordinate 8,151 downwards.
ATGCAGCAAGAAGATTTCTATCAAAAGACGGCTCTGAGCTTGATATTTTGATTGCGGACACCATCAAGGATGGTGAGTCGAATAGGTTTTTGACAGCAATTATTAATGATGCGTGCAGGAAAGGACAGGTTATTGTTCGAGTTCCCACCGACAAGAGAATAGAAAACGTACAGCATTTTATGGTTTCGGATCAATCGGCTTATAGAATAGAAACAGATGACAAGGGCACCATTGCGATAGGGAACTTCGGCGACAACACAACGGCACGAAAACTGATAAAAATACACGAAAGAATTTCAAAGAAGCTTTTTGAAGATGGTGCTTGTCATATTTATAGGTTTAGTCGTGGCGAGAACTTTTCTCTGCAGAACGTACAGGCGTAAATTGAATGCGCGTCGAGGTGCTGATGCACCTACCTCGAAGATAGGTTTGTTGAGAATTATTTAGACAAGATGGTGGTGAGTATAATGTTAGAATTTCTTCCTCTAGAATCAAAAGTTAGCGATTTTAATAGTTTCTTTCAGTCTGCCGGCGCAATTAACTTGGCGTACGCTTATCTTGAAAAGGCGGGGTGCTTTTGTGGCGATGTCGCCAGCGCATTGATAAAAGAGAATAAAGATTTTTTGTTGCGTCGCGCGTCTGGTGCCGAGGATGCATCTATAAAACTTATTCATTATTATGAAAGGATTGACCGCGGCATCAAGGGGTTTCTGAGCGTTTATCGCTCAATTGCAACCGCCGCTTGCTTACTATGCTCTATGGCTTGCATTCTTTATTTGGTGTACTCTGGATACTATCCATCAGCGATGATACCCAGAAGCAAGATGACGTCTTTAGTTGTCTTTGTTGGATTCGCACTGCCACTTTACATTGTCATTAATTTTGTATTTGCATTTATCATAATTTTAGCTTCGTTTTGCTTTTATTTGTTCCAGGTTATTTCGAGTTATCGCAATAACACAGACACTATAGCCAGCAACGCTTTAAAGAAACTTGAAGAAAGCGCAGACCAAGTCGCCCCGCCCAGTCCATAACAAAACCGATGCTGTCCAGGATAGTTGGAGGGGTTCGCAGCACCCCTCCAATCATGCGGACAGGCTCAATGCGACATTAGCACCGGCAAGGTCATGTGACGCAGGATATAGCGCGTGCCGGCACCGCGATAGAGATACGGGAACTCATAGTGGCCATGGGCCCCCATGACCAACAGATCGGCGGAAATGTCGGCGGCGCGCGACAGGATCAAATCCATGTAATTGCCGTCGCCGAGCGAGATATGATCGACCGAAGCCTTGATGCCGTGGCAGGTAAGGTGGTCGGTGATGTCGAGCTTCGGCACATCATCCATATTGGGTGAATTGCCCGACCCGGTGATGGTGAACACGGTCACTTTGGCGGCGTCGGCGAGCAAGAACAGGCCATCGTTGAGCGCCCGCACCGCTTCCCGCTCCGCATTCCAGGCCACGATCGCGTTTTGGCCCAAAGTTGGGAACGCACCGACATAGGGGATCATCAATACCGGCCGTCCTGAATGCAGCACCACTTGCTCCGGCAGTTCTTCCGGCAAGTTGTCGTCGGGATCATCGGGATCGGTCTGGCCCAGAATCACGAAATCGCAATAGCGGGCACTGATGATCATCTCGCGGATGACATAGTTGTACTCACCAAACGGCAACGCCCGCCACCGCACCTCAATTCCCGCCGTTCCGGTCAGGGTGTTGAACTGTGCTTCGGCTTCATCGGCCATGCGCTGCAACCATTCGCTGGCCTTGCGTGCGACCACGCTGGGCGAGCTGTGCTCGACTCGGGCGAACATACCGGTCAGGCGAGCCTGATGGCGCACAGCCAGCCTGATCGCGATTTCCAGCCGTGTCCGGCTGCGTTCCGAACCGTCGAGGTGAACCAGGATATCTTTAACCGCCATTGGTGTTTCACTCCCCGCCTGCTGGTTGACGACCGCGCCTCCGGGCCGTTTGGCCCTGGTGAAGCGATCCCACAGTATCGTTGTCTTGTTGGCCATTATACAGCATCATCGTCCAGAACCAAGAACCGGCAGAATGAGGCTGCGGATGTCGGATACGATCAAATATCTCTTGCCTGAAACTGAGTTGCCCCGCTTCTGGTATAATCTGGCGGCGGACTTGCCGCAGCCGATGCCGGCGGTGCTGCATCCTGGCACGCATAAGCCGGTGACTCCGGACGATCTGGCACCGCTGTTTCCGATGTCGTTGATCGCCCAGGAGGTGACCACCGAGCGCGACGTTGAGATTCCCGAACCGGTGCGTGAAATTTATCGTCAGTGGCGGCCGGCACCCTTGTTCCGCGCCCGTCGGCTGGAAAAGGCGCTCGGGACTCCGGCCAAAATTTTCTATAAATACGAAGGCGTTAGCCCGGCCGGCAGCCACAAGCCGAATACGGCGGTGCCGCAGGCGTTCTACAATAAGCAGGCTGGCGTTAACCGGCTGGTGACCGAGACTGGCGCGGGTCAATGGGGCTCGTCGTTGGCCTTCGCCGGTGCCTTGTTCGGCATCGACGTTGAAATCTTCATGGTCAAGGTCAGCTACCAGCAGAAACCCTATCGCCGGGCGCTGATGGAAGCCTATGGCGCGCGCTGCGTGGCCAGTCCCTCGACCGAAACTGCGGCCGGACGGGCGATTCTGGCTCAGAATCCGAACAGCTCCGGCTCGCTCGGCATCGCCATTTCCGAAGCGGTGGAGTGCGCCGCCAGCCGGCCCGACACCAATTATGCCCTGGGCAGCGTGCTTAATCATGTGCTGCTCCACCAGACCGTGATCGGCATCGAAGCCATGCGCCAGATGGAAATGGCCGATGCCTGGCCGGATGTGATCTTCGGCTGCGCCGGTGGCGGTTCCAACTTTGCCGGCATTGCCTTCCCGTTTTTGGGCGACAAGCTGCGTGGTGGTCGTGACGTGCGCTTGGTTGCGGTTGAGCCGACCGCCTGTCCGACTCTGACTCGGGGTCGCTATGCCTATGATTTCGGCGATACCGCTCACCTAACCCCGCTCACCAAGATGCATACTCTGGGTTCAACCTTCATTCCGCCCGGGTTTCACGCTGGCGGTCTGCGCTATCACGGCATGGCCCCGCTGGTCAGTCATGCCAAGGAACTGGGCCTGATCGATGCGGTTGCTTATCACCAAACCGAATGCTTCGCCGCCGGTGTAACCTTTACTCGTGCGGAAGGGATCGTGCCGGCACCAGAAAGCACTCATGCGGTTAAGGCCGCGATCGATGAAGCGTTGAAGTGCAAGGAAGAAGGAATCGCGCGGACGATCCTCTTTAGTCTCAGTGGCCACGGTCATTTTGATATGCAGGCTTACACGGATTACTTCGCAGGCAACCTTGAAGATCGAGACTATGATGAACGGGATCTAACGGCGTCCCTAGACGGACTGCCGATAGTGGAAGAATAAAGGTCTGGTCGCTGCCCAGGTAGGTCACGATTGGGCTGCCGCCCAAACCCGCCTGGGGGAGACCCCCAACCCCCCTTTTTCCTGTGAATTCACAAAAGAAGATGGGGGTTGGAAAATTCATTACTGCGCGCGACGCAGAATTTCTTCAGCCAGGGCTTTGATTTCTTCGGCGGCTCGCGATCCGGCGTCCATTTCGGTCACAGCGCGGCCTTCCATCAAAGCTCCGGCATAGCCAATGCGGTTGCCGATTCTCTGCGTGGCGATATCCACCGCCGGTGGGGCCAGGAACTCTCGCCCGGTTTGCGCAATCAGGGTCTCAACCAGATTGCCCCGCGCCGGTACCCGGTTGAACACCAGTAGTGCCCGGACCTTTTCCGCCCGAGCCAGTTCCAGCGTCGGTTTGGTCGCCCACAAATCCATCGGGCTGGGCTGAACCGGCACCAGCACCAGCGAGGCCACGCGTACCGCAATTTTGGCTTCGGTTTCGGCGTGGGGCGGACTATCAATCACCACCACATCGTTTTCCCGACTCAGCCGGTCCACTTCCTTTTGCGTGCGCCAACCGGTAATCTGGCTATGAACCAACCCCGGTACGTTATCCAGCGCCTTGGATCGGGTTTGAAACCAATAGGTCAGACTGCCTTGGGGGTCGATATCCACCACCGCCACCCGCAGGCCAGACTGGCTCCAGGCAACCGCGAGGTGAGCGGCAAGCGTGGTCTTGCCGGCCCCGCCCTTTTGTTGCGCGACGGTGAAGACCTTTCCGACCATGACCTAGCTCCCGCTCGATATGCTCAATATTTGGTAATGTTGCCCACCGACAACCGCTACATTCATACTCCGCCAGTTTCGCGTGCGCAAGGTGCGAACGCTTGTGGTGTTGACGTTCTCCAAGGCCAGGTGCCATCGTGACCGAGATCAGACCCGATATTGTGCCCCCGTTCCATACTGCGGTCGCCCGGGCCGCCGATTTACTGCGCGCCGGTGATTTGGTCGCGTTTCCCACCGAAACCGTTTATGGCCTGGGGGCTGACGCGACCAACGACTCCGCGATCGCTGCGGTGTTTGCCGCCAAGGGCCGGCCCCATTTCAACCCATTGATTGTGCATGTGTTAGATCTGGCCGCAGCCGAGGAGGTGGCGGTATTCGACGAGCGGGCCCGGCTGCTGGGGTCGGCCAATTGGGCCGGTCCCCTGACTCTGGTGCTGCCGCGCCAGCCGGACTCGGGGGTGTCGTTGCTGGTCAGCGCCGGCCTGGATACCGTAGCGGTGCGTGTGCCGGGCAATCCGGTGGCCCGTGCGTTGCTCAAGGCCTTTGGCGGGCCGATCGCCGCACCCAGCGCCAACCGTTCGGGGGCGATCAGCCCGACCACGCCGCTGCATGTCGCCGAAAGTCTCGGCGATAAGGTGGCGATGATTTTGGCCGGCGGACGGTGTTCGATCGGCATCGAATCGACCGTGGTTGATCTGACCGGGCCGATCCCGGTTCTGCTTCGTCCTGGAGCGGTGTCACAGAGTGAAATCGAAAAACTGCTCGGAATCGGGGTGGTGCTACCCGACACCGAAAGCGACGACGGCGATGCCGATAAGGTGGCAGCCCCGCGTTCGCCCGGCCGGTTGGCCCGACACTATGCGCCCAACCGGCCCTTGCGCCTGAACGCCATCGAAGTCTCACCGACCGAAGCGCTGTTAAGCTTTGGTCCCGACCGCTTTGTGATTGGCGGTGCCACTCGGCTCAATCTTAGTCCAACCGGGTGTCTGTACGAAGCCGCGGCCAATCTGTTCGCCATGCTGCGCTCACTGGACAAACCCCAGCACAGTGGCATCGCGGTGATGCCGATTCCAGAAAAAAGCTTGGGCGTAGCGATTAACGACAGGTTGCGTCGCGCGGCGGCACAAGCCTGAATTGCTTTCGGCGACCAGGGGCAAAGCCCCCTGGTCGCCGAAGGCTTTATTGTGGCTTCGTCCTCTTGGCCAGCAGTTCGAGCACTTCTTCCGCCGCCTTGGGAATATTGGTGCCGGGACCATAGATCGCGGCCACGCCCGCCTTGAACAAGAAATCATAATCCTGGGGCGGAATAACCCCACCGCACACCACCAGGATATCGCCCGCGCCCTGGGCCCGCAGTTCTTCAATCATCTGCGGCACCAAAGTCTTGTGGCCGGCGGCTTGACTGGAGACGCCGATGACATGAACGTCGTTTTCCACCGCTTGGCGCGCCGCTTCGGCCGGAGTCTGGAACAACGCCCCGACATCGACGTCAAAACCGATGTCGGCGAAGCTGGTCGCGATCACCTTGGCACCGCGGTCGTGGCCGTCCTGGCCCATCTTGACCACCAACATGCGCGGCCGACGGCCTTCGCGGGTGGCGAATTCAGCGACCTTGGCCTGAACCATGCTGAAACCCTCATCACCTTGATAAGCGGCGCCATAGACGCCGCTGACCGAACGAATCACCGCGCGGTGGCGGCCGTAGACCCGCTCCAAAGCGTCAGAAATTTCGCCAACTGTGGCCCGCTTGCGTGTGGCGTCCACCGCCAGTTCCAGCATATTGCCGGAGCCGTCGGTTGCCGCCGCCGTCAGCGCGGCGAGTGCCGCACGGCAGGCGACTTCATCACGGTTGGCGCGAACCTGCTTCAACCGTGTAATTTGGGAATCACGCACCGCGCTGTTGTCGATGTCGAGCACGTCCATGGCTTCGGTCTTGCCCGGACGGTACTTATTGACTCCGACCACCACCTCTTCACCACGATCGATGCGGGCCTGACGCCGCGCCGCCGCTTCTTCGATCTTCAGCTTGGGCATACCTGATTCGACCGCCTTGGTCATGCCGCCCAGCGCCTCAACCTCGTCGATCAGGTCTTCCGCCGCCTTGGCCAGCGCCGCAGTCAGCGACTCGATGTAATACGAGCCGGCCAACGGATCGACCACGTTGGTGATGCCGCTCTCTTCCGCGATGATCAACTGGGTATTGCGGGCGATGCGGGCCGAGAATGGAGTCGGCAGCGCCAACGCCTCGTCCAGCGCGTTGGTGTGCAGCGACTGGGTACCGCCCAGCACCGCCGCCATCGCTTCGATCGTGGTCCGGATGACGTTGTTGTACGGGTCTTGCTCGGTCAGTGATACGCCCGAGGTTTGGCAATGAGTCCGCAAGGCCAGCGAACGGTCATCCTTGGGCTCGAAGTGGCGCTTCATGCGCCGGGCCCACAGCAGGCGCGCGGCGCGCAGCTTGGCCACTTCCATGAAGAAATTCATGCCGATCGAGAAAAAGAACGACAGTCGCGGTGCGAATTCATCCACCTTCAGGCCTTTACCCATCGCGGCACGGACGTATTCCATGCCGTCGGCAATGGTAAAGGCCAGTTCCTGTACAGCCGTGGCACCGGCTTCCTGCATGTGATAGCCGCTGATCGAAATCGAATTGAAGCGCGGCATGTTCTTGGATGTGTATTCGATAATGTCGGCCACAATCCGCATCGAGGGCGACGGCGGATAGATATAGGTATTACGAACCATGAATTCTTTAAGAATATCATTCTGAATTGTACCGGACAGTTGTTCCGGCTTCACACCCTGTTCTTCGCCGGCGACGATATAGCCGGCCAACACCGGCAGCACCGCGCCGTTCATGGTCATCGACACGCTCATCTTGTCGAGCGGGATGCCGTCGAACAGTATCTTCATGTCTTCAACGCTGTCGATGGCCACGCCGGCCTTGCCGACATCGCCGACCACGCGCGGATGGTCGCTGTCATAGCCACGGTGGGTGGCCAGATCGAACGCCACCGACAGCCCCATTTGACCCGCAGCCAGATTCTGACGGTAGAAGTGGTTGGAGGCCTCAGCGGTGGAGAAGCCGGCATACTGGCGAATGGTCCACGGCCGATGGGCGTACATGGTCGCGCGCGGACCGCGGGTAAACGGCGGAGAACCAGGCAGATCGCCCAGATGGTCCAGATTTTCCAGATCGGCTGCGGTGTAGAGCGGCTTCACGGCCAGCCCTTCGGGGGTCTGCCACAGCAAGTTATCCGCCGACCCACCCTTGCCGATTTCCTTCGCCGCCATCTTCCGCCAGTCTTCCAGGGACTTGCGTTCAAATCCGCTCATTGCCGCCCATCTCCCGCCTATCTGGATGCGAGGCGTCTTCGCCCCAATCGCACTATAGCGCACCACCTTGGCAAGAGGCTGAAAATATATCGCTTACGCGATTGGGCTGTAAACGGATCTCGCGACAGGTTCTGGGGAGAAGGTATTTACGAACTATGCGCTTGGGGTTAAGGTCAACGACGATTATATCGACAGCGCAGACACCTCATATGTTATATAGCAGGCATGATTTCGCAATTGGTACAAGTAAAATTAAAGCGAGCTAATACGGAAACAGCCCAGAAGCGGCCGACCGGCGTCTGGGTCAGTCCCGATGATCCAACCGGCGGCGCAGTTCCATATCGTTTTGCAACAGCACAGCTTGGCCGTCGAGCAGCTTCGACAGCATAGTTTGAATGTTGGCTAGGGTTCCACCGTGCTGTGCTAGGATTTCGCCGTGCTGTGCTAGGGTTTGGCTGTGCTGTGCTAGGGTTTGGCTGTGGGCCGCTTGTCCGGCTTTGAGGTCGGCCACGTCGGCCCGTAGTTCCACCTGCCCGGCTTCCAGCTTGGTGAAGCGTTTGTCCACCGCCCGCCCAAGCGCTTCGACAGACTCGACAACGGCTTCCTTGCT
>CAUYTZ010000055.1:0-8386 GCA_963575695.1 uncultured Gammaproteobacteria bacterium | reverse complement strand
CGCCGACAAGGACTTGTAAGGGCGGCCGAGATACTCGAACCCGTCTTCCAGCACGGTCACGGCGTGGTCAGTGCCCTGCCATTCCCGGATCAGTCGCGTGCCGGCGACTGGCCGATCCTGGATTCTCTTTTTGGCCATCTCACGGTCGATGTAGCGTTCGTCGGAAGCGATGGCTTCTAGGCGGGCGGTGGTCGCCGAGACCACCATCGCCAACCTCCTGGCGGTGATCGATGGCCGGTTGGTGACGCCGCCGGTCAGCGATGGCGCGCTGCCCTGTTATCAACCCAACGATCGCCGACGGATTGTGTCCACCGAACAGCCGACACGACAAGAGGCCTAATTTTAATTTTCCGCCAATATTATCCGTTACAACGACTTAGCCACTCTGAAAATTCATCCATCTTCACCACCCCCGCTAAAACGCCTCATCTTACCTCAGACCAATAAAAATCGCAATAAGAGCGTTAAAGATTGAGCACCTTCCATATCTTTGTCAACCGGTGAGCAGACCCGTCGCCGTCAGCCGGGCGAACACCGGGCCGGGGGTGCCGGAGCCGCCGACCGGTTGGCGGTCAATCGCGACCACGGGGCGCAGGCCGAGCGAATTGCAGACCATAACCTCGTCCGCGCGCAGCAACTCGGCCACGGTCAGGGGCGCTTCGATGGCTTCCGCGTGTTCCAGCAGTACCCGGCGGATAATTCCGGGCAGCGCGCCATCGCTGACCGGCGGCGTCACCAACCGGCCATCGATCACCGCCAGGAGGTTGGCGATGGTGGTCTCGGCGACCAATCCCCGCGTGTTGAGCAAAATCGCTTCTTCGGCACCGCGATCGCGGGCTTCGATTTTGGCCAGAATGCCATCCAAATAATTTAACGACTTGATTCGGGACAGTGGCGAAAGTTCGTTGCGTCGGGTGACGGTGGCGATCACCGCCGAGATTGGCTCCGCGCTTAGGGGGGGCGCTGCGGTGGTGGTGATCATCAGCGTCGGTTGCGGCTGAGCCGGCGGCAGCAAGCCACGGGCCGCAATTCCTCGGGTCGCAGTCAGGCGTACAACCGCCGGGCCGCATTCCAGGTGGTTGGCGGCCAGGGTTGCGGCCACGGCGGCGGCAAGTTCGTTCTCCGCTGGCAGTGGTGGCAGATCAAGCACACGCGCGCCTTCAGCCAGACGGGCCAAATGTGCGGCGAGGTGGGCCACAGAGCCGGCCGCACAGTACAAGGTTTCAAACACACCGTCGCCCAGTGTCCAGCCCCGGTCGGCGGGATCAATTCTGGCCGTGGCCATTGGCTCCAGCCGGCCGTTCAGCCATAGCAGCGGCGTTATGGGAAGGTTCATTGTTTCGTCTCAAATAAAGAGAGGCCTCTAGGCTCCTGGTGGGGCCAGGGCAAAGTCTTGATCGCCGAAGGCAGCCGCCAACAATGGCCCGACCTTGGTCAACAATTCCTGATACTCTTGTTCTGGATCGGACTCCGCCGTGATTCCGCCCCCGGCTTGAGCGATGATGGTGTTGTCGGCAAGGGTTAGGGTGCGAATGGTAATGCAGCTATCCATGGTTTGGTCAAAGCCGATCCAAGCCACCGCACCACAATAGGGGCCACGGCGTTCGGTTTCCAATTCCGTGATGATTTCCATCGCACGGATCTTCGGTGCGCCGGTGATCGAACCGCCGGGGAAGGTGGCGCGCAGCAGGTCTACCGGGCCGCAGCCGGGCAGCAACTGGCCCTGGATCACAGAAACCAGATGATGCACGCAAGCAAAACTGACCGGCTCGATCAGGCTGGGTACGGAAATGCTTCCGATTTTACAGGCCCGGCCCAAATCGTTGCGCATCAAATCGGTGATCATCAGGTTTTCGGCCCGGTCCTTGGTGCTGGCGACCAGTTCGGCAAGCAAGCGGCGGTCGGCCTCGGGCGTGGCCCCGCGCGGCCGGGTGCCCTTGATCGGTCGGGTTTCAACGCGTCCATGGCTATCCACAGCCAGGAACCGTTCCGGCGAGGCTCCCGCCAACCACACCCCGCCCCCACAGTTGAGGCAGGCGGCGAACGGGGCCGGGCTGAGGCAACGCAGCCGGCGATAAAGATCGAACGGAGTCAGTGTGTTTGGTCGGTGGGCGCTGAAGCCGTGGGTTAAGTTGGCTTGAAAGATGTCGCCGGCACGGATATAGGCCAGAATACGCTCTACCCGTTGCCGGTACTGGTCCGGGGTTAGATCCGGGGTCCAGATTCCGGTGGTAGGGCCGCTGGTGGGGGCGAGCGGTGCGGTTGCGGCCAAACGGTTCTTGAGCCATCGCATTCGCGCCGTGGCCCGCGCCCAGCGTGCCGCCGGCTCGGTTTCTGGAAAGCCGCTGGCGATGATCCAGGCCTGACCGGTGGTGTGATCGAAGGCCGCGATCAGGTCGTAAAGTCCGATTATCAGGTCGGGTACGCCGTGGCGAGCGGGTCGGGGTGTCGGCAGGCGCTCTAGGTGGCGGCCGAGTTCATAACCCAGGAAGCCGACCGCTCCGGTACGGAACGGGACCGGCCCCCGCCCCGCCCCCCGCCCCGCCCCCAGCCCAGTCGGCAACGGATAGCGCGCCAACTGTTGTTCGAGTACGGTGAACGGATCGCCGGCCACCGGCTGGCCATCAAGTGTGACTCCGGCGTCATCGGCCTTGATCACCTGGAACGGATCGACCGCCAGATAGCTATACCGGCCGCCCTGCTCGCCGGTCGCGCTGTCGAGCAGCATCGCCATCGGCTGATCACAAAAGGCGGCGAAGGCAGCAAGCGGATCGACGGGCGGAATCGCATGTTCCAGCACCATTTCGTCCTATGTTTCGTCCCAAATCAAGGGGGCCAGAGGCACCAGAAAATACCCCCCGGCACCGAAGCGCCGGGGGGATTGTTGACGTGGCCCGTTGATCTTGAACCGAACCGGTCTTAGTTCATCGGCACCAGCGAGGACAAGTAAGCGATCTTGGCCGCTGACCAGCCGCCGACCACCGGAACCGTCGGTGTTTGGTCGCCCCAGTGGTTGATCACCGCCCACTCGCTGACCGTGGTCCCATAGCCCTTGCCGACCGCTGCCACGCCGCCGCCCTTGCCATTGACGACCACATCACCCGAGTTGACGAAAACGTCGGTGGTCCCGCCCAGAACCTGGGTCATCCAGTCGGCGGCGGTCGCATTCCAGTTGTAGCCGGCGACTCTCGCGGTGCTCTGCGGGGTGGCGATGATCCAGTTCGATCCCGGACGCATCGACGGCACGACCGTGCGCAGCTCGCCATTGTTCAGAGTCAGCTTGGCGCTGACCGTGTGCAGATCGGTGTCGGCACCGGTGTGAGCGGCGGTTACGTACTCGTCGATCTTGAGCGAGGAGCGTGGCCCGACCACCACCATCGAACCATCGTTGAACTTCAGGTTGATCTGCGACAGGGCATCGGTGCGGATTTCATCGCCGACGCAGATTTCGTCGCTGCCGGCGATCCGGGGGCCCTCGACCGAGTTGCCGATCGCCGGAACCCAGGTGCGATAGACGCCATCGCCAAACACATAGCCGACTTCCGGTACCGCCATCCGTGGGGCCTTGACCGCGTAATAGATGTTCGGCGTGCCCTTGGACGCGGTGACTTTGGCCACGGCGCAACTCTTGTAGGAATAGGCCTCTGCGGCCCGCTTGCCTCTGTGGTTTTGCATGTGGCCGCCATCGGCCAAGGCGGCCGTCGGCGCACCAAGGGCCAAGCCAACGGCCACGGCCGCAAGCATCGGAAGCGCGCTCCGGCCGAAATTCTTTGCACTCTTCATGGTCGTGTTCCCTTTTTGTTGCTGACAACCAAACACGCCCGCCACTTTGGTCACAGAGCGGGCCTCATAAAACAAGTTCAATTAAGAATGGAAAACGATGCCATTCAGGACGAACTCTAACAACCAAGACCTTACTGTTTCAAGCAAAATTGCATCAAAATCGTAACCGCCTGCCGTTGGTGCGCGTCGACCGGGCGTGTGGCCCAGGTGAAGATTCCGGGGTGATCCCAATGCGATAGCAAGATTTGGTTAACATCGGACAAGTCATTCTAACGTGATCCGCGACCAAGAACGGACTTAACTTCACTCTGGTCACTTGGTTAAGAAAGACTGAACAAACTCGGACTCTTGATGAATGTGCATGGAAAAACGATACTGTGCTTGCCCCGATCGGGCATACTCCGTAAGCTTATGGTTGAGGTGTTGGGCAATGCCCTTGATCGCTTGTTTTGTTTGAGTTCGGCCGGATTCCGCCGGATTGCGGTGGTAGACGGGCAAGTAGGCCGGGAAGTTAAATTTTCAAGACGATGATCAGTGTGGAAAGGCTTGACGGTTATGAGCAAGAAGAAAATTCTCAGCGCGGATGATTCAGCCAGTGTGCGCCAGATGGTGCAATTTACCCTGGAAGCGGCCGGCTATGAAGTGGTCACGGCCGTGGACGGCAAAGACGCTCTCAACCGGCTTAAGTCCATCACCGTGGATTTGGTGATCACCGATCTTAACATGCCGAATATGACCGGATTGGAGCTGATTAAGGAACTTCGTGCCCTGCCAGCCTATAAGTTCGTGCCGATCGTGATGCTGACCACCGAGTCGGAAGAGGGCATCAAGGCTCAGGGCCGCGCGGCGGGGGCCACCGGCTGGATCGTCAAGCCGTTCAAGCAGGATCAGTTGCTGGCGGTGGTTAAGAAACTGGCCGGCCAATAGTTCAGGGCGAATAAGCATTCGGAGTTATCTTACTTAAGCGCGGAGGCGAACCACCATGGCAGGCGCGATTGATCCGGCGGAAACTTTCCGACAGGAAGCGGTGGACCTTCTGGCGCAACTGGAAGAAGCGCTGCTCGATATGGAGCGGTCGCCGGACGATCCGGGGCTGGTCGATACCGTGTTTCGGGCCTTGCACACGCTCAAGGGGTCGGGGGCGATGTTTGGATGGGACGCGCTGGCCGCGTTCACCCACCACGTCGAGACCGCGTACGACTTGGTGCGCAAGGGCGAAATGAAGGTTTCGTCGGATCTGGTTCGGCTGACGCTGGCTGCCACCGATCACATTCGAGATCTGCTGACGGCGCGGGAAAACGTCGATCAGGTGCGGGGGGCGGCGCTGCTGTCCTCGTTCCGCGATCTGACTCCCGGCGGGGGGCGCTCCGGGCACGAGGCAGGGCCGGACGGCGGAAAATCCGTCGCCGGTCGCGGCAAGTCGGAGCCAAGCGGACCGTGTGTGTTCCGCATCCGCTTTCATCCGGGGCCAGAGGTGATGGCGTTTGGGACCAACCCGTTGCTGCTGCTGGATGAATTGCGCGACCTGGGTTCTTGCGAGGTGACGCCGATCACCGATCGGGTGCCGCCGCTGAACGAGCTTGATCCCGTCGAATGTTATCTGGGCTGGGATATCCTGCTGACCACCACCGCGCCGCGCTCGGCGATCGAGGACGTGTTCATCTTCGTCGTTGACCAGTCGGAGTTGACCATCGACCGGATCGAGTTGGGGGAAGAAGATGCCGAGCCGCAGCGGCTGGGCGAAATCCTGATCGCGCGCGGCGACATCGCCGCCACCGACATAGAAGAAACTCTGGGCAAGCAAGAGCGGCTGGGGTCGTTGCTGGTCAAGTCGGGCAAGGTTTCGGATGATCGGATTACTTCGGCCCTGGCCGAACAGCGTCATGTTCGGGAAGCGTCCAAGGCGCGGGAAACTTCGGCTTCAGCCAGCACCATCCGGGTTCCGGCCGAACGGCTGGACAGCCTAATGGATCAGGTCGGCGAGTTGGTCATCGCTCAGGCCCGGCTGATGCAGATGGCGGTCACGAACAAGGAACCGCTGCTGACCTCGATTTCCGAGGAAATGGAACGGCTGGCCGCGTCGTTGCGCGATACCACCATGGGTATCCGGATGTTGCCGATCGGCACCTTGTTTGGCAAGTTCCGGCGTGTGGTCCATGATCTGTCCCATGAATTGGGCAAGGCGATTGAGTTGTCCACCGCCGGCGAGGAAACCGAGCTGGATAAGACCGTGATCGAATGCTTGAACGATCCGCTGGTTCATTTGATTCGTAACGCGGTTGATCATGGCATTGAAGATCAGGGCGTCCGTGTGGCCCACGACAAGCCGGCCGCTGGCCGGGTGTTGCTGTCGGCGGTTCATTCCGGGGCCCAGGTGCTGATCACGATCGAGGATGACGGCAAAGGCTTGGATAGCGCGGCGATCCGGGCCAAGGCCGAGGAAAAGGGCCTGATCTCTTCCGGCCAGGAACTGAGCGAAAACGAGTTGTTCTCGTTCATTTTCCATCCCGGCTTCTCGACGGCGGCCCAGGTGACCAGTATTTCCGGCCGCGGCGTGGGCATGGATGTGGTCAAGCGCACCATCGATGGCCTACGGGGCACGATCGAAGTGGCCAGCACCGTTGGCCAGGGCACCGCGATCACCCTGAAGTTGCCGCTGACGTTGGCGATCATCGATGGCTTGCTGGTCCGGCTGGGCAACGAACGCTATGTGCTGCCGTTGTCGGCGGTTGAGGAATGCGTGGAACTGAGCCGGGCCGAGGATCACCGCTCCGATGGCCGGTGTTTTCTGAATATTCGCGGCGACATCGTGGCCTACATCCGCTTGCGTGAGTTGTTCAATCTGGCCGGCGAGGGCGAGTCGATTCAAAAGGTGGTGATCGTCTCTACCGGCGACACCCGAATCGGGCTGGTGGTCGATCAGGTCATCGGCCAGCACCAGACCGTGATCAAGTCCTTGAGTCGTTTGCACCGCGACCAGGAAGGTTTTTCCGGCGCGACCATCCTGGGTGACGGCAGCGTCGCCCTGATCCTTGACATCCCCCACTTGATCAAACTGGCGCGGGAACGCGAAACCTCGCTTAGAGCGGCGTGACATACGACCGACCGGGACAACTAAGCCCTTAATAAAAACCATAAGGCCACGGGAGAAAGCGTCATGCGGTTTACAATCAAGGCCAGACTGGCGACGGCGTTCGCGGCGGTGCTCATCTTGAGCGCGGTTTCGGCGTATCTGGGGGTCAGCAATCTCGCGGCTTCCAATCAGGAGCTGAAAACCGTGGTCCGCGGACCGGCGGAGCGGACCAAGCTGACGCTGCAACTGGCCAACATATTGTCAATGATGGCCCGGACGGAAAAGAACATCATTCTGGAAAATGATGATCAGGCGATGAAGGGGTATGTCGAACGGTTGAAGAAGGAACGGGCGGAGTTCCAAGAAACATTCACCAAGCGCCGGGAAATTGCGATTGAAGAAGGGCGGCGGCGCCTGGACGCCTTTTGGACAATTTATGAAGAGTACATGAAGTCTCAGGATGAAGCCTTCCGTTTGGCCTTGCTCAATTCCAACACGCGCGCCCACGATCTTTCTGCCGGCAAGGGCAAAGAGGCGTTTGAACTCGCGCTTAAGCTGGCGACCGAGTTGGATGAGAAAGCTTTGGACGCGGACCCCCTGGTTGCGACTCTATCCGGCAAACTTCCGGTATTGATGTTGCGGGTCAACCGCAACGAAAAGGAACTGATTCTGGAGGACAACGAGGATAAGATGCGGGCCTGGGCCCAGCGCATCGATGGCCGGTTGCAAGAAGTTCAGACAACAATCAAGCTGTTGCGGGAAAAGGGCAATCCGGCGGTGCGAACCGAGATCGATCGTCTGGCTCCGGCTTGGGACGCCTATTTGCCGCTGCACAAGCAGGTGCGTGATGCGGCGTTGGAGAACGGCAACGCCCGGGCTGCGGCTCTTTCCTCAGGCAAAAACCGCGAATTGCTGAACAAGATTGACGTGATTAGCAAGGACATCATCGGCATCGACCAGCGGGTGATGAGGGAAGCGATTGAAACCTCCGAGCACACCTACGGCGAGTCGCGGCTGTTGCTGTTGATCATGGCGGGGGCGTCGCTGGTCATCGGCATTGCGGCGGCGGTGTGGGTGTCACTGGTGATCTCCCGTGGTCTGAGCAAGGCCGGAACCCTGGCCACCGCAGTTTCGAACGGAGATTTGACCAGCACCATCGATTACACGGGCCGCGAGGAAATCGGCGATTTGATTGGTGCGCTCAACACCATGGTCGAGCGTCTGCGTGGCATCGTTGCCGACATTACCACCGCGTCTGAAAACGTCTCCACCGGCGCCAGCGAGGTTGCTTCGGGGGCGGAAAACGTGTCCTCCGGCAGCAATCAGTTGAGCGCCACCGCCGAAAACCTGTCCCAGGGCGTGGCTGAACAGGCAGCCTCAACCGAGGAAGCCTCGTCGTCGATGGAAGAAATGGCGGCCAACATCCGCCAAAACGCCGATAACGCCACCGAAACCGAAAAGATTGCCCGCCAATCCGCGATCGACGCCGACAAGAGCGGCGTTGCGGTAAGCAAAGCGGTCGCAGCGATG
>CAUYTZ010000054.1:0-3511 GCA_963575695.1 uncultured Gammaproteobacteria bacterium | reverse complement strand
CAAGGCTTTGCCCTGGACCCACCAGGAGCCTGGACCCACTTTATTTAGGGCGACGCAAACGCGAAGCAGCTTCCGGTCCTGGTAGCCGCGAGCTATTATGGCCGGAGAATGCCCAAACCGGGACGAAACGGACAAACAAGGCACTGCCTGCCCCAGGGCGCAAATCTACCGCGCTTGTCGCCCATAAATCGGGCGGGGTTGATCTGCCCCCCCCCCAAACCACCCACACCTCGGGGGCATACGTCCCCCCGGGCGCCCCGGCAAACGCCGGGGCCGCCGAAGAGGCCTGCGTGTCATTTCCAAGACTCGCTGGCACCAGGCTCGCTGGGCAGCGCACCCGCCAATTCCGGATGACGCTTGTGAAATCGAGCCCAATCAGCCGGATCAAGCGCCACGCACAGATGGACGTGCTCGGAATCGTCGCGACGGGTCAGCACCTCACCCCACTGGTAAAGCCAAGCCAGGGCGGCACCGTCGCCATGCGGCACCGCCAGCGTCACCTCTAGCCGACCTGCGGTCATATGGCGGTCCAACACCGCACACAGGGTATCCAGGCCCTCGCCGGTCAGCGCCGACAGCGCACAGGCCACCGCCTGCCCCCCTCCCCCACGCTCGACCTGAGCGTGCCGAGCCTGGGCCAGCGCTGCGGCGCGGCTTTCGACATCCAAACAATCGATCTTGTTCAAAACCTCGACCAGTCGCGGATCGGCGTCGCAATCGATGCCCAGTTCGCGCAGCACGCGGTTGACATCCTCACGCTGAACTTCATGATCGGGATGGGCAACATCGCGTACGTGCAAAATCAGATCGGCCGCAGTTACCTCTTCCAGCGTGGCGCGAAACGCCGCGACCAGGGTGGTCGGCAGATCGGAAATAAAGCCAACCGTATCAGACAGAATTACCTTGCGTCCCGAAGGCAGGGTAATCGCGCGCATCGTTGGATCAAGCGTGGCAAACAGCAGATCCTTAGCGAATACGTCCGCGCCGGCCAGACGGTTGAACAGTGTCGATTTACCGGCATTGGTGTAGCCAACCAGCGCCACCACCGGATAAGGCACCCGTTCGCGCGCCTTACGGTGCAGGGACCGGGTTCGGCGCACATCATCCAGCTCGCGCTTGATCTTGACGATACGGTCGCCGATCAACCGCCGGTCCAGTTCGATCTGAGATTCGCCCGGCCCGCCCAGGAAGCCGAAGCCGCCGCGCTGCCGTTCCAAGTGGGTCCAAGACCGGACCAGCCGTGAACGCTGATAGGTCAACGCCGCCAGTTCAACCTGCAACTGGCCCTCGCGCGTGTGAGCTCGAGCACCGAAGATTTCCAAAATCAGCCCGGTACGGTCGATAACCTTAACCTTCAGCGCCCGTTCCAGGTTGCGCTGCTGTACCGGCGACACCAAGGCATCGATGATGATCAACCCGGCGTTTAACTCCACAACCTGCGCCGCCAACTGTTGAACCGTACCGCCGCCAAGCAGAGTCGCCGGGGTCATACGGGTAAGCCGAACCACACCGGCATGGACGACGGTCAACGCGATGGCATGCGCCAGCCTCACCGCCTCTTCCAGGCGAGCTTCGGGGGATCGGGTCTGATCGGGGACGTCATCCCGCGGCGACCGCCGGGAAAAGGGATGAACCACCACCGCACGGCCGGTGGCCGCCAGGGGCTGGTCGTCCTGGCCAGTCAGCATGGCCAAGTTCTCAGTCGTGTTCACTGTCCTTGTCCGTCGGATCGAACAACTGAATCGGATGTGCCGGCATCACGGTAGAAATGGCATGTTTGTAGACCAGTTGCGAATGAGCATCTCGGCGGAGCAAAACGGAGAAGTTATCAAACCAAGTGATGATGCCCTGAAGTTTAACGCCGTTGATCAAAAATACCGTCACTGGTGTCTTGCTCTTTCGGACGTGATTCAGGAACACATCCTGAACGTTTTGGCTTTTTTCGGTCATGACCTAAGCCTTGTCGTTGATCTTATTGGGGCCACCCCGCAAAGAGTAGCCCATGGACCGCCACCGCAGCGCCGCAGCCAACACCCCCGCCCCTATCGGGGGACCGATCGAAGGCCCACTCGGAGGACCGCCAATCGATATAGTAGTCTAGAGCGTCAGTACCAAGGCGGAAAGCGCGGGGCAGCCATCGAAATGAAAGCGCGGCGGGAAACGAACGTCGATCACAGTTTTGGCCGGGCCGAGCAGGATCGGCACGCAGCCGGCGGCATGCGCACATTCCAGATCGACATCGGCATCACCGACGAACCAAATGCTGTCGATCCCCGGGCCACCGGGTTCGATACCAATCGGTTCCAGGGCCAACTTGACCGGGGCCACGGCCGGCTTATCGGCTTCGGCATCGGTGGCCCCGATTATACGTTGAAACCGCCCCTGCCAGCCCAGCGCTTCCGCTTCCTTGCGCAAGAACTTGCCGGTCTTGTTGGAAACCACCCCCAGATAGACCCCGCGCTCGGCCAGGACATCAAGCAACTCGGCGGCACCATCCTTCGCACGCAGGTATTCAAGATGGGTGGTGGAGAAGTGATGGTAATAAATATCGCGCGCTTCCTGCCAGCGCTCCCCGAACAACTTGGGAAAACTGTCGCGCAGAGACTGGCGGACCCGGGCCTGGGTGTCGGCCATTGACCACGGCTCCATGCCCATGGCGTCAAAAGTGGCGGCCAGGGCGGCATGAATGCAGTCCCAGGTTTCAACCAAAGTGTTGTCCCAGTCGAACAGCACCGCGCGCGGTAGGGTAATCGGACATTGGTCGGTCATACGGTCTGTCCTGTACCTATTAATATTTTTGCCTTCGACGACCAGGGCGTTGCCCTGGGCCCGTTTCCTTTAACACGACCAATTCACGCCGATCCGGCCAACGGTCGCGCCGGATTGCGCTTCTGACACTCGATCAACAAGTCGCGGGCAATCGGCGCCGCCACCGTCGAGCCGCCGCCGCCATGTTCGACCAGCACCGACACCGCATAACGCGGGGCTTCGATCGGTGCGAAGCCGACGAACAGGGCATGGTCGCGCTCACGCCAAGGTAGGTCTTCGTTTTTAACCACCCCAGTCGAGCGCTCGGCCATCGAAATCCTCCGAACCTGAGAGGTGCCGGTCTTGCCGCCCATTTCCATGCCCGCTTCCATAATCCGAGCCTTAAAGGCGGTACCCTGCGGGGTATTGACCACCATCATCATCGCCTGCACCACCAGATCCAGATTGCGCTTCTGCACGCCAATCGCCGGCCACACCGTCTCCTCAGCCGGTCCCTGCTTGATCTGCTTGGTCAGGTGCGGACGGATGGCATAACCGCCATTAACCAGCCGCGCGGTCAGAACCGCCAGTTGCAACGGCGTGGCCAAAACATAGCCCTGGCCGATCGCCGCCACCAGCGTTTCGCCCTGCTGCCAGGCGACATTAAACGCGCTCTGTTTCCAGGCTCGCGACGGCACCAACCCCGGCCGCTCGCCAGGCAGGTCCAAACGAGTCGGCTCGCCCAGGCCAAAGCGATGAGCCA
>CAUYTZ010000053.1:0-9487 GCA_963575695.1 uncultured Gammaproteobacteria bacterium | reverse complement strand
AATCCGCCCCCTGTTGATCGACTGGGGCCGGGCCGGTCCCTGGGAACGGCGCTATTCGCTGACCGATTACATCGCCGGCCGGCTGGAGCGGGCACTGGATGCGGTGATCGACCTGACCAACGGTCGCAAGCCCAAGGTGGTTGGCTATTGCATGGGCGGGCTGCTGGCTGCGGCTTTGGCCTGGCGTCGGCCGCGTGATCTGGCCGGGTTGGGGCTGCTGGCCACACCGTGGGATTTCCACGCCGAAAGTCCGGAACTGGCCCGCAGCACCGCCTCGTTCATGGCCTTGTTCGCGCCGGCGATCGAAACCTGGGGCGAATTGCCGGTCGATGCCATTCAAACCCTGTTCGCCGGCCTCGATCCCTGGCTGGTGGTGCGCAAGTTTAGACAGTTCGGGCGTATGGCGCAGGAGTCCGAATCGGCAACGGCCTTCGTCGCCTTGGAAGACTGGTTGAACGATGGCATTCCTCTGCCAGCGGCGGTGGCCCGGGATTGCATGATCGGCTGGTATGGCCGCAACGACACCGCCCGGGGGGAGTGGTTGATTGCCGGACTGCCGGTTGACCCGACGCGGATTCGGGTGCCGACGCTGGCCCAGATTCCGGAACGGGATCGGATTGTGCCGCCGGCCTCGGCGCTGGCCCTGGCTCGGGCGATACCGGGCTGCGTGATCCAAACCCCGCCGCTGGGCCATATCGGCATGATCGTGTCCAACACCGCCACCGCCATAGCCTGGGAACCACTGGCGACGTGGCTGACAGCGGCTTAATCTCCTAAATGGTGGGGTCCAGGAACAAAACCCCTGCCTGCCGAAGGCTACTTAAACCGGCCATAAGAGTAATAGGCGGCGCAAGCCCCCTCCGACGAGACCATACAAGCACCGATCGGGTTTTCCGGCGTACACACGCGACCAAACAGCTTGCAATCCAACGGCTTCTTCAACCCACGCAGAATCGGGCCGCAGGCACAGGCCTTATTGTCGGCCACCGAAATCCCCGGCACCTGAAAGCGCACCTCGGCATCGTAATCGACAAACTCGGCTCGCGGACGAAGCGCACTGTCCGGCAGCAGGCCCAGTCCGCGCCATTCAAAGGTTTCCCGGGTTTCGAACGCCCGCTCAACCATGGCCATGGCCTTGGCGTTACCGTCGCGACGAACCGCACGGCCATACTGATTTTCGACCACGGCCCGGCCATCGTTGACCTGGCGAATCAGCATCAGAATCGATTGCATCACGTCCAGCGGCTCAAACCCGGAAATCACCACCGGTTTCTTGTAGAGCTCGGCGAACGGCTCATAAGGGCGATAGCCAATCACCGCCGAGACATGGCCCGGACCGATGAAGCCATCCAAAGCCACGGATTCGCCCTCTGGCGTAGGCGGGGCGTCGAGAATGGCGTGAATCGCGGCCGGAGTCAGAACGTGGTTGGAAAAGACCGTGAAATTGGTTAGCCCCTGCTCCTTGGCCTTAATCAGGGCCAAGGCCGTCGGCGGGGTGGTGGTTTCAAAACCGATGGCAAAGAACACCACCACGCGGTCGAGATTGGCACGGGCCAAAGCCAGGGCATCCAGAGTGGAGGCAACCATGCGGATATCGCGGCCGGCAGCCTTAGCCTTCAGCAAACTGACTTGGCGACTGCCGGGCACACGCAGGGCGTCGCCATAGCTGCACAGAATCACCTCTGGCCGTTCAGTCAGCGCCAGGGCGTCATCGATTCGGCCCATCGGCAGCACGCACACCGGACAGCCGGGACCGTGGACCATGCGCACATTATCGGGCAGCAGATCGACGATGCCGTGGCGCCACAAGGCGTGGGTGTGACCGCCGCAGAATTCCATGAACCGGTATTCGTGGCCAGAGGCGGCTTCGGTGCCAATCGCGGCGGCAACGGTACGGGCCAGAGCACCATCCCGATATTCATCGACGTATTTCATGGCCTTTCCCTCTTTTTAACTCTGACCTTTAACTCTGGGCTTTCATTTCCAGCAACCGCTCCAGCCATTTTAGACGCGCCAGCAGCGCCACGCCGACGGCTAGGCTGAACCAGACCAGACCCGGCAAATGAAAGCGCGCTTCGAGCGGGCGGGACAAATCAGCAACTGTGACCAGAGTCCGCCCGGTTTCGTCACTCCTGGTCTCCAGTTGCCGCCCATCCTCGCTCACCACGAAGAACGGGTTATAGGCCAGCGGCAACTGAATGATGGTCTGTTGGGAAAACGGGCCGGTACCCGGGTCCGGCTGCCATGTTTCGGCGGCAACCATGAACCGGCGTGAATAAGGGCCGGTCGGCTCTCGCAGCACCGCGCGATGATTAAGCCTGCGCGGCGGCGGCGGCGCGGCCCCTTCCAACGGAGGCACAATTTCCTGCGACGTTAGCGAAAGACTCAGCCGCCGGCGATCGGGCGAGGTTGGGTCGTCCAGGGATGGAATCAAGAACCGCGACGGCACCACAATGTAATCACCCTCCCGCGCCGGCAGCGGCAGGCGGATATCGAACGATCCAGCCGGAAACGTCACTGGTGGTCCCAGCGGCACGTCCGGAGCCGAGGGTTCAGCCACCCACACCGAAACCATACCGTCACTCAGCGCGGTGGTTCCCGTTAGGTGCAGTTCCGCCACCGCCGGAGTCGGGCCACGATAAAAGGACGCTTCCGGAATTCCTTCCAGCGACTCCAGACGCAGACGCAACCGGCCAGGGGCCTCGACGGTGGCCT
Organism: uncultured Gammaproteobacteria bacterium; assembly: GCA_963575695.1. Lineage (GTDB taxonomy): Bacteria > Pseudomonadota > Alphaproteobacteria > Azospirillales > Azospirillaceae > CAUYTZ01. The sequence goes on along the minus strand of CAUYTZ010000053.1, from coordinate 6,772 downwards.
CGACGGTAGTCATTGGGAGGGCGGAGGTTTGAAGCAACAAAGTGTGGATACCGGGCGGCATGGTCAGCATGACTGAAAACCGGCCGGGGGATAGGCTGCGAACCTCGCTGGCCGGAAGCTGCGGCCGATCGGCATCGGCCAGCCACAGCGAGACCGACTGATCCCCCTCCGGCACTTCACCAATCACCCGCAGCCACACCGGCTTCTTGGATCGGCTGAAGCGGCCAAAGCGGGCGTCCGGCTTCAGCCAGCCGTCGGCATCGGCCGGCAGCTCGCCACTGGGCGAATAAGGCAGCGTGCGCGACCACAGCAAGCGGGCATAGAAGGGCATCCAGCCGTCTCGCGCCTTCAACCCGGCCAGCGGATTGCGCTCGATCATCACATAGTCGGCCGAAGCGAAGGTATCGCCCAGCCCAGCCTGCGGAATCTCCAGCGGCTGCCGATAGGTCGGGCGGGCGAGAATCGCCCAGCTCTGAAGCAGCGTCACCGCCATCAGCACCGCGAAGCCGGCCCGGGACAGCCGTGGCGCAACCAGCGGCAGAGCCAAGGCCGTAAACAAGGCCAGAAACGCCAGCAGCCGATAAGGAAACTGCAACGCCCAGGTCATACGCGGCAAAAACTGGAACACATCCAGCGGACTGAAGGCCAGAAAACCAAACACCACCGCGCCGGCCAAAACCATCGCCCGCAGCGGTCGCATTCGGGCGGTAGGGTCCAATTCGCCCTCAGGCAAAACCCGTCGCCGCCGCAACCACGCCACCGCCAGCAAGACCAACGCCGGCAGCGTTAGCCAACCCGGAGTCGGAAACACATGCTGGGTTTCCTCCGCCACCCAGCCGATCTCGGCCAGCGACAACGGCGGCCCGATCGCACCGCTGAACGAAGTCTGCGCCGCCGACTCGTAAGGTGAATATTTGAGGAAGTGCCCGGCGAAGCGGTCGCCCGTGACCACACCCGGATACCATTGAAACATGGTCAGCAGCAGACCAATACCGACTCCGGCCCCAACCGCAGCCACCACCCGCCGTTGACCTCCGGCCAGCGCCAGTAAGCCCAGGCCGGCGACACCATAAAGCAGGAAAATCGGATGGGTCAGCGCCAACAGCACCACCGCCAGGACGATTACCGCCACGCCGCGCCGAAACGAACGCAGCACCGTTAAGGCAACGCCATAAGCCAAAAGCGGAATCTGGCAATGGGCGATCGGTTCGGCGATATCAACCCGGCCGTAAAGGGTGGAAATCAGATACGGGGTCAGGTGGTAGGCCGCAACCGCCAGCACCGCCACCAGCCGGTTGCCGCCGACCAGCCGGGCGCAACGGTAGAGCACCACGCCGCCGAACACCCGCCAGCCGACTATGGCCAGAATCAGTGCCTTGAAAGGCATAAGCCCGACCAGAACCAGCGGCAAGGTGCTGAGACCGGTCATAAAACCATAGTACTGGAACACTGGAATGTCGCGGGGGTCGGTAAGACCCGGCTGCAACCGGGGGAGAATCTGACCTTCGGCGATGGCGCGAGCGAAGTTCTCCACGATCGCGGTATGCATGGCCAAATCGTTATGCGGCGATACCGGCAGCGCGCCCAGAACCAGAAACTGGAACGTGGTCGCCACCGCGATCAGAACGATAGCGGCCGTGGCGAACAGTCTGGGCCGGCATAGCCCGCCGCTACCGACCATCGCCTTCGTTACGCCCACCATCGACTTCCCTTTCCCCACTCTCTGAACCGCTGGTACCCCATTGACAACCGTGATGCAATCCTCACTATGGCCATGGTCCTCTGCCTGACGGTTCGGGACACCCCATTTTCCGGTTCCCGCCATCGTTGCGTACCGCAGTCGGGCCCGTTCTTGGGTAAGGCTGCCGACGCCAGACCGGGCGCCGGACCGGGAGCAGCTTGGCACGGAGCGGAAGTTTATGCGTCATCTGGACTGTCTGAAGGTTACGATTCATCCGGAAGGCTGGCGCTTCGTCGCCATCTTCGCCGCAGTCACGGCTGTGATCTCCTTCTTTTTCCATGGCTTCCTATGGGTGGGCGGCATCGCCACCCTGTGGTGCGCCTATTTCTTCCGCGACCCCCCCCGGGTTACGCCAACCCGACCGGGGCTGCTGGTCAGCCCGGCCGACGGTAAGGTGCTGATGATCACCACCGCGCCGCCGCCGTTCGAATTGGGCATGGGCAAGGCACCGCTGACCAAGGTCAGCATTTTCCTCAACGTGTTCGACGTCCACATCAATCGTGCGCCGATCGCGGGCGTGGTCGAAGGCCTAACCTACCGGCCGGGTAAGTTTTTGAATGCCGCACACGATAAGGCCAGCACCGATAACGAAGCCCTGGCGCTGCGGTTGCGCATTGCCGATGGCCAAGTGATCGGTCTGGTCCAGATCGCCGGGCTGGTGGCGCGCCGAATCGTCTCGTTCGTGCGCGAAGGCTACCAGTTGGAGGCCGGGCAGCGGTATGGTCTGATCCGATTCGGCAGCCGGGTCGATGTTTATCTGCCCAATGGTGTTGCCCCGCTGGTGATCGAGGGCCAGTCTATGTTGGGTGGTGAAACGATTCTGGCCGATCTGGCTTCGGCGGAGCCAGCGCGACAAGGCAAAATCCAGTGACCGAGACTTATCCCCCTGATCCGCAGGCTCGGGCTCCGTTGTGGTCTAAGTTCCCGATTCTGCGGTTGGTACCCAATACCCTAACCATGCTGGCGCTGATCTCGGGTCTGGGCGCGATTTACTTCGCGCTCCATGCCCAGTGGCGGTGGGCGGTCTACGCGATCATGCTCGCAGCGGTGCTGGACGTGCTGGACGGCGGGGCCGCGCGGCTGTTCAAGTGCGAAAGCCGGTTCGGTGCCCGTCTGGACAGTATTTCTGACGGTATCGGCTTTGGCATTGCCCCAGCGGTAATGATGTGGGCGTGGGTGCTCAAGGATGCTGGAATCATCGGTGCGCTGGCGGCGGTGGTGTTCGCGCTGTGCTCGGCGGCCCGGCTGGCGCGATTCATGATCATGTCGGCCAATCCCAACGTACCGGCCTGGACCAAAGGCTATTTTACCGGCGTGCCGACTCCGATGGGTGCCGGACTGGGGCTGCTGCCGATGGCCTTAGCCTTTCAGAGCGGCCATGACACTGCCGAGTCGCTACTGGTGGCCGGATGGCTGGTGTTCGTCGGCGTGCTGATGATCAGCCGGTTGCCGACTCCGTCGTTGAAGGGACGGCGAATCGCGCGGGTGCTGATGATTCCGGTGGCGCTGGCGTTCGGGTTGCTCGTGACCTCGCTGGTGATCAATCCGTGGCTGACGCTGGTTCTGGCCGATCTGGCCTATCTGATCAGCCTGCCCGGCAGCCGGGCACGCTACCTGGCCCGGGCGCGCAAAGAAGAAGAAAAGGCTGCTGCCGGCACGCCGTGATGTTTGGCCTTCGACGACCAGGGGCGCTTTGCCCCTGGAGCCATTTTCTTACGGCCTACGAGGGGACGCTTCGCCCCCAGCCCCAATTCCTTACGGCCTGCGGCCTAGGTTGATCACTTCCACCCGACGGTTTTCAGCGGCTTTGGAATTGCCGGAGTTGAACGGCTGGCGGCTACCCAGTCCTTCCGCACTCACGCGATCGGCATTAAGCTGGAAGGTCTGGACCAGATATTCGCGCACCGCCATCGCCCGATTTTCCGACAACCTTTGATTGGCATCGGCGGCACCGACACTATCGGTATGACCGACGATCTTGAAGCTCATATCGCGGGCATCGGCGGCGCTCAAAACCGCGCCGATCCGGCCCAGAATCAGCTTGGCATCGTCGGTCAGTTGCGCCGAGCCGAACTTAAAATTGATCTTAAACGCCGCGCGATAATTTTGGGTCTGGATGGCCTGAGTCTGGGGAGAAGGCACGCCGGACAAAGCCCCGCTGTTGCCCACGGTTAGGCCACGGGTTGGCGGTTCGTCACCGTTACCGACACTGGCCGCAGCCGGACACCCCGAAGCCTGGATGCCGAGCTTGGTCGAAATCTCGCACTGAGTAGGATTGGACAAGACCTCGTCCGCAGCCGCCGGAAGCGCCGGCACTGCGGCGGCCAGAACCAAGGCAAGCACCGCGCTAACTGGCACGCTGGACAGTTTCACCTTGACCATGGAAATTCCCTTTTCAGCTCTAGTCGGGAACCAAAGCGGTTTCCCCATTTCTTACGCTGGCTCTGATCTTACACCCTCCGGGGGGGCTGGAGCGGTGATGGCGGTCACGGTGGGGTATTTTTCCTGTCCTGCGTCGCTGGTTGTTGGCGGTTGAACCAATTTTAGCCTGTCTCTGGATGGGCGAAGACGGTATCTTCGCATGGAGAGTGTCCGCTCGCGCAGAATCGGCTGGGGCGGCAGGAAAAAGTGTCAAGGGGGCCTGCGGGCAATGGGTACGTTCAGTTTGTGGCATTGGCTGGTGGTGCTGGTCATCATCCTGATTATCTTCGGAGCCGGCCGACTGCCGGAAGTGATGGGCGATGTCGCCAAGGGCGTGAAAGCGTTCCGGGCTGGCCTGCGCGATGAGGATGAGAAGCCGGCCGAGGGGGCGACACCATCGCCTGCCGCCACGCCGACTCAAACCCTGCCGCCGTCAGCGATGGTTGCGCCCGGAACTGCCGCTGGCCAAACCACGGTGCGGACTCCGCCGGTAGCCTGACCGGGCCACCACGTCACACCACTCCGGCCCCCCCACTCGAGCCTCCAAGGAGTTCCCGCTATTAAGCCGAGCTTTCTGGACATGCTGGACGACGTGCCGCAGAGGGGCCAAGAGCGGCTTGCTCCGGACGAGGCGGAGGCGGACGAAGTCACTCTGCGGGAGGATCAGGTTTCGATTCGACCGGAAACCTTGGCTTTGGTTGAGGCAATTGCTGGCGACTACCGGGGGCGTCCACACACAGGCACCGGAAGAACGCGGTTCGAGGCAGAAGACGACAACAACGATAATGATGACGAAGAAGACGACCAGCCGCCGGAAGGCCTTCGACGCAAACTGCTAATCGGCGCCGGGACTGGCGTGATGGTGACGGCGCTGATGGTTGGCTGGCTTACGGGTTGGTTTGATGGCGGTGGTGGGGGACTGCCGGTTATCACCGACACCGCCGTAATTACGGTTCCGGTCGCACCGCAGGTGCCCATTCCGCCTGAGCAAACCTCGATTTCCTCACCATCTGTGCCTCCGTCCATTCCGCAGCCGGTGCCGGTGCCAACGGCTATGGCCCCTTCACCGGAAACCACGACTCCGACGGCTCCGTCGACCATAATCCCGACTCCGGAGGTGCCGCCACCGCCTGCGGCCGAAGAAACCACTCCGGATCCGGTTCTCCCGCCACCGCCGAGACTCGTTTTTCCTTCTAGCCCGCTGGCTAGCCCGCTGGCTAGCCCGCCAGCCAGTCCGCCACCGGCGCGGCCCGCTTCGGCAGCCCATTCGCCGGCCCCGCCCCCGATGCCAACCCCGCCCCCAGCTTCTGCTTCCGGCAAGGGTGGCTATGTCGTGGTCGTCGGCAGCTACAAGGTGGCGGAAAATGCCGAAAACACCGCCGCCCGGCTGCGCACCAAAGGTCTGCAAGCCGAGGTGACTGATTATACCGACCGTAACAACCAAAGTTGGAAGCAGGTTCGGGTGGGACCGTTCACAACCCAGGGCGAGGCCGAAACCAAGCGTGGCACAGTCCGTACTGCGGTTGGGGGCCAACCGGTGGTGATCAAAACCAAATGACCGCACCCCCGGCTTGAAACCTGGACAGAGTTGTAAATACAATTGTGCCGGCGTAGGAATCTGTTAAGATCAACAATAATCCCAAGAGCCTACGCTATGGCGGGAACAGGGAGGAGACCCCGCAATGAAGCCGATCATCCTGGTGGCCGATGACGAACCCAGCATCCTGCTATCGTTGCAGGTTTTGCTGCAAAAGGCCGGGTTTGAGGTGCGCGTGGCCCGTGACGGCGAAGAGGCTTTGCGGTCGGTGGCGGAATCGCCCCCCGATCTGATCCTTCTCGACGCCATGATGCCCAAACGGGATGGCTTCGACGTGTGCCAAACCATCCGCGCCAACCCCGCCTTTAAGACCCTGCCGATCATCATGCTCACCGCCAAAAGCCGTGATGTCGAGCGTGAAAAGGGCATGGCGCTCGGTGCCACCGATTACATCACCAAGCCGTTCTCGACGCGGGATCTGGTCAGCACGGTGCGGAAATACCTGGAGCAAAAGGACCAGTGACGATCGCCACCGGGGACGATGCCGACAGCCGGCACGATGACGATGACGCCTGGCAACCGCTGCTTGATCGTTTGCTCAGCCACCGTCGTCGGCTACCACTGCTGTTCGCGGCGGTTGGCTGCGTGGCCGTTGGGTTGGCGGTTGGTTTGCCGCTGGCTTTACTACCCGCCACGGATGGCCACGACCCGCTTACCGCCTACGCCCTGCTGATGACCGTGGTGGTCATCAGCGCAGTCTATGGTTTGTGGCTGGGCGTGCGGAAACTGGTGATTGAGGGTGCCGAGACCCTGGCTGCCGAAGCGCGGGTGATGGTTCATGGCGGCGACGGCGCACGGGTGCCGGTGGCGCGGTTTGCCGATCTGGCCCCGCTCCCCGAAGCGATCAATGATTTGTCCGAACGCCTCGCCACGGTTCGACGCGATATCGGCCAAGCGGTGGCCGATTCGGTGGCCTCGGTTGAGGAGCAGAAGAGCCGGTTGGCAGCGATTCTGCGGGATCTGCACGAAGGGGTGCTGGTCTGCAACCTGATGCATCAGGTGTTGCTCTACAA
>CAUYTZ010000052.1:0-4713 GCA_963575695.1 uncultured Gammaproteobacteria bacterium | reverse complement strand
AACCGTGGCCACCGAGGTGTCATTGGTCGCCAACTGGGCGACATGAATCGTATGGGTGCCCGCCGCCGCCGCCCTGAGAGGCTGAAAATGTATCGCTTACGCGATTGGGCGGCAGCCCAACTGTAATTTTGATTCTTTTTTCATGTCTGTTCGCGTCGCCAAAGATTGATCGCATCCACAAACTTAAAGCCAAAACCGGGCTCCAGGTAAAGGTGGAGAACGGCGGCCAGCACGCCAACCCAAAGACATGGGTACCGACCGGCTGCCAATAGCGAATGATGGACACCAGATTGCCCATCCGCAGCGGGGCAGGTGTCGCTCCCGGGGGTGACAGCGGCGGCATACTCGACAAAATCAGGGCCTAGGCAAGCAACCTGCCGCGTTACCGTAACCCGCGGATAATTGGCGGCGATGCCAAAGGCCCCGGTCAGACGATAACCACATTGCTACGTTATTGGATGACTTATGGCTGAGAGGCTGAAAATGTATCACTTACGCGATTGGGCTGCGAATTTGTAAGTTCACAAAAGAAGACCGGGTCTGGGGAATTGATTCCCCAGGCGGGTTGGCCCCAGGCGGGTTGGGGCGGCAGCCCAATCCAGGTTGGCCTAGCTGCGCTTGCCCAGGCGAGCGTCTTGCTGCGCAATTTGCGGATCAGCCACCACCTGATTGCGGCCAGCACGCTTGGCCTCATACAGCGCATCATCGGCCCGGCGCAAAAGTGCATCCGGTTTATCGCCAACCCAGCCACCAACCGAAACCCCCACACTGACCGTAACCGTGATCTCTTCGACCGAGGCGCTGACCTTGAACGGGGCGTCGGCGATCAGGCTGCGCAGTCTTTCCGCCACGGCCAGCGCAGTTTCTGCCCCGGTGTCGGGTAGGATGACCACGAATTCTTCCCCGCCCAACCGTGCGACCAGATCGAAGTTGCGCAGATTCATCGATGCGCGCACCGCGACTTCGCGAAGAACTTCGTCGCCGACCGCATGGCCATAGCTGTCATTAACCAGCTTGAAGTGGTCGATATCGAACATCAGCGCCGACACCGACTTGTTGTTGTCGATGGCGCGGTCAAGCAGGCGCGGCAAATGTGCGGTGACATAGCGGCGGTTAAAGACGCTGGTCAGCGGATCGGTCAACGCCATTGATAGGCTTAGTTCGTAATTGGCCCGTAACCGGTCCTGATAGCGCTTGCGACGGATTTGGGTCCGCACCCGGACGTGCAATTCGTTGCGGTCGATTGGCTTGATCACATAATCGTTAGCGCCAAGTTCCAGACCTTTGGCAACCCTATTCATGTCACCATCATCAGCCAGCAACAATATCGGCACTTGGCGAGTGCGTTCATGCGAGCGCAACTGCGAACACAGCCGAAGACCGTCTTCATAAATCAAAGCGATGCTGATGATGACCAAATCGAATTCACTATCGAGACTGCGCTTGAGTGCGATCGCACTGCTGGTCGCCGGCTCGACGTTGTGGCCATCGCGTTGCAGCGTTTCCAGGATCTTTTCCAGGTCTGTGCTGTTGTCCTCAATCACCAGCACCCGGGCATCACGAATCGACTCAGCGCCAGCGACGGGATCCTGTTGTAGCATACCGAATTGGCCGGACGTGCTTTCGCGCAGCCGCCATTCGTCCATCATCATCTTGAGCCGGACCAGCGAGCGTACCCGCGCGAACAGTGCGACATCGTTGACCGGCTTGGTCAAGAAGTCGTCGGCCCCGGCTTCCAACCCGCGCAAGCGGTCGGCAGCATCGGACAGCGCCGTGACCATGACCACAGGAATATGTTGGCTGGCCGGGTCTGAACGGATACGTCGGCAAACCTCGAACCCATCCATACCCGGCATCATCACGTCGAGCAGAATGATATCGGGCGATTCTTTTTTGACCAGTTCTAGGGCATCAGCCCCATTATAAGCTGAAATCACGTCAAAATACTCGCGCGTCAACTTAGCCGCCAACAACTTGACGTTGGGCAGCAAGTCATCGACAACGAGCACTCGCGCGGTCATGAGCGTGGGGTCCGACGGGCAGGGGCTTGGGACTTAGCCAAGGTACTTCTGCACGGTTTGCAGGAATTTTGTGACCGAAATCGGTTTGGCCAAGTAATCTTCGCACCCACCCTCTCGAATTTTCTCTTCATCACCCTTCATCGCAAACGCAGTTACGGCAATGATCGGGATCACTTTCAGTTCCTGGTCTTCCTTGATCCATTTGGTCACTTCCAGTCCGGACACTTCCGGCAACTGGATGTCCATCAAAATTAGGTCTGGCCGGTACTGTCTGGCCAGTTTCAAGGCTTCCATGCCGTCGCGGGTCTGCAAGGTGGCGTAACCATGCGCCTCCAGCAGATCATGGAACAGCTTCATATTGAGTTCGTTGTCTTCGACGATCAGCACCCGCTTGGGTGCGGGGCGACCATCACTCACCTCAGATGAAGGAGAAGACGAAGGCGAACCGGCGGGCGCTTCGGCGGACATCGACGTTAACTCCCTCTAACTTAAGAATCAGTCAGGATATGCTCTGATTAATCAATTCGGCAAGCTTCCATTCCATCCGGACACCACTCGCCACCGGTAAGTTTTAGCGGATGGGAGCGGATTTGTCATCAGCGATAAAGCCACGGGGGAGCGATAAAGCCACGGGGCACCATCAAGTCATGGATTTTATACCGGCCCCTCGTTGTGGACACAAAACCCGAGCAGTGTCAGGTCGTCGCGCCGCGCTTCATGTCCGCGGAACCGCTCTAGTTCATCGAGAATCCTGGATTTATGCTCGTGGAGTGCCCCGCCGGCCGCGACCACTTCGTTGAGGAGTGCCAGCAGCCGCCGGCGGCCAAACGCCCGGTTCTCAGTCCCGCCGACCTGATCGGTAACGCCGTCGGTGGCCAGGAAAAAGCTGGTTCTCGGTTCGATGTGGAGGCCGTGATTGGTGAATTGCGGGTGCTGGGGGGTGGTGCGAAAGCCGATGCCCATGCGGTCGCCGCGGATTTCGACCACATTGGCACCGTTAGGGTCGGGGGCGTTGTGTCCGACCCACAGCGCGAACCGGGCCCCGGCGAAAGTCAGCCGGCGCTGGGCGAAGTCAATGCAGCACACGCCGGCTTCGGCACCATCGTCCGAGGGGCCGTGGCTTTGGTCCTGGCCTAGGGCCGATTTGATCAGGCGACTGAGTTCACTTAGAATTTTGGCCGGATCATCATGGTTGCCGTCGACCAGCACGCGATCCAGCAGGGTACAGGCAATCATGGTCATCAAAGCACCGGGCACGCCGTGACCGGTGCAATCGGCCACCACCACAACGGCACCGCGACCGTCGGCCCAGCGGTGGACCCAGTGGAAATCACCGCCGACGATATCACGTGGCTGCCAGATCAGGACGTGATCGGGCACCACCGTCGCCAGCCGCTGTTCCGAGCCAAGCAGGGCGGTCTGAATCCGGCTGGCGTATTGGATGCTGGCGGTGATCTGGCGATTGGCTTCGGCGAGGCGATGAGCGGCGATTCGCTGCAATTCTTCGGCGCGTTTGCGTTCATTGATGCCATTCAGCGCGACCAGTACCGCATCTTGGTCCTGATACGACAGCGCGCGTGCGCTTAACAGTGCCCAGTAAGGCTCCGTGCGGGGGGTTCGCACCGAAATTTCGAATTCATCAACCTGGCCCTGAAGTCGCAAGGCTTCCAGCAGCCGGTTGCGGTCGCGGGCATCAACGATATAGTCGGGTGTGGCCTGTCCCACCGCTTGTTTCCGGTCGATGCCGAACAATTCGGCCGCAGGCTGGTTCAGGTGCAAGATCCGCTTTTCATCCCGGCTGGTGACCAGCAGCGGCAGCGGAATCGCTTCCAGCAGACGGCGTTGTGCCGCCGCATCTTTTTCGCGTGCCAGTTGCAGGCGGTGAACTTCGATCAGGTTTTCACGGAACACTAAGAGCGCCCGGGCCAGGGCCCCGATTTCATCTTCCCTGCCGACTCCGGGGATTGTGGTTTCCAGTTCACCATCGGCCAGATGAAGCATGGCCCCGGTGATGCCGGCCAGCGGATCGACAATGCCTCGCGCCAGCCAGATCCCGGCCAGGGCCACTGCGACCAGCACCGCCAGCCCCCACGACAGCGCACCGGCCCGCATCCTGTGTAACGGTTGCAGCACTTCGACCAATCCGGCCTCGGCGATCAGCGCATAGTGAATGCCGAAGAAGTTATAGGGAGCGAAGGCGATCATCAAGGACCGCTGTTGACGGGTACCGGCCGCGAAGCCGTCGAATTCAATCACCCCCGAGTCGCCAGCCAACCCAGCACGAACCGCCGGGGTATCAACCTTCTGTTTAAGAATGGTCGGCTGTTCGGCCAGCCGGGCACTGGTGCGCAGGTTTAAATCGGCTCCGACCAGATAGGTCTGGCCGGTTTCCCCCAGTCCCGCCGCCGAGCGGACCACGGCATCAACGGGCTCCACCGGCACGACCAAAGCAACGATGCCGATCAAGGTTCCGTCGGCTCGGCGCAAGGCCCCGGCCAGAATACCAGTAACGTTGTCGCCGATGGCCTCGTCGTAGGCGAATTCGGCGAATGCCGTCAGTTGGGAGGTGTTGGTCTGCAAAAGTTGATGGAGCCGGGCCAGACGGCTGTCGTTGCCGCTGCCGAGCGTGGTGGCGAAATAGCCGCTCTTGGTCACGCTATAAACCACCCGGCCATCAGGAACGATGATCATC
>CAUYTZ010000051.1:0-9014 GCA_963575695.1 uncultured Gammaproteobacteria bacterium | reverse complement strand
ATCGGCAGTGACCAGATTCTAGATCTTGACGGTGCTTGGCTAGAAAAGCCGGACTCCATCGCTGGAGCACGAGACCAGATTCTAAGCCTGCGTGGGCGGCGTCACCGTCTGGTTACTGCGGTGGTTGTGGTCTGCGATGGTTGCTGTCTTTGGCGTGACCTGTCGATTGCCACTCTAACCATGCGTGACTTCAGCGAGTTGTTTTTAGATCATTACTTGGCCGAGCAGGGTGCGGCGTGCCTCGGTTCGGTTGGTGGCTATCAGATCGAAGGCGGTGGTCTTCAATTATTCGCTGCGGTCGAAGGTGACTGGCTGGGCATTATGGGGCTGCCGTTACTCGGGTTGCTGGAATTTTTGCGGGAACAGGGGATCATCAGCGTATGACCATCACCGGAGCCGCCCTGGTTGCGGGCGTGATTGGGTGGCCGATTCGTCATTCACGATCGCCGCGTCTGCATGGCTTTTGGCTGAACCGCTATGGCATTGATGGTGCTTATGTGCCGTTGGCGGTGCCGCCGGCCCGGCTGGTCGAGGCCGTGCGGTCCCTGCCGGCGCTGGGTCTGCGCGGGGTCAACGTTACCGTGCCGCATAAGGAGGCGGTGTTAGCCGCTTTGGATCAGATTGATTCGGGGGCGGCGCGGTTGGGCGCGGTCAATACCGTTGTGGTTGGGGTCGATGGTTTGCTGGAGGGGTTTAACACCGACGGTTTCGGCTTCATGGCCAATCTCGTCGCGGCGGAGCCGGACTGGCGGGCGGATGCGGCACCAGCGGTGGTGATTGGCGCGGGTGGCGCGGCGCGAGCGGTGGTGGCGGCGTTGGCCGATGCCGGTTGTCCCGAAATCCGCCTGACCAATCGCACCATAGAACGAGCGGAGCGACTGGCGGCAGACCTTGGCGGCTCAGTGCGGGTGGTGTCGTGGGATCGCCGTCACGCGCTGCTTGATCAGGCTGGACTGGTGGTCAACACCACCACTCAGGGCATGACCGGCCAGTCAGCGCTAGATCTGGAACTGGACCGGCTGGACCCGGTGGCGGTGGTGACGGATCTGGTCTACACCCCGTTGCTGACGCCGTTGCTGGCGGCGGCGCGGGCCCGCGGCAATCGGGTGGTTGATGGTTTGGGTATGTTGCTGCATCAGGCCCGGCCGGGGTTTGCGGCGTGGTTTGGGATTGAGCCGGAGGTTGATGCCGGTTTGCGCGCCGCTGTGCTCGGTTAAGTTGTGCTCGGTTAAATAGAGTGGGTCCAGGGCAAAGCCCTGGTCACCGAAGGCTAATGCACTGATTTATTTAATGATGTTCGCCAGCACTATCCATATACCACGCCGAGACTCCGGTTACGAAGCCGGTGGCCCCGACCATCGCGCCGAGCACGGCTAGGAATGGCGTGCCCAACACCAGTGATGACGAGGAGATGACGATCCCCAGTTGCAATGCGGCCGAGCCGTATTCAAACCGGTGCAGGGCGTGAAGTTGGTGATCCCGTTCGGCTCCGGCGGCCTGGGCTCGTTTGATCAGTTCCTTGCGGCCTTCGCCCTTTTCTGGATCGGACTCAAGCCGTGCCACCGCTTTGCGCCAGTCCTCCACCCTCTTTTGTGCCTTGGGATCGGTCGGCAGCGTCAGTTCAAGAGAATCCGCCGCCGAAGCGAGCACGGCCGAACGGATAGTTTTGGCCTGAAAAAATGACCACAAGTCATTGGTTTCAATACTTTGAGTGAAGACCTTGGTTTGCGCGCTCTTGGCTCCGGTTTCGACCACCGCCAGCAGGGCGGCCAACACCGCGACCAAGAGTCCGATCCAAGAATTCAGCGACCGTTTTGAGCCGCTTTGGCTGTGACCATGGCCGTGACCGGCGGCGTGTTCTATTCTCTCATGAATTTCGTGGGCCTCATGAGCTTCCGCCATGTTGCTTACTCCCTTATTTTAAGTCATGACGGCAAACAGACCAGAGCTTCGGTTCGGCGTCAAGTCCCCAAGGATACCTGGGAACGGTTAGCTACCAGGTTGGCAGCGGCTCGGGCTGGGTGTATGAGTGCTGGAGTGTGGAGAGGCGGGTTGAGGGCGTCATGCTGCTGCTGATCGATAACTACGACAGTTTCACTTACAATCTGGTCCATTTTCTAGGTGAACTGGGTGCCGAGGTTGAGGTGAGGCGGAACGACGCGCTGTCGGTGGCAGGGGCGTTGGCGTTGCGGCCGGACGGAATCGTGCTGTCACCCGGGCCGTGTGACCCCGATCGGGCCGGCATCTGTCTGCCGCTGATCGCTGCCGCCGCTGAACTGCGGCTGCCGCTGTTTGGGGTCTGCCTGGGCCATCAGGCGATCGGTCAGGCCTTTGGTGGACGGGTGATCCGGGCCCCCGAGCCGATGCACGGCAAGGTCTGTGAAATCCACCACCGCAGCGGTGGGGTATTGGCCGGTCTGCCGTCACCGTTTCGGGCCACCCGCTATCATTCGTTGATCGTGGAACGGGAAACCCTGCCTGCATCCCTGGAAAGCCTAGCCGAAACCGAAGATGGGCTGATTATGGCGCTGGCTCATCGCACGCTGCCGATTCATGGCGTTCAGTTTCACCCCGAAAGCATCGCCTCTGAACATGGCCACGCCCTGTTGGCCAATTTCCTGGCCGTAACCCGCCCTAAAACTCAAAGTTGATTAATTCAAAGTTGATTAATTGATTTCTGGAGACCGTCTCATGACCGCTGTTTACGGGGATCTAAACGACATGAAGGCGATTCTGGCTAAGGTGGCCGGCGGTGGCCGGTTGAGCGAGGCCGAATCCGCCATCGCTTTCGATATCATCATGTCCGGCAATGCCACCCCAGCCCAAATGGGGGGGTTCCTGATGGCGTTGCGGGTACGTGGCGAAACCGTGGAAGAATTGACCGGCGCGGTTCAGGTTATGCGCGCCAAGGCGACCGCGATTAAGGCACCCTCGGGCACCCTCGATACCTGCGGGACCGGCGGCGATGGTGCCGGCACCTTTAACATTTCCACCGCGACCGCGCTGGTGGTCGCCGCGTGTGGCATTCCGGTGGCCAAGCACGGCAACCGGGCCTTGTCGTCGCGCTCTGGAGCCGCTGATGTGCTGGCGGCGCTGGGGGTGAATATCGAGTGCGACATGGCCCTGGTTGAACGGTCCCTGACCGAAGCCGGCATCTGTTTTCTGATGGCACCGCGCCATCATTTGGCGATGCGCAATGTTGGCCCGACAAGGGTTGAACTGGGAACCCGGACCATTTTTAATCTGATGGGGCCGTTGTCGAATCCGGCCGGAGCCAAGCGGCAACTGGTGGGTGTCTTCGCTCGTGATTGGATCGAGCCGATCGCCCAGACCTTGGCCCGACTCGGAACTGAGACCGCGTGGGTGGTTCACGGCTCCGATGGTTTGGATGAAATCACCACCACCGGGCCGACTCATGTCGCCCAGTTGCGCGATGGTCAGGTTACGGTGTTTGAAATCACTCCGGAACAGGCCGGGTTGTTTCCGGCTCATCCACGGGAGTTGAAGGGCGGCGATGCCGCCACCAACGCTGCGGCGTTGCGGGCGCTGCTGGAGGGCGGCCATGGTCCCTATCGCGATATCGTGCTGTTTAACAGTGCGGCGGCGCTGATCGTGGCCGACAAGGCCACAACGTTGAAAGAAGGGGTCGGCATTGCCCGGCAGGCGATCGACTCGGGGGCGGCGCGAGCGGTGCTAGGCAAACTGGTCGCGGTGACTAACAAAACCTAGCTTTATCCTAAATAAAGGGGGGCCAGGGGACTTTAGGCCTCCTGGTGGGGTTCCAAGGGGCAAAGCCCCTTGGTCGGGGGTCTGTGGGCGAAGCCCCCGGCACTCGCCCTCTCCCCTCCTCTCCCCCCATCGGGTGTGGCTTTAGGCCAACAACTTCAGAAATTAAGTTAAGTGCGGCGGGCAAGCCCTTGGGCGCAGCTTGACAGCGTCGGCGCGGAATCGCAGCATGATCACGGGTGGCCAGACCAGAGTGAAGATGTTTGGCGCAGTGATTTTTCTGATTTGGGATTCAGTCGATCATGTCCACCGATCCCCTGATCAACGCGATGATCAGCGTCGCCTATGAAATCCGGTTGGCCATTTCCGGTGATCATGGCGCGGCGCATTCCATGGCGCGAGAGGTGTGCCGGCGTATGCTGCCGCACCTTTGCGACCAAGAGATTGACATGACCTTGCGGGCGGTGCTCGCCCACGAGGTTCCGGCATAATCACCGGGCGAGGCGGTATGGCCGAGCCTGTTGTGCGAGGGGCAAATGAGAAGCGCCGCAATCGCCGCCATACTGATATGCCGTTTGGTGCTGGTGCCGGCTTGTGCCGCTCCCGCTCTTGCGGCCGAGTCTGGTCAGCTTTGGAGCTATGGCGACTCCAAATTCACGGTTGAAATTGATCCGGACGGCCAGGTCAGGGTTTTCTTTTACCAGCCGCGCTCCGGTCTGGTTGAAGAAGGGGTGGTCAAGGGCACCCTGTTGTTCGACGGTAAGACCGACGGCGGTAAAATTTCCGGCCAGAGCCGATTGTTCCGCAAAGATTGTGGCATGATCGCGTTCCGAGTTTCCGGCACCTATAACAGCGAAAAGGGTAAAATCAGTCTGACCGGCAGAATGCCGCGTCGGGATGACCAATGTGCGGTTGAAAGTCGGATCGAAGCGGAATTAGTCCTGGTTCGCACCCGGGCCCGGGCTCCGGTGGCCCCGTCGAATGTGGCCACGGCCGCCGTCGAGAGCTGTCCGGTGTGCCGTAGTTCGCTCAAGGCCTGCCTGAACAAGATTGGCCAGGATGACGCCGCCGACTCTTCGGAGACGGCTTCGGAGACGGCTTCGGCTGGGGGCGATCCGGTGATGGGCTGTTACCGTGGCGAAGAAACGTACTGGAGTCGGACATTTTTGAAGAAAATTGGTGAAAGCGGCATCGGTGAGACCGCTGCTGCCCGCCAGTTGTCCTACATCGGTGGGGTTTGCGCCGAAGGCAATGGGCCGGGCCGGCCCACGCCGATCTCAACGATCCTATGTCGGATCGATGCCATGGCCAGAACCGTGGACGGGTTACAGAGCGAAGCACGGTAGCCTTCGGCGACCAGGGCCTTGCCCTGGTCCCACCAAAGGCCGAGGGCCTTTGGAAACCGTTACTTGGGATGGTCATGACTTCCGTCACAAATAAAGTGGGGCCAGGGGCCTCTAGCCCCGCCGCTCAGAACGCCGCCGCAGGCGAAACCAGCGCCCGCCGCTCGTTGAAACCGCTGCGTCGGCTATGGCCGTATCTGCGTCCCTATCGGTGGCAGATGATCGGGGCGGTGGCGGCGCTGACCGTGGCCGCGTTGACCGTACTCGGGCTTGGACAAGGGTTGCGGGTGCTGGTTGATCAGGGTTTTTCCGAAGGTAACAAGGCTCTGCTTGATCGGGCGCTATTGGTGTTGCTGGGGGCAATCGCTTTGCTGGCCTTCGCCACCTATGGCCGCTTCTTCCTGGTCTCGTGGCTGGGTGAGCGGGTGGTGGCCGATTTGCGGCAGAAGGTTTACGACCACGTCCTATCGCTCAGTCCAAGCTTTTTTGAAGTGACCAAGACCGGCGAGATCGTATCGCGCCTGACCACCGACACCACCTTGTTGCAGGTGGTGATTGGGTCGTCGGTGTCGGTTGCGTTGCGCAATGCGCTGCTGCTGCTGGGCGGTACGGCGATGCTGCTGATCACCAGCCCCAAGCTGACCGGGCTGGTTTTTCTGGTTGTACCGCTGGTGGTCGTGCCGATCATTCTATTCGGCCGGCGGGTGCGCGGGCTGTCTCGGACCACTCAGGATCGGGTGGCCGCAGTTGGGGTTCACCTTGACGAAACCTTGTCGGCGATTCGTACGGTTCAGGCTTTCAGCCACGAAGCCCACGAGCGGTTGGCGTTCGCCGAGCGGGTGGAACTGGCGTTTCAAGCCGCGATCCATCAAGTGCGGGTGCGGGCGGTGATGACCGTGACCGTGATCGTGCTGGTGTTTGGTGCCATCGGCATCATCCTTTGGATTGGTGGCCATGATGTTCTGGCTGGGCGGCTTACGCCCGGTCAGTTGTCGGCGTTTGTGCTTTATGCCGCGCTGGTTGCCGGGTCGGTCGGGGCGCTGAGTGAGGTCGCGGGGGATCTTAACCGCGCCGCCGGTGCCACGGAGCGACTGTTCGATCTGCTTGCCACGGTTTCGGAAATTCATCCGCCAGCCAATCCCCAGCCGCTACCGGAACCGGCGCGCGGGCTGGTCGAAGTGGAGGGGGTCAGCTTCCATTACCCGTCGCGACTGGATCGTGCCGCCCTGGTCAAGGCCTCGTTTACGGTGCGGCCGGGCGAGCATATCGCCCTGGTCGGGCCGAGTGGCTCCGGGAAAACCACGGTATTTCAATTGCTTCTGCGATTCTACGATCCGCAGGTTGGGTGTCTGCGCCTGGATGGCGTCGATCTGCGCACCGCCGCTCCGGCCGAAATCAGGCGGCGAATCGGCTTGGTGCCGCAGGAACCGGTGATCTTTTCGACCAACGCCTGGGACAACATTCGTTACGGCCGGCCGGATGCCAGCGACCAACAGGTTTTGGCCGCAGCCGAAGCCGCCCACGCTCGCGAGTTTCTGGACCGGTTGCCCGAAGGCATGGATACCTTTCTGGGTGAAAAGGGCGTGCGTCTGTCTGGTGGCCAGCGCCAGCGTATCGCCATCGCCCGCGCCATTTTGCGTGACCCGCCGGTGCTGCTGCTGGATGAGGCGACCAGTGCGCTGGATGCTGAAAGCGAACGGGTAATTCAGGACGCGCTGGCGGCACTGACCCGCAAGCGGACGACAATCGTGATTGCCCACCGGTTGGCAACGGTGCAGGACGCCGATCGTATTGTGGTCATGGATCATGGCGCGATCGTGGCGGTCGGCAAGCACGCTGATTTGTTGCGTCAGGGTGGCTTGTATGCCCGGTTGGCCAATCTTCAGTTTGACCGGGGTGTGGATTGCGGAGTGTAGGGGTTCACTCTGCACACCAGGGGTAAATTAACTATTTTGCAGGGGGCGATTGCCATTGCCGCAGCTTCCGGCGGAATCAAGT
Source organism: uncultured Gammaproteobacteria bacterium (assembly GCA_963575695.1). Lineage (GTDB taxonomy): Bacteria > Pseudomonadota > Alphaproteobacteria > Azospirillales > Azospirillaceae > CAUYTZ01. Next base: position 1,947 of record CAUYTZ010000051.1, on the reverse strand, counting down.
TCTATGCTATGAAGTTGGGCTATCAATTTGGCCCGAAGCGGGTTTTGTCCCAAAGGCGAAACCGGGGGAAGGACGATCCGATGTCGGTGCTTGTACCCAAGCAGCCTCCGTTGCAGCAATTTTACCGGTCGGGGCCACTACCCTGCCCGTACCTGCCCGACCGGATTGAACGCAAGCTATTCACTCGATTGGCCGGGCCGTTCAGCACAGAGGTTAACGCCACGCTGACCCAGGCTGGGTTTCGTCGCAGCCACGATATCCTCTATCGTCCAGTGTGTCCCGACTGCACGGCCTGCGTGCCGGTGCGGGTGGTGGTGGCCGAATTTCGTCCTGACCGCACCATGCGCAAGCTGACCAGGCTCAACAGCGATTTGTACGTTATAGAAGTTGCTGCCGTGGCGACCCCAGAACAACTTGCATTATTTCAGTACTATCAAAGTATTCGTCATGCAGATAGTGATATGGCCAGAATGGAATCGGCTGATTTCGCGGCAATGATTGAGGATGGCCAAGCAAATACATTAGTGATCGAACTGCGCAGACACGGCAGTGATGAACTGGTGGGCGCAATGTTGGTTGATCGCGTTGGACAAGGCCACTCTGCGGTTTACAGCTTTTTTAATCCACTTATGACGCACCGCAGCCTGGGAACGTTTTTGGTTCTCAGTTTGATTGATCTCTGCCGCCAGGAAGGTTTGCTTTATCTTTATCTTGGCTATTGGATCGAAGGCAGCCGCAAAATGTCTTACAAGGCTCGGTTTCAGCCGCTAGAGGCTTTGGGTGCGGGAGGTTGGCGGGAGCTGGCTCCTCACACCTGACGCCCGAATGGCGGCGGAAGGGAACTAGAATCTAGAATAGTGAGAACCGCTGGATTCCCTTTACCGATCCGGACGTTTCCCGGCATAACGGAATGCTTAAGCTCTCCAGAGGGTGCCGGTGTGCGCTCCTGGTTTTTCAATCTTTACCTGTGACGATCATCGCCATGTCCCGGTCCAAGTCTGTTAATACCATCGCTTTCCAGGGTTTTCTCGGTGCCTATTCCGAGCTGGCCTGCCGCACCGTGTTTCCGGAACTGACCACGCTGCCAAGTCCGTCGTTTGAAGACACCTTCGCCGCCGTGCTGAATGGCGAAGCCGCGCTGGCGATGATTCCGGTCGAAAATTCGGTCGCCGGCCGGGTGGCCGACATTCATCATCTGCTGCCTGGCGGCGGGCTGCACATCATCGGCGAGCATTACCAGAGGGTTAGTCACCATCTGTTGGCGCCGCCGGGGGCTACTCTGGAGACGATCAAGGTCGTCCACAGCCACATTCATGCCCTGTCGCAATGCCGGGGCACGTTGCGTCGGCTGGGGCTTAAGCCGGCGGTTCATGCCGACACCGCTGGGGCGGCGGCTGAAATCGCCCGTCGTGGCGATCCGGCGGAAGCGGTGATCGCTTCGGGGTTGGCCGGGAAAATCTATGGCCTGAGCAGCTTGATGCAGGGCATCGAGGATGCTGAACACAACACCACCCGGTTTCTGATTATGGCGCGGGAGGCGCGGCAGCCGGCATCAAGCCAGGGACCGGTGGTGACCAGTTTCGTGTTTCGGGTGCGTAGCGTGCCGGCGGCGCTGTTCAAGGCGTTGGGGGGATTCGCGACCAATGGCGTGAACATCACCAAGCTGGAAAGCTATCTGGTTGATGGCCGTTTCACCGCCGCGCAGTTTTACGCCGATGTTGAAGGCCATCCAGAGCAGCGGCCGTTGCGTCTGGCGTTGGAGGAGTTGGATTTCTTCGCGCGTGAGGTGCGGATTTTGGGGGTTTATCCGGCCCATCCGTTCCGGCGTCAGGCTTCGCAGACTGGGGAAGACGAAAAGTAACGGATTCCAAAGGCCTCGCGGCCTTGTGCTGGGTCCAGGGCAAAGCCCTGGTCGCCGAAGGCAAAGTAAATATTAAGGTACCTCGA
>CAUYTZ010000050.1:0-1527 GCA_963575695.1 uncultured Gammaproteobacteria bacterium | reverse complement strand
GCGTGCCGACTCCTGATGGTCTTAGCCAAAGCGCGCAGGATTTCATCCTCGCGCAGATTGTCAAGAACTGGCACTTCAATTACCGCGACACGCGCGGCAGCGGGATCAACCTGACCGCCTTCAGAAACGATTCGACCGCCTCGACTCGGTAGGTTTCGCCGCGCAGAACCATGGCCCCGTAATTGGCGATCACCACCGCCGGATTCAACGGCGCATTCTTGCTCATCGGCCCCTCTAAAGTTCCATCTTGCAGAATTGAAACTTCCGCCGTCATGTTAACGCCACTGCCGCGCGCGTCGCGGTAATTGAAATGCCAGTTCTTAACAATCTGCGCGAGGATAAAATCCTGCGCGCTTTGGCTAAGACTTCCAGCGGTTGGCTCGCCGTGGCGAAACGCCCCGCCACTCCCTGGTGAGGTGAGAAGGTCTCCATCCCGTGTGAGATCAACCGCCCGAACGCCAGCGCTTCCTTGTGACGACTTATTTCCAAAGGGGGCCGGATCAAGTTGCGGCCTTTGCGGCTTGCCCATCGCTCCCGCCGCAGCCGGCTTGCGCGGTTCCGGCTTAGCCGGCTCAGGCTTGGAGGCCCGGGGCTGCGGGGGTTCCGGCTGCGGGGGTTCCGGGTTCGGCGGTTCCGGGTTCGGCGATTCCGGCTTGGGCGGCTCGGGAACCAAATCAACAGCGATCGGGTCTTTAACCGAATCCGGATCGCGACTCAGCGACGGGTCAAACAGCAGCAATGCACCGGCACACAGGTGCAGGACCAATGAAATAACCAGCACCCCGCCCAAGAGCACCCGCCGTGAGGCTAAGGAAGGCTGGCGCAAGATGTGATCAGAGACGACCAGTAACGTTTCCGTCACCACAGGTGACATAGCCTTAGTCAAGGAGCGGTCCCAAAAAAGAAGCCCCACCCTTGCGGGTGGGGCCTTTCAGGTTTCTTTGCCAGTTTCTTGTGCGGAGACTAGAAAGCGTACCGAACCTGCAACCGGCCGGTGTGACCGACGTAGTCGCTCTTAACTTCGGCGTCATAGTTGCCGGAGAGGCTCAGGTTGCCCTGGTTGGCGAAGGTCATCCCAACACCGATCAGAGCGGCATCGCGAGAGGTTTTACCCCCAAGAGTGGTTTGCGGGGCATCATTAAGAACAGCAATGGAGCCAGCGGTTTTGGTCTGGTCATCCATGAACTCATGGCTCCAAGCCAGCGAGAGTTCCGGAGTCAGGGTCGCACCACTCTCCAACTTCACCGGGGTGCTGACCCGGGCACCAAGGCCAGTTTTGAACGAGTCGCTGCTGGTTGAGCTGTAATTGGTGCGAGCGTCACCACCGCTTTCGTTATAGGCATTCGTGCTGAGGTTGCTGTAGGTCAGGTTGAGGTACGGGGTGGCCGTGAACCGGCTGCCAACCTGAACCGGATAACCCGCTTCACTGCGCACGGTGAACTGATCGGCACCATAGCTGCCGGTCAGATTGTCCGTCAGTAGGGCGGTGGTGACAGTGCGCTGATCCTTGTACTGATGACGTGTATA
>CAUYTZ010000049.1:0-3579 GCA_963575695.1 uncultured Gammaproteobacteria bacterium | reverse complement strand
ACCACGCCGAACAAGCGACCGGACACGCCAACCAGATCGGCCCGTTTCCAGGCCAAAAATGGTCCGGCCCCCATAACGGCGACCAACGGCATCATCAGCGGCACGAAGGTTGATTGAAAGAACGGTGGTCCGACCGAAACCTTGCCGCCGCCGATCACATCCAGGAACAAGGGATAGAGCGTGCCGATCAACACCGTAGCGGTGGCGGTGGACAGCAGCAGGTTGTTGAGCACCAGCCCGCCTTCACGACTGATCGGGACAAACAGCCCACCGGGACGCAGACTGGGGGCGCGAACGGCATAGAGCGCCAGCGAACCACCGATGGCCAGCGCAAGCAGAATCAAGATGAACACGCCACGCGCCGGATCGACGGCAAAAGCGTGGACCGAAGACAAAATTCCGGAGCGAACCAGGAAGGTGCCCATCAACGACAGGCTGAAGGTCAGAATCGCCAGCAGCACGGTCCAGTTTTTCAACGCATCGCGCTTTTCCACCACCACCGCCGAATGCAGCAGCGCGGTTCCGGCCAACCACGGCATCAGCGAAGCGTTTTCAACCGGATCCCAGAACCACCACCCTCCCCAGCCGAGCGTGTAATAGGCCCACCAGGAGCCAAGCGCGATGCCAGCGGTCAACCCAACCCAAGCGGCCAGCGTCCACGGTCGCACCCAGCGGGCCCAAGCCGGATCGACTCGGCCTTCGATCAGCGCCGCCACCGCAAACGAATAGGCGACCGAGAAGCCGACATAGCCCAGATACAGAAACGGCGGATGGAACGCCAACCCCGGATCTTGCAGCATCGGGTTCAGATCATTGCCGTCGGGCGGTGCCAGCGCCACGCGCAAGAACGGATTGGACGTGCCCAGGATGAACAACAGAAAGCCCAGCGCGATCATCGCCTGCACCGCCAGCACCCGGGCTCGCAGCGTCGGCGGCAGGTTGCGACCAAACAGCGCGACTCCAGCCCCGAACACGGCCAGGATCAGCACCCACAGCAGCATCGAGCCTTCATGATTGCCCCACACGCCGCTGATTTTGTACAGCAGCGGCTTGCTTGAATGGCTGTTGGCGATCACGTTCTGAACCGTGAAATCGGAAACCAAATAGGCGTGCATCAGGGCCAGGAAGGCGATGCCGACCAGCACCACCTGAACCAGCGCCGCCGAGCGCGCGGTTTCCATCCAGGCGGCGTTGCCGCGCGCCGCACCAATCATGGGCAGGGTCGCCTGTACCGCCGCCACCGCCAGCGCCAGCGCCAGCGCAAAATGTCCAAGTTCCGGGGTCATCGATCTGTCACTAACGGAAACGGTCGTGGGCCGACATTAACCTCGCCGGCCCTTCCATGGATTTACTATCCGTCTTCGGCCACCGGAACACCAGTGCGTTATCCTCAACCGGAGACACGAACCGAATTCCTTGGGATGGGCCGAATTCTTTGTGATGGGATTGAATTTCGTCTAAATTAAGGGGGACATCCTGGCTTTTGGCCGGGAAGGTTTGGGGAGACGGCAATGAAAGCGGGAAACCTGAAAATCGCGGCCCGGCTGGCGATCGGTTTCGGTGTCTTGCTGGCGCTCAATCTGGTGTTGGGCGAAGTCGTGCTTGTCACCATGACCGACCTGGTTGAGATCAACCAACGCAGCGTTCAACACCCGATGATGGTCAGCAACGCGGCGCTTGAAGCCAGCCGCGACGTACTGCTCATTCGTTTGGCGATGACCAAACTGGCCGAAACCGAAACCGAAGCCGAAATCGAGCGGGCCCAGCACCAGATCGAACGGACTGAAGCTGATCTTCGTGACCAGTTGCACACCGTTCAAGAGCGCTACCTGGGGCCACGTCAGGATCTGTTGCAAATTCAGACCTCGCTAGCTGAATGGCACAGCTACCGCACCACAACCCTGGATTTGCTCAAGGCCGGGCGTAAGGCGGAGGCGATCAAGCGAATTCAGACCGGCGGCGAACAAACTACCTCTAATTTGATTCGCGAAATCGATGATGTCATCGCCTTCGCCCGCAACCGTGCGATCAAATTTCAAGAAGAAGCGGCCGAGAGCATGGCCGCTGGCCGCACCCGGGTGCTTGGTCTGCTGGCCACGCTCACCGCGCTAGGCCTGCTGGTCGCGGCGCTGATTACGCGCAGCATCACCCAGCCACTGGATCGCCTGCGCGCGGCGATGGTCGAACTTGCCGACGGCAAGCTTAATACCGAGATTCCACACGCGGGAAACCGCAGCGAATTTGGTAAAATGGCGCGCTCTGTCCAGGTGTTCAAAGAATCTGCGATTAGAATTGATAATCAGAGATGGATAAAGGCGAATATTGCTGAGATGAGTTTGGACTTGCAACGGGCGGAAACCGTAAGCCAATTTTCTGATACCCTGATCCGTAGCCTAACGCCTTTGCTTGGTGGTGGCTGTGGTGCCGTGTTCATCTTCGATGAAGATCGCGAGAATCTAATTCTGGCCGGGGCTTATGCCCGGGATGAAAGTCGCAAGGTCAAGACCACGATCGCGCCCGGCGAAGGGCTGGTTGGGCAGTGCTTGATCGAACGCAAGCCGATTTCTCTTAGCCAAGTGCCTGGCGACTATGTCCTGATCAACTCCGCCCTGGGTCAGGCGGCACCAACCACCTTGTTGGCGGTACCGGTAACCACGCGCAACAGGGTGGTCGCGGTGATTGAAGTGGCGATGTTCGGCCCGTTGGAGGATCGCCAACAGGCCTTACTGACTGAATTCCTGCCGATGGTGGCGCTCAACCTGGGCCTTTTGCAGCGCAATCTTAAAACCCGCGAATTGTTGGAGCGGACTCAGCAACAGGCGGAAGAGTTGCGGGTATCGGAGGAATTGTTGACCAACCGTGGCCAGGAACTGGAAGCGGCCAATCTGCGCCTCCAGGCCCAGGCCGAAGAATTAGAGGCTCAGACCGAAGAGCTGCGCACCTCGGAGGAAGAACTGAAGGTTCAGCGAGAGGAACTTCAGGCGACCAACGAGGAGCTGACTGGAAAAGGCCAAGTTCTGGAAGAGCGGCAGCGGGAACTGGAGTTCGCGCGATGTGAGGCCGATCAGCGCGCGGTCTCCTTGAACGAGGCCAGCCGATACAAGTCAGAATTCCTGGCCAACATGTCCCATGAATTGCGTACGCCGTTGAACAGTTTGCTGATTCTGGCACGGACACTCCGGGACAACGATGAGGGTAATCTTTCCGAAGACCAGATCGAATCGGCTGGAATCGTCTTCGACAGCGGCAACCTGCTGCTGCGCCTGATCAACGACATTCTGGATTTGTCCAAGATCGAAGCCGGGCGGATGCTGCTGGTGCTGGATCAGGTCACCCCGGCCGAGATTCTCGCCCGTTTGGAACGCCAGTTCCGACATATGGTGGAGGAAAAGGGGCTGACGTTCGATCTGGCGCTGGCTGAAAAGGTGCCGGCCCATATGATCACCGACCCGAACCGGCTGATACAGGTACTGACCAATCTGATCGGCAACGCGATCAAATTCACCGAACGCGGCGGGATTACGGTCAGAGTCGAAGCGCCGCCGGCCGACGTTCCCGGCGCGGTCGCGTTCGTGATTC
>CAUYTZ010000048.1:0-65509 GCA_963575695.1 uncultured Gammaproteobacteria bacterium | reverse complement strand
TGTTCCGCATGATTTATGAAGGGTGGAGCGCCATCCATCAGCAGGCTTTTCGGGGTGATGTCGTATTTCATCAGTCGTTCTCATGATCGTCCGGATGAGGCACGCCCCCCCACCCCTCTCCCGCGTGGCGGGAAAGCAGCTGGTTGGCCCCCTCCATTCGGCGCGAACAGCCTGCGGCCAAGATCACGGCGGCCAAGCGGTCCTGCTTCAGAACGACATGGAGTTGCGGAGGCGCTTGGATCAGCGGGACTGACCAAGCCGACGATCGGTGCGACCACTCCTCGAAACTGCCGATGGTGCGGGCGTGGCGGGGGCTGCCGGCGGCGATCCAGGCGAGGCCGAGGATCAGGCAGGCCGCCACCAGCCAGTTAACCCGGTCGGTGTTCATGGCGGGGTTCGCGCTGGCGCAACTGGTCTATGGGCCGTTGTCGGATCGCTTCGGCCGGCGGCCGGGGTTGTTGGGCGGCACCTGCCCTGAATGGTGGTCGCACCGATCGGCGGCTTAGTCAGTCCCGCTGATCCAAGCGCCTCCGCAACTCCATGTCGTTCTGAAGCAGGACCGCTTGGCCGTCGATGATCTTTGCCAGTATGGTTTGGATGCCGGCCTGTCCGGCCTTCAGTTCGGCCTGCCCGGCTTCCAGCTTGGTGAAGCGCTTGTCCACCGCCCGCCCAAGCGCTTCGACAGACTCGACAACGGCTTCCTTGCTCGGCCGATCGGCCAACGCTTCAGCCATCGTTTCGACCACCCCTGCCGCCTGCTTGCGGGTGAAACCGGCATCCTGAAGCTTCTGGGCTGCCCTCAGTGTGTCAAAGGCGACTGCGGTCATAGTTGTTCTCCGTCACCGGCCGGGCGCTGCGGCAACCCTGGTCGGGATCAACCATGGCTGTATACTTTTCCGTGCGGATCAATCCAGACAATGTAAAACACCCTACCTTCTCGATACCCCAAAAATCTTGCCAATTGACCAAAGCGAAAAGACACCAGCTTCGCTTTTCGATTCTCGGGAAACCATAGCGGAAAAGGCACCTTTAACTGCGATATTAATTCACATCCAAGCCCCTCTCGCCTAGCAGCAATAATCTGCGACCAAGAGAGCTTTGACCTATCCGCTAAAGCCTTGGCAAATTCTGCGCGATGATCACGGTCGCACTCATCTACATCATAGCCAGAAACAATATACTCAAGGCTGAAGTGAGGCTTTAGGGTGTTGGTGTCGTCCGATGCCGGGTGCGGTGCTGAGAGCCGTCCACTTCCCGACGTGGAAGGCTTACGTGGCTTCACCATCAATCACCTGGGTTTGGAAGTAGCGACTCAGTGCTTGATCAGAGATTGGAATGTTTTTCCCAGCTTGGTAGGTTTCCTTCCATGGCGGTTCTTCATGGGTCATATTGCGGAGTTTCCATGCCGAGAATTGGCCATAGGTATTCCATACATCATTGAGCAAGTCCCGTTGCTCAGTAGATAGAACATCAATGCTTAGGTCTATTGGTGGCGGGATCGGAGACCCACCATATTGCCGGAAAGTGACCCATGCGGATTGCACGACGGGGCCATGTTCCCATGCTTCAATTCCATCGGGGAAAAGTCGTTGGCCAAAAATTGCCAAGTGAAACCCTTGCGCATAGTATAGGAGCTTTTGCAGCTTCAGGTGCGTAAGGCCCTCACCATCTTCATCGGCGGCAGCGATCGACAGGAAGTGGTTTGCCACATTTCGCGCGGTCGGCATCGGTCAGTGCTCCTACAAATCCTGTCTCGCCCCCCCTAAACATGCGCCTGGGGGCGGGGGCTGTCAATCAGCGGACCTTATCTTCAGTGGATCGCTGTGGAGGGGTAAAGATTGCCCTTGGCAGCCGACTCGGACCGGGAGCACGAATGACGCGGGCCGACGTGGTGCTGAAAACACCGCAGCCGGCCCTGACCATAGATGTCGGGCCGAATTCGCGTTTATGCCGCCAACACAAGCCCTGCGCCACCTAGTCGCAGAAAGCAGCCGATTGCGGCGACTTTCGTCCGCGTGGCTACCCGGTGGCTATCTGCTTCAGCATCAAGCCCGGCTGTCGCTGGCTAACCCCTTGAAAAATTGGTGGGTGATGAAGGATTCGAACCTTCGGCCCGCTGATTAAGAGTCAGCTGCTCTACCAACTGAGCTAATCACCCGCCGTCGTGAGCGATGGTATAGCAAACGGTTTTGGCGCTGTCGAGTACAAAGATCGGCAACTTCCACATAAGTTGGGTGCGCGGACAGGGCTACGATTTTTTCCACTAAATCGCACCCCAACCAGAGTGCCAATCAGGTGCGCACACCCAGCACGTCTTCAACCTTGATCCTGATCTTGCCCAGGCTGAGCACGGTGCTGCCGTCGGTCATATCCACGCCGGTGACATAGCCCGAGGATCGGGTTTCGGCGATGATCGGCTTATTAGGATCGGCGCTGGTAATGGCGACGTTCAGACGATAAGAGCCATCGCTAACCGATGTTCCGGCGTCGTTCTTGCCATCCCAGACCACGCGGTGTTCACCCGCCGTGGCGTCGGCACCAGAAATACTGCGAATGACATTATTGGAACTATCGAGAATATCAATCCGGGCCCCGGTACCGACGGTGGGCACGTTATAGAACAAGTCAGCCACTCCGGAAACCAGCGCGATCTTATCCCCGGTAGCTTCAACCATCCTACCCAGATAGCTAAGGTTGTTTCCGGTCATAGAGCCTTGCTGGAGCGAGATCAGCTTGTCCAGTTTTGTATTGGTCGAGATATTCTGTTCAACGTTGGCGAAGCTGACCAACTGCTGGGTCATTTCGTTGTTATCCATCGGCTTCAGTGGGTCTTGATTCTGCATCTGTGTGGTTAGCAGACGCAGGAACTGATCAAAGTTCTGATCAAGGCTTTTCAGGGCGGAGCCGGTGGACGTGCTCGTGCTCAGGCCGTTGGCGGTGGTGGTGGCGGAGGTCGCGGTGATAGCGCTCATGGTCTGATCTCCAAACAGTACGCGGAAGGGTTAGACCCGGACATCCAGGCGGCCCGGAGCCAGCCACAGAGAGGTCACCGCTTCCAATTGATCATCATCGATATCGGTGCCGGCTCTGGCTCCGATCCGGCGCGGGCTTTTGCCCCGTCCGGAACCGAACCGCCCTTGATCTGCCTGCTGCCAGGTGCTCCCATCCCCTTGCAGGCTGAAACTAAGGCTGCCGCTGTCGGCTTGCAGACCAGCGCCTTGCAAAGCCCGTTCCAACGACTTCGAATCCTTTTGCAGCATCTCCAGCGTCTGCGGCCGCTCAACCGCGATCATCGCACTGACCCGGCCATCGCGGGCGATTTCCAGACGAATGTCGATCCGGCCCAGTTCCTCCGGACGCAACTGCATGGTTATCCGGTTGTTTCCATTTTGATATCCGCGCCGGATCTGAACCGCGACCTGTTCTGGAACACTGGCCGAAGGCTGGCCGCGCATTGAGCGGAACACCGGTGTCGGTGCCCCGGCCTCCTGCGTTTCCGACACCGCCCGTTGCGGCTCGGCAATCATTGCCGTCGCGGTCGGGCCTTCGCCGCCGGTTGCGGCAGGAGTTGCCGCCGTAGCCAAAGTTTCACTCCCAATGGCGCTTTGAGTGCCGGCGGCACCGTCACGAACACCGGCCGCAGTCGTCGTCGCATTGGCTGCGATAGACGGAGCACTTCCCGGTCGCTGACTGGAACCAGACAGTTGATCAAGGAATCGCTGCTGGGCAGTCTGGCCGGTGGCCGCAGCCTGATTGGCTTTCGCCCCGCCATCGCCACGGCTGGCGGACCCGGTCTCGGTGCGCGCCCCGTCGTGTGGCCGCTCACCCTCGCCCTCACCCTGCCCGTCCCGCTCACCACCGGAAGACTGATCGCCAGCCAACAATTCCGGCGAAGGCACCGCACCCGATACGGGGGTCGCGACTTTAGATACGGAAGTCTGTGCCGATTTAACCGCTGTGACTTCACCTTGCGCCACCTGCGCCGCAGCCACGGCTTCGGCTTCGGCAGTCTGGGCCGATCGCGGCTTGGTCGGAGCGACGGCGGTAGCGGCCGGTCTGGCACCACCGTCACCAGCACGGCGCACCGGCGACACGTCGCCCCCCTGCCCCGCCCCCCGTCCCTGCGCGGCCGCAGCCGCCGCATGTGACGGAGCCTCGGATTGGATTTTGGTTTGAATTCCATCCGTGTCCGGCTTGGCCGCTCGTGGCACGGCCACGCTCTGATCTGCGCCCAAAGCGACCGGAACTGCCGCATCACTGAGATCGGAACCGGTTCCGGGATCAGTCGCCGTCGCTCCGGAAGCTGAATTCTGGTTGGGAGCCGTCGCCCCCGGACGACCAGCGGGTGATGGCACGACGGCACCCTGACCAGGCGCAGCCGTGGCCGAAAGCGCAGCCGCACCCTGGCCGGATCCCCTGCCCTCTGCGCTGGCCGATCCGCTGATCGGCCCAGTAACCGGCCCAGTAACCGGCAACGCAGCCACCAGCGGCACGACCACAGCGACCGGTGGCGGTAGAGGTGCGGTCAAATCAACCGTTTGCGCCAAAACCGAAGCCTCGGCCGCATCCGGCGGCAACTCGGTCCCCTCGTCCACAGCCTCCGCCCCGGTTAGGCTGTCCTGGCCCTGATCCACCGTCGCTTTTGTGCCCAAGGCGGCGGTTTTCCCATCCGCTTCGGTTTTGGCAAGCTTGGCTTCGATTTCACTCCGTTCATGCTCCGGATGGCCCCGTCCCGTCTTACGCCCGCCCTTAATCGCCTCGCCACCGACACCGCCACCGGCACGGGAAGCGAGCGCGACCGAGCCAGCGCCCCCCCCCGGATTAAGCGGTGCTACGGTTGGGTCGGCCTCGCCATTATCGGTTTCACTGACCGCCTGCTGCGCCGCATCATCAGGCGAAAGTGGGGCCGCGACCGTCAATTCAGTTTCAGACGCTTCGACCGCCTCAGAGTCTGGCGGCAACGAGCCGAAAATCTGGGTATCCTGAGGAGCCAACGACGACGACGGTTCATCCCGCCCGTCATTGACACGCACGTCCTGCAAACCTTCCAAGTCGTCCGGCTCACTGGCTGGCTCACTGGCTGGCGGCAAGAAGACCGCCACGTCGTCATCGTGTGCATCACGCATCGCCTGGGTCGAAACCGTTGCCGAGGTTCGTCCGCGTTCTGCCTGGCTGGCTGCCTGGCTGGCCGCCTGGCTGGTCCTGGTTGCGGCCGGCTTGGCTGTGCTGGACTGATGACGGTCGACGGCACGGGCGGAACCGCGCCTAACCGCACCACGGTCGTCATCCCGGTCTCGGGCCCCATCCCGGGATCGGGGTGAAGCCAGCGTTCTGTCGCGGTCGCGGACCTCGGCCGGCTCCGTACGCCGCAAGTGTTCTTCCAGCGTACGGTTGAACAGGCCGTGCGCCTCATCCGAACGGAACGGAGGCAAAGCCGGCTGAGACTGGGCAGAGTCGGCCCCCTTGGCGGAGGTGACGAAGAGGCGAAGCGCGTCCATGGCAGGGGTAATCCTGTGCTGGTGACGCCCTACCCATGCAACCCACGGGCCACAAACCCCATAGTCGTTTCAGTAAGTTACCTACAGGCTATCTCAGCCAGGCAGCTTTTGCCGGGGGTATTCCTGCCGGAAGGGGGGGCACCGCCCTTCCCCCGACCAGGACCTTGCCCTGGACCCACTTGATTAAGGCCAGGAAAAGCCGCGCAGAAAAGCCGCACCATCAACCGCCGCTCGCCCCGGTCGTTGCACCCGCAGCAGACGCACCGCACCAAAGCCGCAAGCCACGGTCAGCGACGAATCGAGCAGACTTCCCGGCGTTACGCCGTCCGCCGGCACCGCCCCGGAAACAACTTCCGCCGCCAGCACCTTAATCCGCTCGCCCCCCGCTTCGAACCACGCCCCCGGCCACGGCGTAAGCGCCCGCACCTGACGCTCGATCATCTCAGCCGCCCCCGTCCAATCCAGCCGGCCTTCGCTGCGGTCCAACTTCGCGGCATAGGTCTCACCGTGGTCGGGCTGCGCCTGCGGCCGCAGAGTGCCTGCCACCACCCCGGCCAGCGCGTCCACGATCAGCCGCGCGCCCAATTCCGACAACCGATCGTGCAAGTCGGTAGCGGTGGTTGCCGGCCCGATCGCCACCGGCTCACGCAGCAGCATCGGCCCGGTGTCCAGGCCGGCATCCATGCGCATGATGGTGATGCCGGTTTCACGGTCGCCGGCCAGCAGCGCGCGCTGAATCGGGGCCGCCCCACGCCAGCGTGGCAGCAGCGAGGCATGGATATTGTAGCAGCCGAGCCGCGGCGCTTCGAGCACCGCCGGGGGCAGAATCAGGCCATAGGCCACCACCACCGCCGCATCCAGTTCCAGTTCGGCGAAGTCGATCTGAACTTCGGCACCACGTAGGCTCTTGGGAAAGCGCACCGGCAGCTTGCACGCCTCGGCCCAGGCCTGGACCGGCGAGGGCTGAACCTGATGCCCGCGCCCTGCCGGTCGCGGTGGCTGGCAATAAACACAAGCGATTTCGTGCCCGGCATCGAGCAGCGCGGTCAGGCACGGCACGGCGAACTCGGGCGTACCCATGAAAGCCAGACGCAAACCCGTCATAGAATCAATGCCGACATGTTTAAGGCCTTCCCTCAGTCCAGCGTGCCCGACTTTTTCATCTTCTGCAACCTGCGCAAAATAATCCCGCGCCGGATGGCCGAAATGTAATCCACGAACAGCACCCCGTCCAGGTGATCGATCTCGTGCTGAACACACACCGCCAACACGCCCTCAGCCACAAGCTCCAATTCCTGCCCGGTCCGATCCAGATAGCGCACCCGCACCGCGCGCGGCCGGTCCACGTCGGCGAACTGATCGGGCAACGACAGGCACCCCTCGTTATAGGGAACGGTGTCCTCACTGACCCAGACGACCTCAGGATTGACCAACGCCATGGGTTCCGGCGGCGAGTCCTTGTCCGCAATGTCAACCACCACCACCCGCTCCAGCACATCGACCTGGGGTGCGGCCAGACCGATCCCTTTGAAGTGGTACATGGTTTCGAGCATGTCATCGATCAGCTTGACCACGCGAGCGTCAACCACCGTCACCGGCGTGGCCTTACGCTTTAAGCGCGGGTCGGGGGCGAAAAGCAGAGGGAGCAAAGCCATGGATCAAGACCGCGCAACGAAGCCTAACGGGTGCGAGAACGAAAGATTGGTTACGTCATTTACCAGGGCAATGGCAACCCGCCATCGCAGGCGAAATGATTTGAATGGCGATTGGACGCTCGGTTACGGGCACCACAGCCGCCGACCGCGCCATTCGCGCACCGTATGCACCTCAACCCGGCCGCCGTCCCGCAGATAGAGCGCATGGGCTCCGCCCCGGCGCAAGGACCACAAATCGATCACCCGCCCCGCCCGACAACGGCGCGCAACCATCGGTGCCACCACCATCCCGGCACTGGCACAGTCCTCGGCCAAGGCCTGAGCATCACGGATCAACGCCACCACCTGACCACGGACCCGATACAGGCAGCCCAGGCCATCGCACATCAACCGGCCACCGGCGCTCGGTCCCAGTTTTGGCCACGGTGCCAGCGGCGGTGGGCCATTGCCATCGCGCCGCAACCAAGTTTGGACCGTGTAGTTCGTCACCGAGCGCCCCGAGAGCGCCAAGCCACCGTCAGCGGTGCGTACGGCGATTTCCTTGCCGTCGGCCGCGATCAGCACATCCGGCCGCTCGACCGTCAACAACGTGGCAAATCCAGCCACGATCCCAACCAGCCCCCACAGCCGCCAGGAGGTTTGCCACAACATCAGCCACAACCCACCCAGGGTAATCAGGACCAATCCAGCCACCGGCATCGCCGTTACCCGTAGCGCGGCACCCGGCAGCGAGCCAAAGACATGCGCCAGCCACACGATCACCCAATCGCCCCAACCCATCGCCACCAACGGCCACGCATCCAGCCCGAACGGCATTGCTAGATAGGCGATCAGCGCCCAGGGCATGACCCAGAATGAAGTCACCGGGATCGCGAGCATGTTGGAAAACAAGCCGTAAAATGCGATCTGCTGGAAGTGGTAGAGCGAATAGGGCAGCGTCGCCAGGGTTGCAACGACCGACGAAAAGAAGATGCCGCCGACATAGAGCGCCGGCCCGCGCCAGCCACGCCCACCCAAGCGCCAGCGGTGCAGGATTGGATTGGCCACTTCATAGGCCGCGATCAGCGCGACCACCGCGCCGAACGACATCTGAAACGAAGGGCCGAGTAGACTTTCCGGCTGCATCAGCATCACCACCACGGTCGAGAACGCGGTTAAACGCATGCTGAACGGATTGCGTTCGACCATGATCGCAACCATCATGAAGCCAGTCATCAACACGGAACGCAAGGTCGGGACCGGAGCGCCAACCACCAGCATATAGGCCGCAGCGGCCAGCAACCCGGCCACCGCCGCCCATTTCTTAATCGGGAAACGCAACGCCAGCGGCTCGATCAACGCCAGTAGCGCACGAACGACGAAGAACACCAATCCGGCGACCAGAGCGATATGGAGACCGGAAATCGACAGGATATGGGCCAGGCCGGAGTTACGGAAATCGACCATCACCGGTTCAGCGATCCCGGTCTGGGCCCCGTTCATCAACGCCACGGTCAGCGCCGCAGCGTCGGGATCGGACACCGCCGCCGTCACCCGTCCGGCGATATACAGCCGCAGCCGCTCCATCACCGCCATCGCCGCCCGCCACAACCCCGGCGGCGGGGCCTCGACCTCGACCCACGCCCCTTGAACGAAGCCGACTCCGCCCAGACCGTCGAAGAACGCCTGTCGCTGGAAATCAAACCCACCCGGCTCGGCTGGTGCCGGCGGCGGAAACAGCCCAGCACGGAAGCGAATCATGGTTCCCGGCACCGGCGGCGGGTAGCGGGCATTCAGCCGCAGCCGAATTCGCTCCGGGGTCGCTTCATGCGCGAGTCTATCGATGGTCAACTCGGTCAGCAGCAGCCGGAATCCGACCGCCATCAACTCGACTCCGATCACCCGCCCGGTTACTTGCGCCGAGGTCTGCGACCGTTGCAGCATCGGTGCCGCCACACTCAGCGCCCGCAAGTGGGCGGTGGTGAACCCAACCGCAACCGTCAGCGCCGCCAGCGCCGCGACCAACATCGGCAGTCGATGCCGGCCAAAGACCGCCGCGACGGCGACAACAACCACCGCCGTCGGCCCCAGCCACAACGGCGGCTCCACGGTTAGCGAAAAATAAAGCGCGATTCCAAGGCCCAGCCCAACCGGGGTCCACAGACCCCAGCGCTGGTGCTCGGCGACCAGCCGCGTGACCAGCCGCGCCGGCAGGTTTAGAAGCGGCGGCGCATCACCGGAACGCAACCAGGGTTCCGTTGTCCATCAGCACGAACAAGGTGCCGTTGGCCACCACCGGCGAGATCATCGCCGGGCCAGGCAGGCGGATACGCGTAACCACATCTCCGGTTTCGGGGGCCAGCCCGACCAGTTCTTCGGTCGAACCGACCAGCCACAGCCGTTCGCCGGCCAGAACCGGCCCGCGCCACTGAATCGAATCTTTACGCTTTTTCTCGTTTTCAAACCGGCCGAGCGGCGTTACCCAGCGAACCCGGCCACCGTTGCGGGTCAGCGCCACGACTTCGTTATCGTTACTGAGCAAGAACACGAAGTCGCCCGCCAACCACGGGGTATCGACTCCGCCCAGTTCCTGTTCCCACATCCGGGCCCCGATGCGCTGGTCGATGGCGACGGTACGGCCACTGTGGCTGACCGCCAGAACCATGCCGCGATCGATCACCGGCATCCCGCGAATATCGGCCAAACCAGTAATCGCACCGATGCGACGAATCGCGGCCAGATTTTCACCCCAGGCCGGACGGCCGTTTTCCAACCGCAGCGCGAACAGTTCACCCGACGAATAGGGCACCACCACCACATTGCCGTCCGAAGCCGGACTGACCGCCCCCAGCAGACCGGCGGTTTCGAGAATGCCGGTGTGGCTCCACACCTGTTGGCCATCATCGGCCGACAACGCCACGGTCTGGTTGTCGAGCGTAACCACCATCACCCGGCCCTTAACCACGGTCGGGGCCCCGCGCACCGGTCCCGGCACCCGCTTGCGCCAAAGGATCGCACCGGTACCCGGATCAAGCGCCAGCACTTCGGCATAGCCGGTGGCGGCGAACAAACGGCCGTCGGCGAAGGCCACCGCCCCGCTCATGGCGTCGCCGCGTTCGTTTTCGGGCACCAAATCGGCCTGCCACAGCCGACGCCCACCCTGCTCCTCAAGCGCTGTGACCTGGGATGCGGCATCCATCGCAAATACCCGGCCATCGGCAACCACCGGCTGGCCGATCAGGCGCAAGGTCCGGCTGGAGCCACTGCCGATATCCGATTTCCACACCTGGTGCGGATCGGAGGCCAGAGCCAGATGGCCCATGGCATGGTTGGGCTGTCCGCCGGCCTGGGGCCAGGAGTCGTTGCGCACCGCCGCCGGCAACGTTACCGCCAGATCGGCCAGCCGTGGATCGGGTTCGACCTTACGCTCCATGCGCAACACCGAAATCCGGTCGCCGGGCAGCGGCGGCTTGCTCGCATTTCCGAACCAGCCGGTGACGGTATCGACGCTATCGGTAACTCCGCAGCCGGCCAGGGTCACGACGACCACCACCGGTCCCAGAATCGCGCCCAAACCCAACCGGGCCAAGCGCCGACACAGGAATGTTCCGCGTTCAGAGGCTGGGGTCATGACTTCTTTCCATAAAGGGTGGCGAGTTCGGCCGCACGGCCCCGTACGGCTTCCGGCGCGCCAGGGTCTTCCGCCAGTTGCTGGAACAAGGTGCGAGCCTGATCCTGCTCCCCGGTCCGCAGTGCCAACAGGGCGAGCAATTCGCGCGCGGTATAACGCCACGGACTCGCCTCGACGCTCAACGGCCCCAACTGCGAGCGCAGCACCACCGGATCACCGCTGTCGACTCGGCGCAACACCGCCAGCAGCGTCGCCAGATCGCGCAAGGCCGGATCGGTTCCAGACTCGGCCGCGAGACGATCAAACACCGCCGCCACCGCTTCGGCCTCGCCGCCCTGATGACCGCGCAGACCGGCTTCGTACAACCGGGCCAGGGCCGCCTTGGCCGGATCTGTGCCCTGGGCGAATTTAGCCAACGCCTCGGCCGCAGCCAGGGCCCGCACCTTTTCATCGCCAACCGGCCGACCTTTATCGTCCACCTGCGACGAAGCCGGAGCCAGAGCCGCAACGAACTGGGTGGTTTCCGCTTCCTGACGCGCGGCGCGCCAACCCTTCCACCACACCGTACCGGCCGTCGCCACCACCACCGCGAGCGCAATGGCGAGCACCACCGGCCCATACTGATTAACCAGCTTGTGCATCCGCTCTTCGCGGATGTCTTCTTCAACTTCGCGGAAAATATCGCTCATGCCCGACCCGGAACGCCCCCTCGAAGCCGCCGCTGCCTGAAGCCGGCGCGCTGTCTAGCCCCGTTCCCGCCGGATAGCAGAGGCCGGGCCAGCGGTCAAGCATGCTTGCCATTCCGATTGCGCTGCAACATGATCATTGTGTCAATCGTGAGACGAACCTAAGATAAATTCGGTGCCGGTTCAGACTTGGCACCCGGCGACGATCTGGGACCGCGACGGAACAAAACGGCGCGAAGGCGTGTTGGTGAGACTTGAAGGGTCAACGGGGTAACGACAACCGGGACCAATTTCGATCAGGAGACAGTTATGTCCAGCCAGGTTGATACCAAGTGGGTTTACGGATTCGGTGATGGCGCGGCGGAAGGGAATGCGGGAATGAAAGCCCTGCTCGGCGGCAAGGGCGCAAACCTGGCTGAAATGAGCAATCTGGGACTGCCGGTTCCATCTGGCTTTACCGTCACCACCGAAGTCTGCACTTGGTATTACGCCCACGACCGCCAGTATCCGGCCGGGCTGATCGAACAGGTCAATGTGGCGCTGACTGCGATCGAAGCCAGCGTCGGTACCAAATTCGGCGATCCGGCCAATCCGCTGCTGGTTTCGGTCCGCTCGGGCGGCCGCGCCTCGATGCCGGGCATGATGGACACGGTGCTCAACCTCGGCCTCAACGACCAAACCGTGGAAGGGTTGATCGCCAAAAGTGGCGACGCCCGTTTCGCCTATGACAGCTATCGCCGCTTCATGCAGATGTACGGCAACGTGGTGCTGGGGGTCGATCATCACTACTTTGAAGAAATATTGGAACAAGTAAAGCTTGACCGTCAGTTGACACTCGACACGGAACTGACCGCCGATGACTGGCGGGAATTGGTCAGGCGTTATCAGGCCATGGTTCAATCCATGCTCGGGCGGCCATTTCCGCAAGATGTACGCGAACAAGTGTGGGGCGCGATCGGTGCGGTGTTCGATTCGTGGATGAATCCGCGAGCCGTTACCTATCGCCGCCTGCATGACATTCCAGTATCCTGGGGCACTGCGGTCAACGTTCAGGCGATGGTCTTCGGCAATATGGGTGAAGACTGCGCCACCGGCGTCGCCTTTACCCGTAATCCTTCGACCGGGGAAAACCTGTTCTATGGTGAATATTTGGTCAACGCCCAAGGCGAAGACGTGGTCGCCGGAATTCGGACCCCACAACACCTGACCGTGGCCGGCAAAGAAGCCAATCATTCGACACTGCCGGCGATGGAAGAGGTCATGCCGGGCGTGTTCGGCCAGTTGTGCGCGGTGCGGGAGCGGCTGGAACGCCACTATCGCGACATGCAGGACATCGAATTCACCGTCCAGCAGGGTAAGCTGTATATGCTGCAAACCCGCTCGGGCAAGCGGACCGCAGCGGCGGCGATCAGAATCGCGGTCGATATGGTCGCCGAACGACTGATCGGCGAAGCCGAGGCGGTCAACCGCATCGAGCCGGCCTCGCTCGACCAGTTGCTGCACCCAACGCTTGATCCCAAGGCGCCGCGCACGGTAATCGCGCGCGGCCTGCCGGCTTCACCCGGTGCGGCTTCGGGTACTGTGGTGTTCAATGCCGAAGATGCGGAGCGACAGGCGACGCTGGGCGATAGCGTCATTCTCTGTCGAATCGAAACCAGCCCCGAAGACATTCACGGCATGCACGTTGCTGCCGGCATCCTGACCTCACGCGGCGGTATGACCAGCCACGCGGCGGTGGTGGCGCGCGGCATGGGTCGGCCCTGCGTCGCCGGGGCCGGGGAATTGCGCATCGATTACCACAATCAGGTGATCATGACCCGCGGACGGAAGATCGTGGCCGGGGATGTGATTACGATTGATGGCTCGACCGGGGAGGTCATGCTGGGTTCGGTGGCGACCATTCAGCCGACGCTGTCGGGCGATTTCGGGATCATCATGGGCTGGGCGGACAAGTTTCGCCGGCTGAGGGTGCGGGCCAACGCCGAAACGCCGCTAGACGCTGAAACCGCCCGCAAATTCGGTGCCGAAGGGATCGGTTTGTGTCGAACCGAACATATGTTCTTCGATGCCGAGCGGATTGTCGCAGTACGTGAAATGATTCTGGCCGAAAACGAAGAAGGCCGCCGCCATGCCCTGGCCCGCATCGAGCCAATGCAGCGTCAGGACTTCATCAAATTGTTCGAAATCATGTCCGGACTGCCGGTGACCATTCGCCTGCTCGATCCGCCACTGCATGAATTCCTGCCTCACTCTGAAGCGGAAATGGATGAAGTGGCGCGGGTGGCCGGCACCGACTCGCTCAAGGTCCGCCAGCGGGCGCAGCAATTGCATGAAGCGAATCCGATGCTTGGCCACCGTGGCTGCCGGCTGGGCATCACCTATCCCGAAATCTATGAAATGCAGATTCAGGCCATCTTCCGCGCCGCGATCGAGGTATCCCGCGCCGCCGCTCAACCGGTGGTCCCTGAAATCATGATCCCGCTGGTCGCGACACTCAAGGAACTGGAGATCCTGAAGCAATTGGTCGATGACACTGCGGCGAAGGAATTTGCCACGGCCGGGGTCGCGCCCATGAAATATTTGGTGGGAACCATGATCGAATTGCCGCGCGCCGCCCTGCGCGCCGCCGACATCGCCCAGGCCGCCGAATTCTTTAGCTTCGGCACCAACGACCTAACCCAGACCACCTTCGGCATCAGCCGTGACGACGCGGGCTGCTTCCTGCCCGACTACAAGCGACTGAACATCATTGAGCACGACCCGTTCGCCACGCTCGACATCGAAGGTGTTGGCGAACTGATCACCATGGCGGCGGAACGCGGCCGACGCACCCGACCGGAACTCAAGATCGGCATCTGCGGCGAACACGGCGGCGACCCGGCCTCGATCCGGTTCTGCGAAGAGGCTGGACTAACCTATGTTTCGTGTTCGCCCTATCGGGTGCCCATTGCCCGACTGGCGGCAGCCCAGGCCACCCTCAGCCAGGGCACCGGGGCCAGGGGCCCGGGACGGGAGGCCTAAGAGGCTGACTTGCTAACTTCACAGAAAAAAAAGGGGGGGACCGGGGGTCTCCCCCAGGCGGGTTTGGGCGGCAGCCCAATCAGAGACTCCAGGCTGTATAATTAAGCCAACCCCAGGGCCGCTTTCAGCACCGCCGCAGCATGTCCTGGCACTTTGACCTTGCGCCACACCCCCCGCACCACTCCGGCGGCGTCGATCAAGAAAGTTGCCCGCTCCATCCCCATATAGGTCCGGCCATACATGCTCTTTTCGACCCACACGCCAAAAGCGGCAGCAACCGTGGTTCCGGTGTCGGCCGCCAGTTGAAACGGCAACCCATGCTTGGCCTTGAACCGGTCGTGACTGGCGGCATCGTCCTTGGAAATGCCGATTAGCGTCACGCCGGCGGCAGAGAACTCAGCGAAACCATCGCGAAAATCACAGGCCTCTCTAGTGCAACCAGAGGTGTCGTCTTTTGGGTAAAAATAAACCACCACCTTGCGCCCGCGCAAAGCGGAGAGCGTGACCAAGCCACCGCCATCGGTGGCCAAAGTGAAATCAGGGGCAGAAGAACCGAGCGCGACACTCATGACCGAGTATCCTTTACCTAAAGTAATCAACGCGACAAGTCCGTAAGCGCCCTACCGCGATGGCTCTATGGAATGGTCGTGGAAGAAGAACAGGTCCCGCTTGAGCGGCACCCCAAGCTTCGGGTTAAGCAACGCCACCGTGGTCATTACTCTTTGCGCATCGATCACCCGCCATTTACGCAAGCGTAGTGGACGATCATCAAAGACCAGCGTCAGTTCGCCTTTACCCGTCTCGGCGGTTTCAACCAAGCTGATCTCAAGCAGTCCAGGACCACGGATCACGCCCGTAACCGTAATGTCCCCAGCCATCTTAAGATTTTCGCGCAAAATGAAATCGGCCAGCGAACCACCCAGCGGTGTACTTGACTGCTGCTTCAGTTCGTCGTCCCAGAAAAACAGGAAACTACCATCCGCCACCACCTCGTCCTTGATCGGCGGATCGTATTCCAGGCGCATCCTGCCCGGACGCATCATATAAAATGTGCCGTGCGCCTCGTGACCATTAGACGCGGTATGCAGGAACTTCGACTCGACCGTCTTAATCTCATTCAGATACTTTTCAACCCGCGCGATGTCGGCCAGATCCGTCGGCGAGGGCCTGAAAGCCGTAACCGGGCCTTGCGCTTGGTGCCGCTCGGCCGACGGCGGCACGGTGAAGGAAGAATCCTGGGCCTGCACCGACGACGAACCGGCGATCCCGACGACCAGGACCAGGGCGATAAGACCATGACGCATACGAAGGGTCATCAGGTTCAATCCGGGGGTAATTGATCGGGGGCCGATCGGGGACAAAGCACGAGCGTCCGAGTGTAGCCGATCCGGGTGCGGCGGCAAAGGGTGCCGTTTCGAATCATCGCCGACCAAACTTGATCCGGCGGGGCTTGGCAACGCCGTTCGGTATCGGCTATCATGACCGGGTTGATAAATCCATTTCGGCTATCATAGCCGGGGCGATAAATCTGTTGTGGAGCTTATGCTTGTGCTTGCCACGTTAAGCGCCAAGGACAGCGCCGACACCCTGCCGATCACCCCGCTGACCCGTTCGCAACTGGAAGGCTGGCTGGCCAGTCAACCACCGGCGGTCGCCGCTTGGATGTCCAGCATCGCCTTTGGCGCGGAGCCCGGCTCGACCGCATTCCTGCCTGGGCCGGATGGCCGATTGGCGCGAGTCGTGGTCGGCGTGGCGGCGCTGGATGATCCATGGACCTTCGCCGCCTTGCCCGGCTCCCTACCGGCCGGCAGCTATCGTCTGGATGCCGATCTCTCTGCGCGCGCCGCCACCCGCGCCGCGCTGGGTTGGGCGCTGGGCAGCTACGCCTTCATCCGCTACCGCACGACCGACAAAAGCTTCGCCTCCTTGGTTTGGCCCAAGGCCGCTGACCACGCCGATGTCGAACGCGCCGCCTCCGCTACCTGGATGGTGCGCGATCTGATCAACACCCCGGCGCTGGATCTGGGGCCGGCGGAACTGGCCGATGCCGCCCGGGCCCTGGCCGAGGAATACGAAGCCCGGCTGAGTGTGATCGTCGGCGATGATCTGCTCGGCCAGAACTATCCGGCGATTCACGCCGTCGGCCGTGGCAGCACCCGACCGCCACGGCTGATCGACTTGACCTGGGGTCGCAAATCAGATCCCAGGGTAACTCTGGTCGGCAAGGGGGTGTGCTTCGACAGTGGTGGGCTGGATCTCAAGCCTTCATCCGGCATGCTATTGATGAAAAAGGACATGGCCGGTGCCGCCCACGCGCTGGGCGTGGCCCGAATGGTGATGATGGCCGGCTTGCCGATTCGGCTGCGGGTGCTGATTCCGGCGGTGGAAAACGCGGTTTCCGGCGATGCCTTGCGCCCGCTCGACATCATCCGCACCCGCAAGGGATTGACGGTTGAAGTCGGCAACACCGATGCCGAGGGCCGATTGATTCTGGCCGATGCCCTGGCCGAAGCCGAGCGCGATAAGCCGGGACTGCTGATCGATTTTGCCTCCCTAACCGGGGCGGCGCGCCAAGCGCTGGGGCCTGATGTGCCAGCGCTGTTCAGCAATGATGACCCCCTGGCCGCCGATCTGCTGACCTGCGCCGAAGAGGCCGCCGACCCGTTGTGGCGGCTGCCACTGTGGCAACCCTATCATCGCGGGCTGGAAAGCAAGATCGCCGATCTCAACAACGTCGCCAGTCACGGCCACAGCGGTGCGATTCTGGCCGCGCTCTTCCTGGAAAACTTCGTCGGCAAGGCCACACCGTGGGCCCATCTTGATCTTTATGGCTGGAATGCCAACACTCGTCCCGGCCGTCCGGAAGGCGGTGAAGCGATGGGCCTGCGTGCCGTCTACGCTTTACTGCATCGCCGCTATGCCGAACCACAACCCGTTGCCGTAACAGGCCCGTAACGGGGGGATGACATTCCCCCTGATCTGGCATAGTATGATTCGTCGATAAGGTCTATACAGGCGGTATCGGCCTCAGCGGAACCTGGAACATGCAGCCCGTCATGTCGCTTGAAGACAACCGCACGCTCCAGGCCATCGGCATTCTCGCCGATGTCCTCGACGAGGTGTCCGGCCCAGGTGTCCTTGATACCGTATTGGTGTCAAAGGCCTTGCGCCAGGTGTTGGCGACACGGTCGCGGCCGGCGTTCGACTTCGCCTCCCGGGCCTTTTCCACCCTGGACCCAATTCTTCGCGGTCAGATCGCGTCAGAGGCCGGCCACGCCGCCGAGGAAGCCGCACGTAAGCGCAAACCCCAACGCGATCCGATCACTGAAATTCGCGAAGACGATGCCAGCACCGCGTCGCGTCCCGGTTTCAAAACCCCGACCGGCGGTGGACTGCTTGCGGCGCTCAATAACCGTGGACGCACGATTCGGGGCAGGCCTCCAGGATCTAAAGGTTAACGTGGAAGCGACGATAAAACTGATGTTGCCGGCGCTACAGGGCTTGGCCATGGATGCGGCAAGGGCGATCAATCGGGTGGCCGCCGACGCTCGGGCCTCAGCCAAGATTAAGGCCGACGGCAGCCCGGTCACTGGTGCCGATTTGGCGGCGGAAGAAGCAATTCTGCCTGGCCTGCGCCGGATGACCCCTGACCTGCCGATCGTTTCCGAAGAAGCCTGTTCCGGCGACCAGCTGGTCGCCGGGGTCATGGCCCTAACCCTGGCCGAAAGTATCGCCGCCGCTGGCCTGTTCTGGCTGGTCGATCCGCTGGACGGCACGCGCGAATTCCTGGCCGATAACGGCGAGTACACGGTCAACATCGCCTTAGTCACCCCGGAACGGCCGTTGCTGGGCGTGATCTGCCTGCCGGCCACGGGCGAGGTTTACTGGGGTGGCGACGGTTTGGGGGCATGGCGGCAGCTCCCGAATCAGGAACCGGTGGCGATCAAGGTGCGCTTGGTGCCGCCGACCGGGCCGGTGGTGCTGGCCAGCCGCCGCCACGGCGACACCGCGTCGCTCGACCGTTTCCTGGCCGATTGGCCCGGGGCACAACTGGCCAACGCTGGCAGTTCGCTGAAATTCTGTCGTTTGGCCGAGGGCCGGGCCGATTTGTATCCGCGCTTTGGCCCAACCTGCGAGTGGGACACCGCCGCCGGCCATGCGATCCTGGCCGCTGCCGGGGGTTCGGTGCGAACGCTGGATGGCCAACCACTGGCCTATGGTAAGCTGCGGTTCCACAATCCGGAATTCGTCGCCAGAGCCTGAAGCCTGTTCCACCCCCAATAAACTGGGTCCAGGGCAAAGTCCTGGTCGGAGGGTAGGGGGCGAAGCCCCGATAAATGCTGGCCGGGAGTATCCAAACGTGAAGGTTTTGCCGGAACTAATTGATTTTGCTGAGATTTATCAAGCCGGCCGGCCGCAGGTGGTGTGGACGACGCTGGTCGCCGATCTGGAAACACCGGTATCGGTAATGCTGAAACTGGCCGATGGCCGACCTTACAGCTTCCTGCTCGAATCGGTCGAAGGCGGGTCGATTCGCGGTCGCTATTCGCTGATCGGCCTAAAACCCGATCTGATCTGGCGCTGTCGCGGCGACCGGGTCGAAATCAACCGCCGGGTTAGAATTGACCCCGACACTTTTGAACCCTGTGCGCAAACGCCGCTCGACAGTCTGCGCGCGCTGCTGGATGAATGCCGAATCGATCTGCCGGCCAAGCTGCCGCCGATGGCCGCCGGCCTGTTTGGCTATCTAGGCTACGACATGGTTCGGCAGATGGAGCGCTTGCCGGACGACAATCCCGACGAACTGGGCATTCCCGACGCGGTGCTGATGCGACCAACGGTGATGGCGATTTTCGACGGCATCGAGAACGTCATCACCCTGGTTACACCGGTGTGGCCGGAAGCCGGGGTTTCGGCCCGCGCCGCCTGGGACCGAGGAGCCGAACGCCTGGCTGACGCCGTGGCCGATTTGGAACGCAGCCTGCCCTATCGCCGCGAACCGGGACTGGACAACGCGCCGCCGCCGGTACCGGTGTCTAACACCAGCCGCGCCGACTATCATGCCATGGTCGAGCAGGCCAAGGAGTACATCCGCGCTGGCGATATCTTCCAGGTGGTGCCGTCGCAACGGTTAAAGGTGCCGTTCCGGCTGCCGCCGTTCGCGCTCTATCGGGCGTTGCGGCGACTCAATCCGTCACCATTCCTGTTCTGCGTCAACTTGGATGGCTTCAGCCTGGTCGGCTCCAGCCCGGAAATCCTGGTCCGGCTGCGTGACGGCAAAGTCACGATCCGCCCGATCGCCGGCACAAGGCGGCGCGGCGCAACCGCAGCCGAAGACAAGGCGCTGGCCGCCGATCTGCTGGCCGATCCCAAGGAACTGGCCGAACATTTGATGCTGCTCGATTTGGGCCGCAACGATGTTGGCCGGGTGGCCAAAATCGGCACGGTCAAAGTTACCGAACAGATGGTGGTTGAATACTATTCCCATGTTATGCACATCGTCTCCAATGTTGAAGGCGAGATCAGGCCAGGACTGTCGGCGCTGGATGCCTTGATTGCCGGGTTTCCGGCCGGAACAGTCAGCGGCGCGCCCAAGGTTCGGGCGATGGCGATCATCGATGAGTTGGAAAAAACCAGACGTGGGTTCTATGGCGGTTGCATTGGCTACTTCGCCGCGAATGGGGCCATGGACACCTGCATTGCACTGCGCACCGCGCTGGTCAAGGATGGGGTGGTGGTGGTTCAGGCCGGTGGCGGCGTGGTCGCCGATAGCGACCCGGAGGCCGAGTTCCAAGAATCGGAAAACAAGGCCAAAGCGCTGGTGCGAGCGGCGGAGGAGGCGGTGCGCTTTGCCACCAGCCGGTAGGACCAGCCCAAACAAAGGGGCCGCAAACAGAGGGATGATCATGGTTTCAGTCTATCTGGCGCTGGGTAGCAATCTTGGCGACCGCGTCGCCAACCTCCGCGCCACCATCAGTGCGCTGGCCCCACAAGTTCGGGTCCAGCGCCTATCCCCAGTTTATGAAACCAGCCCGATGTATGTAGTTGATCAACCACACTTTCTTAATATGGCCATCGCCGGGGAAACCGCTGTTGGCCCTGCGGATCTACTGACTTTCGTTAAAATCATCGAAGCCGATCTGGGCCGGGAACCAGGGCTGCGCTTCGGGCCACGCCAAATCGATATTGATATCCTGTTTTATGGCGACGCCGTACTAGCCCTGCCCGGACTGGACATCCCTCACCCGCGCCTGGCCGAACGCGCCTTCGTTTTGCGACCGCTGGCCGATATCGCCTCCGAGCGCGACCATCCGGTGCTGCGACGCACAGTGGCCGATCTGCTGGCCGATCTGAACGACCACGAACCGCTGGTCCGCCACGCGGTTGATCCGCCGTTGGAAATCGCCGCATGATCCCACTAACAACAAGGGCACTGGCAACAAGGGCGCTGGCAACAAGGGCGCTGGACTCTTTCAACCAGGAATGAAACTGTTCCCTTCGAATCGTCCAGAGACTTGCCCGCCAGAGAAATTCGCAGCGATAAGCGACGGTGGGTAGGCCGGAACCGGACTCGGGGAGAAACGGCATGGCCAAACCAGCGGCCCAGGTACCCAAGCCAGGATTGGCCTCATTCGAACGCCAGAGAGGCGTAATCGAAGGCAAGACTTTCACGTTCGAACCGCTGCCCCCGGCCAACCATCTGCTCGACTCCCCGTTGCAGGTCGGCGATCTGCCCTTCCCACTGACCGCCGCCAACCGCTGGGTGGGAAAACTGGCTGGGTACCTCATCCGCAAAGGCTTGCGCAAGTCTACCCTCGAACAGCGTTCGGGCTGGCGCTACCTGGATACCCTGGCCGAAACCCTGGATATCGTCCGCGCCAGCCCATCGCTGCCTAAGTCTGGCCAGCGAACCGAGGTGTCGTTCCCCCACGCCCGCTTCCGTCACCCCTATCACCTGCGCCCGGCCTTCGACCTGCTGGCCGAATTGGGCGAAGATATGGACCAAGAGCGGCGTATGCTCGATGCCGTGCTGACCGTAACCTTGCGCCGCTATCTAACCGAACTTGCGCTACAATTGCCGACTCCACTAAAGTTCCACGAGCAGGCACAAGAATATTTTTACGTAGGCTATAAGCTTGAAAAGATGCTACCGAAGGTGATAATTGATGAGGATAGATTCTTATCAATTCAGGATGTTTATGATAAGTACTACCATGCCAGAAACTACTATTATTTTTCTCTGGTCGCCAGAGAAAAGCTATCATCCAGCAACCAACTATTTATGTATTATTGCAATGCCGTCTTTTTCTCCGCTCGACTTGATTGGGGTGGCACCCTGCAAGATTTGCCGCAGCCAAAACTACTGCCGGATCGCAACCGGATTTTGTTTTTTGCCCTGCGCGATCCTTCGGTTCTGCACCAATTCAAAGTTGATCCAGAATACAAGGCCCAACTAAAAAACGTGCTGCGCAGTTTTCCCGAAGCCATCGTCCGCAAACCAACCACAAAGAACAAAAAGGTAAAAAAATCCTGAAGATGGCCATCGCTCCCCTTTGAGTTTTTGACTGATTACAGAAAAGCTAACCGGCGGCATTCCCTCTTATTATACGCCTCGCAACACCGCTACCCGCCACCGCTGTTGACTTAAAACGACTCAAAGTCTAGACAAAGATGGTAGCTGGACAAACCTAGTTTGCGATAAAAATTTGTAGGAGACCCGTACGGGCAGCGATGACCGAAACCGGTGCGCCACCTCCTTCCTTTCCACCAGCCTTTCCGCCAACCTTTCCGCCGGTGCGCGGCACTGTGTTGCCACCGGCGGCTGCGGGTGAAGATACCGCGATCAGCCAGGGCGAGCGGATCGTGCGCTCGATTCTGTTCGCCGCCGGGGCGGTGGCGCTGGTGTTGGTGGCGTTGTCGGGCATTACCGGTTGGTCGGAATACACGGTGCATCTGCGCGATGCCGAACGGCGAGTGGAAGCCGGGATCGCCGCCTCGGAGCAAAACGTTAAACTGGCCATCTCCAGCCTGGAAAGCGTGATGCGCGCGGTTGGCGACCGCATGCGCGTGGGCGGTCTTGATCAGAAGTCGCTCAATGATTTCCTGGACGCGATGGACAAAGATCTGCCTTCAACCCGCTCGCTGCTGGTGGTCGATAACCGAGGCGTGGTCGTGGCCGACTCGCGCCCGCGCATGCCCGCCGATGGCCTGGACGTGGCGGCGCAGCCGTTCTTCTCGTTCCACATCCGACATACCGAAACCGAACTGTTCATCGGTCCGCTGATCAAGATCACCGCCGAACAGGCATGGTCGATCCCGGTTTCGCGCTGCGTGCGCAACGAACACGGCGAGTTGACGGCGGTAATCGTCGCTCTGATCGACCCGAAATACATTGCCAAACTGCTCGCGGCGATCGATGCCGGGGCCGATAAACTAGCGGCACTGCTACACACCGACGGCACGGTGCTGTCGGTCTTTCCCTATGACCATGCCCAGATCGGCCGGGTCGTGGCCGATTTGCAAAACTTCGACCAAATCACCAGAAGTAGTGGCGAGGGGCCGGTCCATGGCATGTCGGAAATCGATCAGGTCGAGCGCATCATCGCCTATCGCATGATCACGCCCTGGCCGCTGGCGATCGAAGTTGGCATGCCCCGACGCGATGCGCTCGGCCGGTTCTACACCACCGCCCTGGTCTGGAGCGGGGTGCTGGTCCTGTTCCTGGTGATTACGGTTTACGTAACCGATCACCAGATCCGCCAGACCCGACAATTGGCGACCCAGACCGTGGTTATTCAGCGCCATATGTCGGCGCTGCGCCAAGTCAACGATTCGCTGCAACGGGAAATGGGCGAACGGCGCCAAGCCGAAACAGAGCGTGACCGACTGTTCGACCTATCGCTCGACATGCTGTCAATCGCCGGTACCGACGGCTGGTTCAAGCGGGTCAATCCCGCGTTCGAGGCCACGCTTGGCTACCGCGCCGCCGATCTGCTGTCACGGCCGCTGATTGATTTCGTCCACCACGACGACGGTGCCGAAACCCGAGCGACATTCAAGAAACTGGCCGATGGCCACCCGATCCGCTCATTCGAAAACCGCATTCGCCACCGCGACGGCAGCTATCGCTGGTTAAGCTGGAATTCGGCACCACAAGATAATCTGATCTATTCTGTCACCCGTGACGTGACCGAACCGAAAATGATCGCGGAGCAACTTGACCACGCCCGCTTGCAGGCCGAAGCCGCCAATCGGGCCAAGAGCGACTTCCTGGCCAACATGAGCCATGAATTGCGCACGCCGCTTAACGGCGTAATCGGCTACGCCGAAGCGCTGCAACTGGGCATCATCGGCGTGATGCCACGTAAGCAGTTGGAGTATGTAGAAAATATCCTGTCGTCCGGCAACCTGCTGCTGTCGATCGTCAACGATTTGCTTGATTTGTCGGTGGTCGAAGCCGGGCGCGGCGTGCTCGACGAAAGTATGGTCGATATCACCGCCGCGTTCGACAGCGCCATGGTTCTGGTCCGCGAGCGGGCACGCAAAAAGCGGCTGAAGCTGCGCGTTCAATTGCCCAATCCACCACCAATGATGCGCTGCGATGAAACCAAGCTAAAGCAAATTCTGGTCAACCTGTTGGTCAACGCGATCAAATTCACCCCCGAAGACGGCAAGATTGAACTGCGCGCAATCCCCGAACACGATGGCGTGCTGACCATCGCCGTGGCCGACACCGGCATCGGCATCGCCGCCGAAGACATCCCCCATGTCCTCACGCCGTTCGGTCAGGTCGAACCGGTCCTGGCACGCAAACAGGGCGGAGTCGGCCTGGGCCTGCCGCTGGTGCTGAAACTGACCGAACTTCACGGCGGTACACTGGAATTGCAGAGTATGGTTGGGGTCGGCACCACGATTTTGGTTCACTTTCCCGCCGAGCGAGTAATCTGGGCCGATACCGCCACCCGGCTGGCGGCGGCGCGGGCGGCCGGCAGCGGCCGGGGCTGATCCCGTTTACTCGACACAGGTAATTTGAGTAACGTACAATCGTGAGGGTAGGTAGGCGTGAGGGTGGGCAAGTAGGCCGCTTGAATTTGAAGGGCGAATCAACGAGGACCGACATGAGCATAAATGCCCAATTGATTGATCAGCGCGTGGAAGGTATGATCGAGAAAATCGGCAAGCGGATCTCTGATGAGTTGAAGATCAGGAATGATCCAGACAAACTAAAATCTGCGATATTCATCCTCCTGGTTGCCAAAACTTTGCTTGAGCTTAACGACGAGGAAGCGATCGAAGGCATGGTCGAAGGGGGGGG
The DNA here is from genome assembly GCA_963575695.1 of uncultured Gammaproteobacteria bacterium. GTDB lineage: Bacteria > Pseudomonadota > Alphaproteobacteria > Azospirillales > Azospirillaceae > CAUYTZ01. The sequence continues at coordinate 40,724 of CAUYTZ010000048.1, read as the reverse complement.
TGACTTCGGCGTGGATGCCGTTTATTTTGGCCTGCCCACGGATGGAGAGTTCCCTGTTACGCTGATCCAAGGAAAATACAAGCGCACCCTGGACGGCGATAGCACCTTTCCAGAAACGGCAATTGTGAAAATGTTTGAAGCACTTCGAACGATTTTCGATCCCGCCGCAACTTATGAGGCAAACAAGCGACTGACCCGCCGGGTTGAGGAACTTCGCTCCCTTATTCGTGAAGGCAATATTCCCCAGGTGCGAGTGATCTTCTGCAATAATGGCCAGAAGTGGCATGACCATTGTCAACAGCGGATCGACAACTCTGGTCTCGGTAGCCTCGTACAGTGGGAGTATGCGGGCCCCGATGGTCTTATTGGACTGATGCGCGCACGTAAAGCGGTCGAAACCAAGATCCAACTTACCGGACGGGCGATCGTCGAAGATTATCCGTATATGCGAGCGATGATCGGCCGCATGTCGGTCCTGGAACTGGCGCGACTGTTCGACGAGTTCGGCGACGTTTTGCTGGAACGCAACATTCGACGATACCTTGGCCTGACAGTGCGCGTTAACGAAGAGATCGCCGCAACATTGAAAGATAGCCAACAACGCCCGAAGTTTTATTTTTACAATAACGGCATTACAATTATCTGCTCGAAATTTGGCTACAATCCGTTTGCAGAAAAGGACTGGAATGTCCAAATTACAGGACTCCAGATCGTTAATGGGGGACAAACATCCAAAACCATTCAGCAAATGAAAAAAGAACTAGGGGCAGAAATTGGCGACGCCCAAGTTCTGGTCCGTATCTATGAACTCCCGGTTAATGACGAAGACTTAGTTCAGCGCATCACTCAGGCCACAAACAGCCAAAACCCGGTCGATTTGCGAGATCTCCGCTCTAACGACCCACGGCAAAAGACGCTGGGCGAATCGATCCACGAACTCGGCTTCTCCTACCGCCGCCAGCGCAATGATGGTTCCACACCCGCCATCGAGATCACCAGTGCCACAGCGGCGGAGGCTATCCTTGCGGTTTGGCGTGATCGCCCGCATCAAGCGCGATTTCTGACTACAGAGCACTTTGGTAAGCTTTACGAACACATTTTCACACAAGATCTAAATGGTGCTCAGACGGTGATGGCTGTGCTTCTGCTGAGAATTGCCGAAAACAAGCGCAAACGCCCTCCTGAGAATGCCCCAGACTTTCTACAGTATGGATCTCGTTTTATCGCCATGCTTATGGGAAGATTTCTTCTTGATGATCTTGGGATTGATCTCTCCAAACTAACTCATACAACCTTCGCCGATGCTCGTCAACGACTTGAAGAAAAGAGCGAGACCTATTTTCAGCGCGCGCTCAAAGACATTGAAAAGGCGCTTTCAAACCTCCACCACGAGGAAGATGTAAGCCTGCAAAAGCTCTCGGCAACATTTCGTCGATATGATCTGGTTGAACGTTTGCGAGGGGGGGTGCCGATTAGCGTTGCCAATTAAGGGTATCAGCTACCGGGGGCTTCCACCCTCTCTGACCAGGGTCTTGCCCTGGCCCCACCAGAGGCCATTGCCCGGATTGGACTTCACACCAATTTTACTGTACCCTACTTTGATCGGTGGTGAAGGCAGGCGGCCGCAATGATCACCTATCTATGGATCGCGTTGGGCGGCGCGTTGGGCAGCATGGCCCGCTATTGGGGTTCGGGCTTCGTCGCCAGTCATTGGGGCGAAACCTTTCCCTGGGGCACAGCGGCGGTCAACATTCTGGGCTCGTTCGTGATCGGCTTCACCGCCACCCTGACCGGTCCCGACGCCCGCTTCCTGGTTCCTTCCGACGCGCGCATTTTCATCATCGTTGGAATCTGCGGCGGCTTCACCACCTTCTCTTCGTTCAGCCTACAAACGCTCAATCTGTTGCGTGATGACGAATGGCTGGCGGCCGGAGGCAACATCGTGCTGTCGGTGGTCGCGTGCCTGCTGGCGGTATGGGCCGGACATGTCGTCGCCGCTTCGCTCAACCACCTGCGCGGGATCTAACGCCATGGAAGCCTCGCCGCATTCCCTGCCGACCGAAGCGGTGTTACTGCGCATCTTCACCGGCGAGCGGGCCCGCGATCAGGTTCACGGCAAGCCGCTCTATGAAACGATCGTGCTGCGTGCGCGCGAAGCCGGCTTGGCCGGGGCTACCGTGCTGCGCGGCGTCATGGGCTATGGCCACTCCTCCCGCCTGCACACGGCCAAAATTCTGCGCCTGTCGGATGATCTACCACTGGTGATCGAAATCGTGGATAGCCCTGAACGAATTGGTGCCTTCTTGCCACTCTTGGACGAGATTATGAAGAATGGCTTGGTAACCATGGAAAATGTTCAGGTTTTTCGCTACGGTCTCCCTAAGTGACATCAGCTTTCCAGCTTAGTTTACGCAAATTCGCACCACTCTTCAACGGCGGGCAGGTCGTCTGGGATGCGGCTCAAATCCTTCCATGCCAAGACCATGGCCGAAGCCATGCGCCAGGTGCGCGCGGCGCTGGGGGATGATGCGATCATCGTCGCCAGCCGCGAAGAGGAAGGTGGCGGGGTCAGGGTGACTGCCGCGATCGAGGAAGATGAACAGCCAGCGGCCAAAGGCCGCTCCCGCCAAAGCGGTGCCACCGCTGCGGCCAAAGAGCCGGAACCGGTGGTGGATATCGGCGAAGCGGTGGCCAATGCCTTACACCGCCACGGCACGCCGGCCACGATTGCCGAAAAGGTGATTGATATCGTAAGTGATCTGGATATCGATGATCCGGTCATGGCGCTTGGTGCCGGGCTGGACGCGGTGTTTTCGTTCCAGCCGTTGAGCGATGGCGGCAGCGGCAAGCCGCTGCTTCTGGTCGGCCCGCCTGGTTCGGGCAAGACCCTGACCGTGGCCAAGCTGGCGACCCGGGCGGTCTTCAAGAAGCGTCCGGTAAGCGTGATCACCACCGATACCGTGCGCGCGGGCGGCGTTGAGCAGTTGGCCGGGTTCATGCGCCTGCTCAAGATCAAGCTGGTCTGTGTGGAAGACGCTGCGGCACTGGCCGACGCGCTCGAGGTTCAGGCAGAAACCGAACAGTTGCTGATCGACACCGCCGGCAGCAATCCTTACGACTCGGGGGACATGACCGACCTGCGCCGACTGGTCGCCGCTGGCGGCGTCGAACCGGTGCTGGTGCTGCCGGCCGGATTGGATGCTCAGGAAGCGGCTGATATCGGACAGATTTTCCGCTCGGCCGGGGTTCGGCGTCTGGTAATCACCCGTTTGGACACCGTGCGCCGTTTCGGCAGCACTTTGGCCGCAGTTTACGAGTCGCGGCTAAATTTTAGCGATGTCGGGGTCTCGGCAAGAGTGGCTGATGGCTTGACCCCCTTGACCCCGATCGCACTTGCACGTCTGATGATGCCGGGCGAAGATCGCACCGGCCGCGCCCGCCGCGGTACCGCACGCGCGACCACCGGCACCGCACCGGCTCCGGTGGCCAGTCCCCCGGCCCGGCCCTCGAAACGAACCGGCATGAGAGAGATGGCATGACCACCGAGCAAATGCCCTCCCCGACGCCCCCCAGCCCCCGCACCCTGCGCGGCTCCAACGTCGTGGCCGTGGCCAGCGGTAAGGGCGGGGTCGGTAAGACCTGGTTCTCGGTCACGCTCACACACGCACTGGCTCGTCAGGGCAAACGGGCCCTGCTGTTCGACGGCGATTTGGGCTTGGCCAATGTTGATATTCAACTGGGTTTTACCCCAACCTATGATTTGGGCTCGGTGATCGAAGGCAAAGTCACCTTACAGAAGGCGGCTGAACGTTTTCCCGATGGCGGCTTCGATGTCCTCGCTGGTCGTTCCGGTTCGGGCAGTCTGGCCACTCTGGCGATTCAGCGACTCAACGATTTGCGCTCAAAGCTGATGGAACTGGCCCATGACTACGACTGGGTGATCATGGACATGGGTGCCGGAGTCGATCGGACCATTCGTCAACTGGCCGGGCCGGCGGGGATCACCCTGGTGCTGACCAACGACGAGCCAACCGCGATCACCGACGCCTATGCCTATATCAAAGTCACCCGCGCCACCAATCCGGCCGCAGACATCCGCATCGTGGTCAATCTGGCCCAATCGACCCGGGACGGCGAACGCACCTATGGTACGATCAACAAGGCCTGCCAGAACTTCCTGAAATTCTCGCCGCCGCTGGCCGGAATTATTCGCCGCGACAACCGGGTGCGGGATGCGATCCGCGGTCAGGTTCCACTTCTGATCCGCTCGCCGGGCAGTGACGCCGCTAAGGATGTGGAATCGCTGGCGGCCAAGCTGTTCCCGGTCGGAACGGAAGCGGTGCGGTCTTCGGCATAGGAGATCAGCGGCCACCGGAGGCATCGCTATGGCCGGCATCGCTCCACCTCCGACCCCACCACCACCCACCGCCGCTGGAGCGGTCGCCACCGCCACGCCAAGCGGTCAAATCCCGATGGGCGAGGTCACGCTCGCCCGCCTGCCCGAGCGGTTGCAGAATCTGACCCGAACGGTGGTGATCACCGGCACCATCGCCGGCCGCACCAACGATGGCGCGGTTCGCGTCCGCACCCAGGCCGGAGAAGTGGTGGTCCGCACCCAGCAGCCATTGCCAACGGAAGGGCCGGTCACGCTGCAAATTCCAGCTGGTTCACCTCCGCCCAAGGCCAGCTTGTTCGCGGCACCGACTGCGGCCACGCCCCCGACGACCACGCAAAGCAGTCAAACGGCCGCTGCGCCACCAACGACGACGGCAACCGCACCGATGGCAGCCACGACCGCACCGTTGACGGCGGGAACCGTGGTTCCGGCCCAGGTTCTGTCGGTGGCACCGCAAGCCACGCCAACAACTTCACCAGCCGCCACCCCAGCACCAACGCAAGCGCAAAGCCCGTCTCAGCCAACCGTTCAGCCGGCCGGCCCCCAACCTGCCGCTACGTCACTGGCCAATGCGCCGAATCCCCCAACACAGCCGCCCATCGGCGGCACGCCAACACAACCGCCTACCGGCGGTACCCCAACACAACCGCAGCTCCAGCCGCAAGCCCAGCCGCAACCGCAACCGCAACCGCCAACGCGGCAACCTCTTCCGACGCCCCTCCCGACGCAACCGGCCACACCCCAATCACAGACGACACCGATTCCCGCCCAGCCTCAGGCCCAGGTTCAGGGACCGCCCCAATCCTCACCGGTGGCGGCGACCATAGCCACCGCCACCCCGCTCGCACAAGTGTTGCGCGCCTATGGTGCGGCCGACGCAGCCCATCCGGTACGGCCCCCCGTCCCTACGTCCAGCCCGGTCCCCGCTGCCCCGATGCCTGCGGCCGCGATACCAACCCCGTCTCCCGCCCCTACCCCACTTCAAGCGAGCCCGCCGCCCCCGACACAGCCGACACCAACACCGCCGCCGGTACCGCTGCCTGCACCTACGCAGGCAAATCCTGTGCCCGCGTCTCAGGCGATGATGCCGCAGCCTCCGACCACACCGACACCGCCCGCTTCCGCTGCGCCGCTCCCGGCCACGACATCGCAGCCGCCCCCGCCAACAGCGGCCCCCGCCCCCACCCCGGCCCCCACCCCGGCGACACCGCCACCACAAAACACGGTCTCTCCGCCACCGCAAACCACGCCTCCTCCGACCGGCCCCCAGACTGCCACCCCACCCTCACCAACAGCCCCGACCGCACCGCAACCGGCCCCGGCCCCGGCCGCCACCCCACCCTCTTCGCCTTCACCACCCCCGCCGCCCTTGCCGCCCTTGCCGCCGGCCGGAACAACGGTGGCGCTAAGAATCATTTCGGTCACTCCGCCTTCCGTCTCTTCGCCGACGGCCCAGACGGCCCAGACGGCCCAGACGGCGCAGACGCCCACAACCCCGCCCACAACCCCGCCCGACAACCCATCCGCCACCGAACCACCGTTTCGCGGCGTGGTCGCTGGCACCACCACCACCGGCCAGCCAATTCTGGCCACCGAGCGCGGCATGCTGGCGCTAACCACGCGCGCGCCCCTGCCCTTGGGAACCGTGGTGGTGGCCGAACTGGCCGACCCGGCGACGCTGGCCCGGCCCCTGCCCGGCCCGGCCGTTGACGCAAACCCCGCTGTAGCCACTGTTAACGCGCTGAGAAACCTGCCCGCACTGCACCAAATGGTCGCAACGCTGGCCGGGATCGACCGTGCGGCGGCGCAATCCCTGCTGGACACGATCATGCCGCGCGCCAACCGCAAACTGGGGGCGGCTCTGGCCTTTTTCCTATCGGCGGCACGCGGCGGCGACGCCCGCGCCTGGCTGGGCGACGACGCCTGGACTTCGCTAGAACGCGGCGGTCGCTCTGATCTGCTGTCGCGGCTTCAGGGTGAGTTCCAAACCATGGCCCAGGAGGCGGAGGCCGCTCCGGCCGGCGAGTGGCGACCATTCACGGTGCCGTTCTTCGACAGCGGCATGATGGGCGCTCTGGCGGTTCACGTCCGCGCGGTCGGCGAAGAAGAAGGCGAAAGCCCGGAGCGTAGACGTGAACGGGCCAACCGCTTTCTGATCGATATCGACATGAGCCGTTTGGGGCCACTGCAACTGGATGGACTGGTGCGCGGCCAGCGTTTCGATTTGATTCTGCGCAGCCGAACCCCCCTGCCCGAGCCGCTACGCACCGAATTAAGTGCGGTGTTCACCAACAGCGTCAGCGCGGTTGGCTTCGCCGGCGGGCTGGTCTTTCAGGCTGGCGAGCGCGGCTGGGTGAAACCCACCCCCACCGCCGCCATGGCGTCGGCCAAAGGAAAAGTGTAACAGGGAAGCGCTCTCACGAGGATCTCGCGGATGAAGGTGATCGTGTTCGGCGGTTCAGGCTTTCTGGGCGGCTATGTGGTCGATGAGCTGATCGCCCGCGGCCATCAGGTCGCGGTGTTCGACCGCTCGCCCCCAGCCAACGCCCCGCTCGGCACCCGCTTTATCGCCGGCGACGTGCTCGACCCGGCTGCGGTTGATCGGGCCGTTGACGGTTTCGAAATCGCCTATCACTTCGCGGGCCAACCCGATATCGGCCGCTCGGTGGCCGATCCAGTCGGCACGATCACGCTCAACGTACTGGGCACCAGCCATGTGCTGGACGCCTGCCGCCGGTTCAAGATCACGCGGATGCTGTTCGCCAGCACGCTCTATATCTTTTCCGACTGTGGTGCGTTTTATGGTGCCAGCAAGCATTGCTGCGAGCGGCTGGTGGACGAGTTCAGCAAAACGTTCGGTCTGGACACCACCATCATTCGCTACGGCTCGGTTTACGGCGAGCGCGCCGACGCCCAGAACCGCATCTTCCGCATTCTCCACCAGGCGATCGAGCAGGGCAAAATCGTGTTCCCCGGCGACGGCAGCGAAGTACGCGAATACATTCACGGCATGGATGCCGCGCGACTCAGCGTCGATTTGCTCGATCCGGCGTTCCGCAATCAGGCGGTGATGCTGACCGGGGCCGAGCGTTACCGTTATCGCGATCTGCTGGAGTTAATCCGGGAAATCCTGGGCGGCAAGGTGGCGATCGAATACCAGAACCTAGATTACCCGGGCCACTACCACCTCAGCCCTTATTCGTTCGTGCCTAAACTCAGCCGTAAACTGGTCGCCAATCCGGCGCTTGATTTGGGCCAGGGCCTGCTGCACTGCATCCGCCACGTCCACGACACGCTTAAGGCGCAAGCGACACTCGCAGCGGGCGTTACCGGAGATCAGCCATGACCACCCTATACGACACCGACTTCCACGCCTGGTGTCTGGCCCAGGCCGAGGCGTTGCGCCAAACGGCCGAGGCACCGCCGCCGCAAGGCCGAGTGCCGGGCCAAGTGCCGGGCCGGACGCTAGACTGGAGCAATCTCGCCGGGGAGATCGAAAGCATGGGCCATGAGCAACGCTTCGCCTGTGAAGCCTATGTCGAACAGATCATCGCTTTTTTACTTAAACTACAGTTCACTGGTCCGGAGGCCGGCCAGGCTCTCGCCGCGCACTGGCGCACCGAGATCACCGCTTTTCGCGCCGGACTGGAAAAGAAACTGAGCGCTTCAATCGAAGACCGGCTGCGAACGGACATGGACCGTCGCTATCAGGTCGGCCGCCGGTTGGCGTTAAGCGCGCTGGGGACGATCGATCCCGGACTGGCGTCGCACCTGCCGGAGACCTGCCCCTACACCATGGAACAACTGGGCGATTACGACTGGCTGCCGATCCCGGTGCGCCGACGCTTAACCGGAGAGGATTCCTATGGTGATCTATCAGTCTGATAAGCATATATCTTAGCTGACACGACCCACGATCGCTTTCCCGAGAACGGCAATCCAGACCATGCATTCCTCCACTCAGCCCCAACCTTCCAGTCAGACCTCCGCTCTGACTCTGGGCGCACTTGGCATCGTTTATGGCGACCTCGGCACCAGCCCGCTGTACACGATGCGCACCTGCTTTTCCGCCTTTGATGGGCTTTCCCCAACCGTTGATAATGTTCTTGGTGTGTTGTCTCTGATTTTCTGGACCCTATCTGTGGTTGTCACCTTGAAATACGTTGCCTTTCTGATGAAAGCTGACAATCAAGGCGAAGGCGGAATCATTGCCCTGATGGCGTTGGCTTTGGGAGGCGTCAAATCCGGCACCATAGAATACCGGATTATTGTTTATGTTGGACTAATCGGCGGCGCTTTGTTCTTTGGCGACGGCATGATCACACCGGCGATTTCGGTATTGAGCGCGGTCGAGGGGTTGGAAATCGCCACGCCGCTGTTCACCCCCTATGTTATGCCGATTACAATCGTGGTTTTAATTGCGCTGTTCGTGTTTCAGCGCTACGGCACGACCAAGGTCGGGTCCCTGTTCGGGCCGGTGATGCTGGTCTGGTTTTTGTGTTTAGGCCTGCTTGGCCTACTGGAAATTATCCAGCAACCGCAGGTACTGCGGGCGCTGAACCCGGCTTATGGCCTGGCCTTCTTCTCCACCCATGGCCTAACCGGGTTTCTGGTTCTGGGGGGGGTGGTGCTGGCGGTGACTGGGGCCGAAGCGCTTTACACCGACATGGGCCATTTCGGTGCCAAACCGATTCAACTGGCTTGGCTCTATTTCGTCTTTCCCTGTTTGGTGCTGAACTATTACGGCCAAGGGGCGTTGCTGATCATCGACCCAGGAACACTCAAGAACCCATTCTTTTTGCTTGCCCCCGATTGGGCGCTGTATCCGATGGTGGTGCTGGCGACCCTGGCCACGATTATCGCCTCGCAGGCGGTAATTACCGGTGCCTTTTCAGTGACGCGACAAGTGATTCAACTTGGGTTTTGCCCACGGATGGAAATCATCCAGACCTCACATGACGCCTTCGGCCAGATTTACATTCCCAGGGCCAATTGGGGCCTGCTGGCGGCGATTCTGTGCGTGGTTCTGTTCTTCCGCACCTCCGAAAACCTCGCTTCGGCCTATGGCATCGCCGTCACCGGCACCATGCTTGGCACCACCACCCTGGCCGCGTTCGTGGTTCGAAGCCAATGGGGGTGGAGCATGGCTAAAACCGTGATCCTCGTCGGCAGCCTGTGGCTGATCGATGCCGCGCTGTTTGGGGCCAACTGTTTGAAAATATTCGATGGCGGCTGGTTCCCGATCACGATCGGCGTGATCACCTTCACCCTGCAAACCACCTGGAAGCGGGGCCGGGAGCTGCTGTTCAACCGCTTGCGCGACGATTCAATTTCGCTCGAATCCTTCCTGGGCCGGGTCAGCAACAACCACCCCATCCGAGTCCCTGGCATCGCGGTGTTCATGACTGGGGTCACGGATCATGTCCCGTTCGCCTTGCTACACAACTGGAAACACAACAAAGTTCTGCACGAGACCAATGTATTGCTGACGGTAAAAACCATGACCAAGCCGCTGGTTCTGGAGTCCGAGCGGTTCGAAGCGCATGTTCTAAACGATGGCTTTTATAAGATGATCCTGCGCTATGGCTTCATGGAAGACCCTGACGTGCCCGAAACCATGAATCGGCTTCATGAAGCCGGAAAATTCCAAACCCTTGGTCTGAAATTCAACATTATGGAGGCATCGTTCTTCTTGGGCCGGGAACGGCTGGTACCATCGGTGCGACCGGGCATGGCGTTGTGGCGGGAATTCTTGTTCTTCACCATGTCGCGCAATGCCTCCAGCGCCTGCGATTTCTTCACCATCCCGTCAAACCGGGTGGTGGAGCTGGGCACCCAGGTGGAGTTGTAATATCCGCGAGCCTGTTGCCGGGGTTTGAGGACGAAACCTCTGGAAATTTTTCGGCGTATCGATCCAGCAGACAACAATCACCATAAGAATAGAAGCGGTACCCGGTGGTGATGGCATGGCCATAGGCGGCCTTCATCGTCTCGGTCCCAGCAAAGGCGCAGACCAACATGAACAACGTTGAGCGTGGCAGATGAAAATTGGTCAGCAGCAGGTCGGTTAGCTTGAACCGATAGCCGGGCAAGATGAACAGGCTGGTGTCGCCAGCAAAGGGCCCGAGCGAACCATCCTCTGCGGCGGCGCTTTCCAGCAGTCGCAGGGAAGTGGTGCCGACCGCAACCACACGCCCGCCTGCCGCCCGAGCCGCAGTGATGGTCGCGGCGGAATCGGCCGGGATGCTCCCCCATTCGGCGTGCATGTGGTGCTGTGACAGATCCTCACTCTTGACCGGTAGGAAAGTGCCGGCACCGACATGGAGCGTGATCGCCGCCGTTCGGACTTCGCGCGCGTGCAGCGCCGCCAGCAACTCGGGAGTGAAATGCAGCCCGGCAGTCGGTGCCGCGACCGCTCCTTCAACTGCGGCGAACAGGGTTTGGTAGTCGGCGGCGTCACTCACCACGGCCCCTTGATCGCGGCGAATGTAGGGGGGCAGTGGCATAATCCCGTGCCGATGCAGCGCCGCCCAGGGATCACCATCGTCGGCATCCAACCGCAAAGTGATTTCGCCGCCATCGCCCTTTGCTTCGATCCAGGCCCGGAACTCCGGGGCGATGTCCACCCGATCACCCACTCGGAGCCGCTTGCCAGGACGTGCGAAGGCGCGCCAGCGCTCACGGCTCTCGGCCTTATGCAAGGTCAACTCGATTTTGACCGCACCTCGCCGGCCGTGGAGCCGGGCTGGAATCACCCGGGTGTTGTTGAACACCAACACGTCACCCGGACGCAGGAAGGCAGGCAGATCACGCACACCATGATCCCCGTGGGGGGCAGGCGGCTGGACCACCAACATGCGCGCGGCATCGCGCGGCCTAGCCGGATGGATGGCGATGCATTCTGCTGGCAGGTCAAAATTGAAATCGCTAGCGTTCATGCCTGGGTGATAGCAGCCGACGTCGAGCATGGCTAGAGAACAATCACAAACCACCGAATAGCAAACACAAGGCCGCTTCACTTCCCCTTCAGCGATGGCCCAAAGCCGCCACCGCCCGGGGTTTCGATCGTGATCACATCCCCGGTCAGCACCTCGACCCGGTCGGTCGCGGCCAGTTCACGTCGGCCGCCGTCGGCACGTTCCACCCAGGTGCGCCCAGGTGCGCCTGGCTCTCCACCCTGCAATCCGAACGGTGGCACACGACGCCGACTGGACAAAATTGCCGCAGTCATCGGCTCCAGGAAGCGCAGACGGCGGGTCACGCCATCGCCGCCGTGATGGCACCCTGCCCCGCCCGAACCACGGCGAATGCCGAAAGACTCCAACCGAACCGGGAAGCGCCATTCCAGCACCTCGGGATCGGTCAAACGAGAATTGGTCATATGGGTGTGGACCGCGCTGGCCCCGTGGTAATCGGGGCCGGCACCACCGCCGCCACAAATGGTTTCGTAATACTGATAGCGGGCCGAGCCGAAGGTGAAGTTGTTCATCGTGCCCTGCGACGCCGCCATCACGCCCAAGGCCCCATAAAGCGCATCGACAATTGCCTGTGAGGTTTCGACATTGCCCGCGACCACTGCCGCCAATGGTTGCGGATCAAGCAGCGAGCGATCCGGAATCACAATTTCGATCGGGCGCAGACAGCCCTCGTTCATCGGAATCTCGGCATTAACCAGAGTCCGGAAGACATAAAGCACCGCCGCGCGACAAATCGCCCGTGGCGCGTTGAAGTTATCGTTAGTCTGACGACTGGTGCCGGTAAAATCAACCTTAGCCGAACGCTGCTGATGATCAATCAAAACCGAAACCCTGATCACCGCACCATTGTCGAGTTCAAAATGAAAACTTCCCGGAGTGAGCGTGCCGAGAACCCGCCGCACTTCCTCTTCGGCGTTGTCTTGAACATAGCCAGTATAAGCGAGCACGGTTTTCAAGCCATACTGGGCGATCGCGCGTCGCAACTCATGCGCACCCTTTTCATTGGCCGCGATCTGGGCCCGCAGATCGGCCAGATTGCGGGCGATGTCGCGCGCCGGCCACAGCCCAGACGACAGCACCTGCACCACCGCTTCCTCACGCATCCGCCCACCTTCGACCAGGTGGAAGGCATCGATCAACACCCCTTCCTCGTCGATGGTCCGGCTGTCGGGCGGCATCGAGCCGGGGGTGATGCCGCCGATATCGGCATGATGCCCGCGCGAAGCGGTGAAGAACAAGACCTCACGCCCGACATCGTCGAACACCGGCGTCACCACGGTCACGTCGGGCAGATGGGTGCCGCCATCATAGGGATTGTTGAGCATGTATACGTCGCCCGGACGGGTGACGGCACCAAAACAGTCGAGAATCGCGCGCACGCTGTCGCTCATCGACCCCAGATGAACCGGCATATGCGGCGCGTTGGCGATCAACGCGCCGGTACGGTCGAACACCGCGCAAGAAAAATCCAGCCGCTCCTTGATATTGACCGAATGAGCGGTGTTTTCCAGCACTACGCCCATCTGTTCGGCAATGGCCATAAACAGGTTGTTGAACACTTCCAGCAAGACCGGATCGGCGCAAGTGCCAGCGGCCACACGCGCCGGCAACAAGGCGATGCGCTGCAAGACCAAAAGACCACGCTCATTGACTTCGGCCATCCAATCCGGCTCAATCACGATGGTCGAATTCGGCTCGCGCACAACCGCCGGACCAAACACCCGATTACCGAGTCCCAGCCGCTCGCGGTCATAGACCGGCACGCTCCGAATCTTGCCGGCCATATAGGCTTCGACCGTACCAATCCGCCGCGGCAAAACCCCACTCAACACCTTGCCCAGACCGGCTCCATCACCCCCGCCGCCGAGTTCATTGGCCCCAATCGCCTCGATCGAAATCGATTCCACCACCAGCGGCCGCCCACTCATGACAAAACCATAGCGCTGGCGGTGCAAGGTTTCGAACGCCGCTGGCAAATCAGGAAATGGGGCATAGGCCACCGGCAGCGCGGTGTCGGTGCCGTCGTATTTGATGTGCAGGCACCGACTGAGCGAAATCCGGTTTTCGGCCACCCCTTGCGCCAGCACTTCGGCCCGCGCCTCGGCAGCCAAGTTCTCGAACGCCACGATCAGAGTTACTGGCGTATCCGTCTTGTCCAGCCGGGCCTCGATCGCGGTTTCACGAATCGTCACCACCTCGGCCAGCCCAATACCATAGGCCGACAATACCCCGGCCAGTGGATGCAGCAACACCTTGGTCATGCCCAAAGCGTCGGCAACCAGACAGGCGTGCTGGCCGCCGGCCCCACCGAAGCAGTTGAGCACGCAACGGGTGACATCATGGCCGCGCTGAACCGAGATCTTCTTGATCGCATTGGCCATATTTTCGACCGCAACGCGCAAAAAACCATCGGCCAATTCGTAAGCCGAGCGTTCCAGGCCGCTAGCGGCCTTGACCTGTTCAACCAGCGCGGCAAATTCGCTGCGCACCACCGCCACGTCCAACGGTTGGTCGCCGTCCGGCCCGAACACGCGCGGAAACAGCCCCGGATGCAATTTACCAACCATGACATTGCAATCGGTCACGGTCAGCGGCCCACCGCGACGGTAACAGGCCGGGCCGGGGTTGGCCCCAGCCGACTCCGGCCCGACTCGCATCCGGCCACCGTCAAAACGACAAATCGAGCCACCACCGGCGGCAACGGTATGGATATGGAGCATCGGCGTACGAATCCGCACCCCGGCGATGGTGGTGCCGATGGTGCGTTCAAAACCGCCGTCATAATGGCTGACATCGGTTGAGGTGCCGCCCATGTCGAAGCCGATCACCCGCTCGAAGCCGGCTTGACGCGCGGTACGTACCGCCCCGACCACGCCTCCGGCCGGGCCGGACAAAATCGCATCGCGGCCGTGGAAGTGGCGGGCGTCGGCCAAACCGCCGTTGGACTGCATAAACAACAGCCGGGTTGCGGCCGGGTTGCCGTCGCCCAGTTCGCCGCCGCCCAATTCTCCGGCGACGCGATCGACGTAACGGCGCAGAATCGGGGTCAAATAAGCGTCGACCACCGTGGTCCCACCGCGCGGCACCACCTTCATCAGCGGGCTGACCCGGTGACTGACCGAAACCTGATCAAAGCCGATCGAACGCGCCAGCCCGGCCACCTGCCGCTCGTGGGCACCGTTCCGATAGGCATGGAGGAAAACGATCGCACACGCGCGCAACCCGGTGTCATACGCCACCTGCAAGCCAGCCCGGGCTGCGGTCAGATCGACCGGCTCAATCACCCGGCCATCAGCGGCTAGCCGCTCCGACACCTCGATCACGGTCTGGTAAAGCTGGTCTGGCACCACGATTTCGCGCGCGAAAATATCTGGCCGGGTCTGGTCGCCGATGCGCAGCAGATCGGCAAAACCGCGCGTGATCACCAGAGCGGTTGGCTCGCCCTTGCGCTCCAGCAAAGCGTTGGTGGCAACCGTGGTGCCGATACGCACCTCGGCCAGTCGTTCGGAGGGAATCGGATCATCGGGACGCAAGCCCAGCAGCTCACGAATCGCGAACAAAGCAGCGTCGCGATAGCGTTCCGGATGTTCAGACAGCAGCTTACGCGTGACCAGCTCCCCGTCCGAACGGCGCGCAACCACGTCGGTGAAGGTGCCGCCACGATCGATCCAAAACCGCCACTGGTCCTGCTGTCGTCCCTGGCTGCTTCCGGTTGTGGTCATTGCACCGCCATCCCCCACCACGCCGGCGGCCCTATCGCCAGCCATGGACCGTCTCTTAGCACGGCTTTGACCTTTTGGGATCTGGGAAAAGGCTATAACACACTGATTTCTTTTACCTTCAGCGTCCAGAGGCATTGCCCCTGGACGCCGCCAGGAGCCTGGAGGCCGCTGGACCTACTTTATTTGGGACGAAACCCATCACCACATCACTTTGGTGCCAGCACCATCACCATCTGCCGGCCTTCCAGCTTAGGCATCTGCTCCACCTTGGCCTGTTCCTCTAGTTCGTCGCGCACGCGAACCAGAACCTGAAGACCAAGTTCTTGGTGGGCCATTTCTCGGCCACGAAAGCGCATGGTCACTTTGACCTTATCGCCCTCCTCAAGGAACCGCTTAGCACCGCGCATCTTGACTTCATAATCGTTGTCGTCGATGTTCGGTCGCAGCTTGATTTCCTTGACCTCAATGATCTTCTGTTTCTTGCGCGCTTCGTTGGCCTTTTTCTGGGCTTCGTATTTGTATTTACCGTAGTCCAGAATCTTGCACACCGGCGGCTCGGCATTCGGCGCGACCTCGACCAAATCGAGGCCGGCTTCTTCCGCCGCCACGAGGGCATCGCGCAAGGCAACGACACCGACCATCTCGCCGTCGGCGCCGACCAGACGAACGCTGCGCGCGTTGATTTCGCGATTGACCCGCGGGCCGTCGCGGGTCGGCGCGCTCTCCATGGGTGACCTAGCTATGGAATCGTCTCCCTCGGTGGACCGTGCTCAGGCCGTTGGCGGCGTCAGTGACAGCACGGGTGCGGTTGTGATTGGAACTGGGGTTGGAACTGGGGTTGTGGTCCGATAACACCCAGATCACCGATCGGCGACAGGGCTTGCTGCTTCAGTTTAGCGAGTGCGTCGTCCAGAGCAAGTATTTCCTGATCCTTGCCCCCCAGCCAACGCAACGCGACCGCACGATTTTCCGCTTCACGCTTGCCGACCACGACCAAAACTGGAACCTTGGCCAGACTGTGTTCGCGGACTTTAAAGTTAATCTTTTCGTTGCGAGTATCAAGCTCAACCCGTAACCCATTGGTAGACAACAGCTTTGCGACCTCGGCGGCGTAACCGTCGGCGTCGTTGGTGATCGTGGTCACGACCACCTGTACCGGAGACAGCCACATCGGCAGTTTGCCGGCGAAATGTTCGATCAGCACGCCGATAAAGCGCTCCATCGAACCCAAAATCGCCCGATGCAGCATCACCGGCCGGTGCTTGTGGCCATCTTCGCCGATATAGGAGGCGTCGAGCCGCTCCGGCAGCACAAAATCGACCTGAAGCGTGCCGCATTGCCAGTCGCGGCCGATCGCATCGCGCAACACGAACTCCAGCTTCGGGCCATAAAACGCACCTTCGCCGGGATTAAGGGTGTAGGGCAGGCCGGCAGCCTCGACCGCGTTGCGTAGCGCCGCCTCTGCCCGATCCCAAACCTCGTCCGCACCAGCGCGAACCTTGGGCCGGTCGGAAAACTTGACGCTGACATCGGTGAAACCGAAATCGGCGTAAATACTGAGCAGCAGCGTACAGAACGCCACCGACTCGCTGGTAATTTGGTCTTCAGCACAGAAAATGTGCGCGTCGTCCTGGGTGAAGGCACGCACGCGCATGATGCCGTGCAGCGCACCCGACGGTTCGTTACGATGGCAGGCACCGAATTCAGCCATGCGCAACGGCAAATCGCGATAGCTCTTGAGGCCCTGGCGAAAGATCTGAACGTGACCTGGACAGTTCATCGGCTTCAACGCCAGCACTTTGTCTTCATCGGCAATAGCGGTGAACATGGCGTCACGGAATTTCTCCCAGTGACCGGAAGCCTCCCACAAGGAACGATCGATCAATTGCGGCGTCTTGACTTCGACATAGCCGACCTCAGCAAGCCGACGCCGAACATAATTTTCCAGCACCCGCCACAAAGACCAGCCCTTGGGATGCCAGAACACGCTACCGGCGGCTTCTTCCTGCAAATGAAACAGATTGAGTTCACGGCCCAAGCGGCGGTGATCGCGCTTTTCCGCCTCTTCCAACTGGTGCAAATAGTCCTTCAACTGCTTGTCGGTACACCAAGCGGTGCCATAGATCCGTTGCAGCATCGGATTACGCGAATCGCCACGCCAATAGGCTCCAGCCACCTTCATCAGCTTGAAGGCGGCACCGACCTTGCCGGTCGAAGGCAGGTGCGGACCCCGACACAGATCCAGCCATTCGCCCTGGCGATAAATGCTGACCGCATCCCCGGCCGGAATCGCCTCAATCAACTCGGCCTTGAAGGTTTCGCCATGGTCGAGAAAATATTTAACCGCCACCTCGCGGTCCCACTCCTCACGCACCAACGGCCGGTCTGCGGCGATGATCTCGCGCATTTTCTCTTCGATTCGCGCCAGATTATCGAGCGTGAACGGCTCCGAGCGGGCGAAATCGTAATAAAAGCCGGTAGCGATCGAAGGGCCGATGGTCACCTGGGTACCAGGATAGAGTGCCTGCACCGCTTCGGCCATAACATGTGCGGCATCGTGGCGAACCAACCCCAGCGCGTCGGGATGATCGCGCGTGACGATTTCTATCGCCGAGTCGCGATCGATGGCCCAGGACAGATCACGCAGTACGCCATCGACCTTGGCCCCCAGCGCGTCGCGCAGCAAACGCGGGCCGATCGCCGCAGCCACGGCGGCACCGGTGACCGGGCCGGGAAAGGCGCGGACCGAACCATCGGGCAGGGTCAGGGCAATGGCGCTAGACATGGCGGAACAATCCGAAAAAGCGAAACCGAACGATAACTCTAGGCAATTCCACCGCACTTGGCAACCTAGCAGTTCTCCAGATGGATGAGCGGGCCGATTTCTGCCACTTTGGTCAGAATTAGCGCGTTGATCCGCTCCGGTGACAGGGTGGCGTCAATCACCGCACAACGTGCCGGTTCCCGGTGGGCAATGTCCAGGTAGCCTTCTCGAAGCCGATGATGGAAAGCCAAAATCATGCGCTCATAGCGGTCTTCGCTGTGGTCGGTACCACTGGTGCCGCAGGATCGTCGTCCGGCCCGCTCCAGCCCAACCGCCGGGTCGATATCCAGAATAAAGGTCAAATCCGGCCCAAAGCCGTTTAGGGTGGCAGCGGTCAGTCGCTCGATCGTCTCGCGACCGAGTTGGTGGCCATAGCCCTGATAGGCCATGGTGCTGTCGGCGAAACGGTCGCAGACCACCCAGGTTCCAGCGGCCAACGCCGGCCACAGCCGCCGTTCGACATGGTCGCGCCGCGCCGCACAGTGCAGCAGCGCTTCGGTCAACGGGGTCCAGCGCCCGGTTTCACCCGCCACCAGCAGGGCGCGAATCGCTTCCGCCCCCGGCGTCCCGCCCGGTTCGCGACTGGCCTCGACGTTGAGGCCTCGACGACTCAAGGCTTCGACCAGCAGGCGCACCTGCGTGCTTTTTCCGCTGCCCTCCCCGCCTTCGAAGGTGATCAGTTTGCCGCGAGCCATGGGCAGTGCCTAAAACGAATTAAGTTCGGCCGAGCACATACCACTTAGCGGCGGCAACCATCTTGCCGACCAGTCCCAAGCGTTCGACCGAAGCACCGGCGATCACCGGAACTTCCCGCACAATGAAACCGGGTGCACTGATCGTGATCTTGCCCAAACGTGTGCCCTTGACTACTGGAGCCGGAACTGGCACATCCATCGACAGAGTCACTTTCATGCCCTTACGTTCATCCTGTTTCAACGTCACCTTCAGACCTTCGGCGACCACCAGCGGCACCGTTGCCTGGGCTCCCAGCCACACCGGTGCCTCGTCCACCACCTGACCGGGCTTAAACAACTCAAACGGGCTGAATTCACGGAAACCCCACTCGATCAGGCGCACCCCTTCCTCACCTCGCGCCAGAGACGTAGGCAGACCGTTGATGACCAGAACCAGCCGTCGCCCATCGCGAATGGCCGAGGCAGCCAAACCATAGCCGGCGCTTTCGGCGTGGCCGGTCTTGATCCCGTCGCAGCCCTTGCAGCCGCGCTTGGGATCAAGCAAGACATTGCGGTTGGCCTGCCGAATCTTATGGTAGGTGAATTCCAGTTCAGAGAAGTAGGCGTAGTATTCCGGAAAGTCTCGAATCAAAGTTCTTGACAGCAGCGCCAAATCGCGGGCTGTGGAATAGTGATTATCATCCGGCCAGCCGGTTGAGTTGGTGAAATTGCTGTCGCTCAGGCCCAACTCTTTGGCTCGTTTCGTCATTTCGCGCGAGAAGGCATCTTCCGATCCGGCCAGACCTTCGGCGAACACGATCGCGGCGTCGTTGCCAGATTGCACGATCACGCCCCGAACCAAATCTTCGACCTTGATCCGATTGCCAAGCTCAACGAACGTGTTCGAGCCGCTGGTCTTCTGCATTCTCCAGGCGCGCTCGCTCACCGGCAGGGTGTCGGTCAACGATAGCTTGCCGTGATGCAGGGCATCGAACACCATATACATCGTCATGATTTTACTCATGGACGATGTTGGCATACGCTGGGTGCTGTTTTTTTCGAACAGAACCGTATCGGTGCTGACATCGATCAGGATCGCCTGCCGAGCGGCGGTGTCGAGCGTCGCCGCAGCGGCGGTCCCGACCACGTTGCTTCCAACCAACAGAACCACAGCGGCCATCAAACCGGCGATCGTTCCCGGACGGGCCACGGACATCACCCTCATGTCATTGCTCCGACTGTTTTTCCGGATGCAGCGGCAGACTCCGCCCTGCACCCATGTTCACGGTGGTCAGCGCGCTCAATCGACCACGATCCGCGCGTCACCGGTACCGGTACCGATTACCTGATTAAGCACCGCATCCGCGCGCTCGACGGTCTCAATCGGGCCGACACGGACCCGATAATAGTGAGCGCGGCCAACTTTGGCTTGAGAAACCGACGCCGGCCCCAGCGCCGACAGCCGGGAGCGCAAGCGGTTGGCGTTCTCGGCCACGGTGAACGACCCGGCTTGAATATACATCTGCCGGCCACTATGCACAGCCATCTGCGTTACCTGTGGTGCGGGCAGGAAGCGACCATCGGCAGAGGTGGTGCCGGCCACAGTCCTCGGCGGCTCGATCACACGCGGCGCGGACGGTCCCAGGACCGCGGCGGCCAGCGGCGACGGCGTCACCACCGACCCGCCCAGGTTTTCAACCTCGATCTTCGCCCGTGGCACGACCTTGGGCGGTGGGCCGTTTTCAGCCACCAGTTGCGCCGCCGGCGCGTTGGCCCGAGCCGCAGCGGCAAGCGCCCGGCTTTCGTCGGCCAGCACGGTCACTCGGACCTTGGCCGTACCGGTGCCCTCAAAGCCCAGCAAATGGGCCGAGCGCTTGGACATGTCGATGATCCGCCCGGCGACGAATGGGCCACGATCATTGACCCGCACCACCAGCGAGCGGCCATTGTCGAGATTGACCACCCGAACCAGAGACGGCATAGGTAGGGTCTTGTGCGCGGCGGTCACTTCTTCCTGGTTGAAGGATTCGCCGTTAGCGGTCTGCTCTTTATGGAAACCCGGCCCATACCAGGAGGCAATGCCGGTTTCATCGTAGCTGTAATCCTCGGCCGGATAATACCAGACGCCACTGACCTGATACGGTTTTCCGACCTTGTACATGCCGCCCGACGGCAGTTGATGACCTTCACCGGGCTTCTCCGGCCCACCGGCACAACCGGCTAGCCCCAGCCCTACCGTAGCCACCAGGAAAACCCGCAAGCTCTTTTGCAACCGCAACATTTCCGCTGCCCCCAAGATCTTGCGGCAATTCTACTCGAAATCCAACCGATCGCCAAGCCCCCCAGCGGCCCTTAAAGAATTGGGTCCAGGGATAAAGCCTCTGGTCTCCGAAGGCTAACCCTGGACCCACCCTATAATCTGTTGATAACCATCCCAAGTTTATTCTATCGCCTGCGGAGCTTCTGCGCGGCCGGTGCCGGCTTGCCGCCCCCGCGCCGAAGTTTGAAGAACGACATCTGCTCACCCAATTCGCTGGCTTGATTGGCCATCGACTGCGCCGCCGCAGTGGTTTCCTCGACCAGAGCCGCGTTCTTCTGCGTCATCTCATCCAACTGAGCCACGGTCGAGTTGATTTCCTCCACCGCCGAAGCCTGCTCCGAGCTGGCCGACGCGATTTCTCCGATCAGACTGGCAACCTGCTGCACCCCGGAAACGATCCCGACCAGGGCATCGCCAGCCTTGCGCACCAGCTCTACACCCTGCTTAACCTCGCCATCGCTGGCCATGATCAAGGTCTTGATTTCCTTAGATGCCTGGGCCGAGCGTTGCGCCAGCACCCGCACTTCCTGGGCGACCACGGCGAAGCCCTTGCCGGCATCGCCGGCACGGGCGGCCTCAACCGCCGCGTTCAAGGCCAACAGGTTGGTTTGGAAGGCAATTTCGTCGATTACACCAATGATTTCTGTGATCTTGTGCGAGGCTCCTTCAATCCGCTTCATCGCGTCGATGGCTGAATTGGCGACGTTACCACCCTGTTCAGCAGCCCCACGGGCATCAATCGCCATACGGTTGGCGCGCTGGGCATTGTCGGCGTTGGAGCGCACAGTGGCCCCCAGCTCTTCCATCGACGCTGCAGTTTCTTCCAGCGAAGACGCCTGTTGCTCCGTGCGCTCTGCCAGATCGGCGCTGCCCGAAGATACTTCGCCCGAAGCCTGCGTCATCGCCTCGGTCGCTTGACCGATCCGACCCACGATATCGCCCAGGCGTTCCGAGGTCGTGTTGAAGTCGGTCTTAAGTTTGTGGAATGCGCCCTGAAAATCGCGGGTAATGCGCTGGTTAAGATCACCTTCGGCCAACGCGCCGGCCATGATGCCCAATTCCTTGATCGCTTCCTGCACGGTATCGGTCAGCCTGTTGACGCCCTCGCTCATCGAGCGATAAAAGCCGTCTTTGCCTTCCAGATTGATCCGGCGGGTCAAATCGCCCTTGGCCACCGAATCGATCAGTGCCGCAATTTCCTTGCCGATCGCTTCTTCACGCCGACCCTGGGCTTCAGCCGCGACTCGTTCCGCTTCCAGTCGCGCCCTTTCGACCTCATCTTGATGTTTCTTTTCGATTGCGTTGTCTTTGAAGACCTGGACCGCTTTGGCCATCTCGCCAATTTCGTCCGTTTTATCCCGCGCTGGAATCTCAATCGCCAGATCACCGGTGGCCAAACGCCCCATTGATGCGGTCATGTTCGCAATCGGGACGGTGATCGAGCGGGCGAACAGGAACCCGATCAGGCCGACCACCGCCAGCACCGCCAAGGCACCGTAAAGCAGGTTGAAGCCCATCGTCTTGACCGGGGCATCGACTTCCGCCTGATCGATTTCGGCCAACACCGCCCATTTCGCACCCAAGAATTCAAGCAAACCAAAGGCGGTAACCACCGGAGTCCCGCGATAGTCGGGACCATGACGAACCCCGGTACGGCCGGAAAGGGCTTCGACCACCGGCGGCGTGTCAACCCTGGTTTTCAGAATGGTCGATTCCTTGGAGAAGCGGGAATCACTACGCATCAAACGGTCGGTACCGACCAGATAAGTCTCGCCGGTTTCGCCCATACCGGCCGCGACCTGCATCACCTTGTTAATGCGCTCGATCGGCATCTGGAAGACCAAGGCTCCCAGATAAGCGCCAGCGGCGTCAAACACCGCAGTGCCAATGAACGCAGCCGGATCGCCGTTGCTGGGCGCATAAGGCCGGAAGTCAACGAACAGAGCCTTACCGGCTTGGCGGGAGTCGCGAATGTTCCGGGCCAGAGAGGCGAGATCGGTATCGCGCCAGCGACCTTGTTCGAGGTTGGTGGCGTAATCCGACTCCTTGAACACGGAGTAAACCACTGTGCTCCGGGCATCGATCAGGAACACGTCGTAATAACCGCGTTCACTAACCAGCTTGCGCAGCCAGGGGTGGAAATCGCGATGTCGGGCGCTGTAGGCCGAACCGTCGGAAGCACCATCGTAGAGGTGTTTTTTGCCGACTGGATTGGGATTCTGTTCAATATAAAGCTCTTGAAGGGCACCTTCGGATTTGTCGCCAAATTCTGCAAAAGTAACTGAAAAAGCCTTTAGCGAATCGCGCACCGTTGCATTGGTTGAAAGTAGAGCGACATCCTGGCTAATGCTTTCTAGGTAACGGCCGATGTCGCCGCTACGAGCCTCCATCATTGCGCTAAGCTTGCCTTCTGCCGCGCTCATCAAGTTATTTGATGAAGTGGTATAGGAGAACACGCTCAAGGCTGAGATAGCAATTATGGCCAGAGCCACAATTACAGCTGGCAACTTAACGGCGATCTGCAAATTCATTGATACCCCCTATGCCGTTGGGCGGATACAACATTTACCGCCAAACGCACTGTCCAACGACACAAGACTCCAGAACGGAATTGTGCCTATCAATTACTCACGCGCATATTATCATAGCAGCTATACCAACACCACTGACCAGCGATTGGAATTAGAAATTTCTTGAACGGCCCAGGTACCCAATAATTGGGAAATTTACAGGCACCCAGTTTATGCGACTGGCGCCCACAGCACGTCTTCGATTGTTTTGGCACCGCCAGCAAGCATAACCAGACGGTCAAAGCCAAGCGCAATACCGGCGCTATCCGGCAGGCCATGATCGAGCGCGGCCAGAAAATCCGGGTCATGCGGGACGCAACGACCGTAAAGCTGGCGTTGCAAAGCCTGATCCGCGGCAAAACGATCCCGCTGCATCACCGGATCGGTCAGTTCGCCGAAGGCGTTGGCCAGTTCCACCCCACAGAGATAGAGTTCGAACCGCTCCGCCACCCGGGTATCCTCCGGCTTGGGTCGAGCCAGCGCCGCCATCGACGCCGGATAGTCGATCAACACCGTCGGCACACCGTGGCCCAGGTGTGGCTCGACCCGTTCTAACAGAATGCGGAAGAACAGATCCTCCCAACGGTCGCCATCATGGGCGTGAATCCCAACCGCCGCCGCCGCCGCCGCCAAGCGGTCAAAATCCGGTACCAGCGGTTCGGGCGCGGTCGCCAGCAAATCGATACCGGCATAGCGGGTAAAGGCCTCGGCCACCGGCAACACCTGCCAGTCCGCGAATGGATCACACTCAATGCCGTTGAATCGGAACCAGTTTGAACCCGCCGCCCGTGCGCCCGCCCGCACCAGATCCACGCAATCCACGATCAAGTCACGATAGCCGGCCCCAGCCCGGTACCATTCCAGCATGGTAAATTCAGGATGGTGGGTGGCGGAACGCTCGCCATTGCGGAACACCCGCGCCAGTTGCCACAGCCGCGGTAGCCCCGCGACCAGCAACTTCTTCATCGCGAATTCAGGACTGGTATGCAAATAGAGCGTCTGCCGCTGGTCGGGGTGTGGCCCCTGCAATTCGGTCGCAAACGGCAGCAGATGCGGTTCAACCCCTGGCGAAACCTGCAACGCTGGCGTTTCCACCTCAATAAAATCGTGGAGATCAAAGAAGTGGCGGGTAGCGGCAAGGATCCGCGAGCGTATGGCCAGAAATGGCCGCCGCCGGGCAAAGGAGTCTGGATGCCACCAGGGCAAAGCCGTCATTCCGCTCCCACTGGCCATGCCTTCAACTCAGCCTCAGATCTATACCTTGGGATAAAATAGCCTTTGATACAATCATCATTGACAACGGCAATTTGAGTGTGAGTTTTCTCACGAAATCCACTGCCGGGATAAAGAGGTTGCCCTTCTTCAAACAATCCACGAACTGTATCAAATGACCCTAAGTCTTTAGCCGCGCCAGAGTCCGCTCCGTCCTGATTCTTCTCGGTAAGGAAATGAACCGTTTTGATTACTGCGCAGTCCAAATTTCGACGACCCTCGACGTTTATAGGCAGCTCACGGTTTCCACGGGAAGATGCCGTCGAGAGGAAGCGATGCGCGTTCTTTAAGATCTCATGATTTTCCCTTGCCATAAGATCCAAACAGTTGCCAAGATCAATTACCGCACCAAGAACGAATGGCTTCTCGATGTTTTTCTTCGCTATTGCCCACTCATACGCACGCACAGGGTCTCCTTCCCAGAAATATACTCCGGGACCAAGCCAGTCGTAGCTCTTATCACTGGGTGCCAGTTTCTGGTCTCCCCTGAGCACCGACAAACCCACCTCTTCGCTACACCCGTGATAACCAAGAATAAACGATGCGTTGAGCCGACTCATTCACGTGACCATTTCTGCCCAACCCCTGTACCGCCATACTCAGGAGTAAGCAATCCCTGCTCATCAAATATGCCAGAACCGATCAAAAACTTCTTTGCAGCCCCTTTGTCGCTGTCCATATCCTTCAACAGTCTGTCGACTAATCTGGTGAAAACTTTATTGCGTCTCTGCAACGCCTCGTGTTCGGCATGTGTCATAGCCACCCCCTCCCGGACTGAGGAACTTTTGATTGGATAACACCATACTGAAATATGGCATGCTTGCTGCCTTCGATCAACCAACAAAAACGGCCGGAAGTTCGCACCCCCGGCCGCCTTATTCAGTAAATCAACCAACCCAGATCAGACCGAATAGTACATCTTGTATTCGATCGGATGCGGTGAGGTTTCAAACGCCATCAACTCTTCGTGCTTCAGTTCGATGTAAGACTCGATCATGTCCGAGCTGAACACGTCGCCCTTGCGCAAGAAGGCGTTGTCGTCTTCAAGCGCCTTCAGAGCTTCGCGCAGCGAACCGCACACGGTCGGAACCTTAGCCAGTTCTTCCGGCGGCAGGTCGTAGAGGTTCTTGTCGATCGCATCCCCGGGGTGGATCTTGTTCTGGATGCCATCCAGACCGGCCATGAGCATCGCGGCGAAGGCCAGATACGGGTTTGCCCCCGGATCGGGGAAGCGCACTTCAACCCGCTTGCCCTTCGGGCTGGCGGTGTACGGAATGCGGCACGAAGCCGAACGGTTGCGGGCCGAATAGGCCAGCAGAACCGGGGCTTCATAACCCGGAACCAGCCGCTTGTAGCTGTTGGTCAGCGGGTTGGTTAGGGCATTGAGCGCCTTGGCATGACGGATGATGCCGCCGATGTAGTACAGCGCCATGTCCGACAGGTCAGCATAACCAGAACCGGCGAACAGCGGCTGGTCATCCTTCCAAATTGACTGGTGAACGTGCATACCAGAGCCGTTGTCGCCAAACACCGGCTTCGGCATAAAGGTCGCGCTCTTGCCATAGGCATGCGCAACATTGTGGACCACGTACTTATAGATCTGGATGTTGTCCGCAGACTTGACTAGGGTTTCAAACTTGATACCCAGTTCATGCTGCGAAGGGGCGACTTCGTGGTGGTGCTTTTCAACCGGCACGCCCATTTCGGCCATCACCGTCACCATTTCGGCGCGCAGATCGGTGCAGCTATCAACCGGAGGAACCGGGAAATAGCCGCCCTTAATGCCCGGACGGTGACCGAGGTTGCCCTCTGGGAATTCCTTGCCCGTAACATACGGGCCTTCTTCGCTGTCAACCTGGTAGAAGCACTTGTTCATGCTGACTTCGTAACGAACGTCGTCAAACACGAAGAATTCGGCTTCAGGACCGAAATAAGCGGTGTCGCCGACGCCGATCGACGCCATGTATTTTTCGGCCGCCTTGGCGATGGAGCGCGGATCGCGACCATAGGGCTGTCCGGTGGACGGCTCGTGAATATCACAGAACACGGTCAGCAACGGCTGGGCCGCAAACGGGTCCATAACCGCCGTCGAGGCGTCCGGCATCAGAATCATGTCCGATTCGTTGATCGCCTTCCAGCCGGCGATCGAGGAGCCGTCGAACATGATGCCATCGGTGAACACGTCTTCGTCGATGGTGCAAACATGCTGAGCGGTGTGCTGCAACTTGCCGCGCAGATCGGTGAAGCGCAAATCGACGTATTTAACGTCGTGTTCCTTGATCATGTCGAAAACTTTGCTGATATCGGACATATCCCCAATTCCATGATCTGTGAGTTGATGGGTAAGGTAGGGTGATCGGGCACTTGATCTCGTTACCGCCGCCGCACACGCCACGCACACGCCGGTACGCGGGCATTATCCCATGGCTTGCGGCGGCCGGCAACTTATGTCGAGAGCTTCCGTAAAGAGACACCGTTTTGAACCCGGTGCGCGCCAATCCAGCCTGAGAAGATCAGATCGCGTCAACCCCTTTTTCACCGGTCCGAATACGCACGACCTCCTCGATCGAGCTGATGAAGATCTTGCCGTCGCCGATACGGCCGGTGTGGGCGGCCTGTTGTATCGCCTCCACCGCCCGTTCGACCAAAGCGTCGTCCATCACCACCTCGACTTTCACCTTGGGCAGGAAATCCACCACGTATTCCGCGCCGCGATAGAGTTCCGTATGTCCCTTTTGACGGCCGAAACCTTTGGCTTCGGTTACGGTGATGCCCTTAATCCCGACCTCATGAAGGGCTTCCTTCACTTCATCGAGCTTGAACGGCTTAATGATCGCTTCAACCTTCTTCATGACATTCTCACAAGATTGGGCCAACCGGGGGCGACGCCCCCTCTGGCTAGGGGAACAAGCACAGTTCGTGCCAACTGTCGGCACGTTCAACCCACGACACCTTGCCATGTGGAAACTGGGGTAATGACTCCGGAACAGGCAGATCCTCCGCCTAATTGTTTAGCATAGCGCTTAATCCTTGAGCGGAAAAGGCATGATCCCGGCGCGGAGGCAAGCGCGCCTAAGCCGAAAGAGCCGGTTTTGGCTTCTCCGAGTCGCGACCGGCAGCATTCCCCGTTGACGAACCCCGTTGACGAAAAATTAGTCGAAATGGGAATAGTCCCCGTCAGGAATGCGTTGATGCCAACAAGGGGACGGACAACCGCCTTAAACCCGGCTATAGTCACCACGTTCTGTTCACATTCTCTCGGCGCGAATGGCTACCGGCCGTTTCGCTGCCGGCCAGCAGACGGAAGCAGCGGTGACGATCTTCGGGGGAGAGTTGGAAGCCCATGTCGCGTCCCTGCGCCGCTATGCGCGCACGCTGTTGCGCCGTGGTGCGGATGCGGACGATCTGGTTCAGGAAACCCTGACCCGGGCGTTGGCTGGCGCGGCTTCGTTTACGATGGGCACGAATCTGCGGGCATGGTTGTTCACCATCCTGCACAACACATACGTCAACCAGGTCCGCCGGCAGGCGAGTCGGCCGGAAGAGGAACTGCCGGAAGCATTGGAACTCCGCCTTTCAGAGCCAGCGACACAGGAATCCCGGCTGGAATTACGCGATATGTCGCGGGCGCTCGATACCTTGCCGGCGGAGCAACGTCAGGTGCTGCTGCTGGTGGCGCTGGAGGGGTTGAAGTATGAGGAAGTGGCGGCGACGCTGGGCATTCCGGTCGGTACCGTCATGTCCCGGTTGAGTCGGGGTCGTGAAGCGGTGCGAAGGGCGTTGGGCGACGGTCCCGCCACCGGGGGCTTGCGGTTGCGGCGGGTCAAGTGAAGGAATGCCGGTCCGGGACAGAGCGTCTCGGCGTGGTGCGGGAGCGGTCGGCACCTGCGTCTTAAGGCATGGTGGATGGTCATCGTGGCGGCAGGCGTTCAAAGGAACCCGTCGCGATCTGGATAATGAGGAGTTGAGCCATGGCCACGGACTTGAACCAGACTCTGCCCGAGGACGAGGCCGAATTGCATGCCTATGTCGATGGTCAGCTTGATCCCGTTCGGCGACTGGCAGTAGAAGCGCGTCTGGCGATGGATTGTGATGCGGTGCGCATGGTTGCGGCGTGGCGGATGCAAGCCGAATTGCTGCACGGGCTGTTCGATCCGGCGTTGCGGGAACCGGCTTCCGATGGCCTGCGATTGGCTCAACGCCGCTTGTCCGGCCGGATGGCGACCAACGATAACCATGACTGGTGGCGGACTCTTCCGTTGCGCCGCATCGCTGCGGCCGCCGCTTTGGTCATAGCCGGTGTGGCCACGGGATATGTGGGCCGTGGCGAACCGCCACTGCCGGCTCCAGTCGGCCAGCCGACCCTGCCGGCCTTCGCCGAAGAGGCCGCCCTGGCCCATAACCTCTACGCCAGCACCCGTCCTGAAGTGAACATGGGTGCGGACAACCGTGCCGAGTTGGACAGCCGGTTGTCGGAACGGGTTGGGCGACCGGTGTTTGGACCGGATCTGTCCGTGGTCGGTTATCGTCTGGTTGGTGGGCGCTCGCTACCGACCGACGGCGGTGCCGGGGCCCAGTACCTCTACGAACACGATTCGGGACGGCGGGTAACACTGCTGGTCGCCGCCGCTTCGCCCAAGGTCAAGGGTAAGAAGCCGGACCAACCCAGCCTGACCCGGCGCGGCGAGTTGTCGTTGCTGCACTGGACCGACGGCGGCATGGCCTATGCCCTGGTTGGCCCGCAGGAGCCGGATGAGATGCGCAAGCTGGCGCAGTCGGTTGGTCAGTCGCTGAAGAACGGCCCACCACCGGCTCTGCCGACACTGCGACCCCCGACCGCCGGCGAACCTTCGCCGTCCACGCCGTCGCCCAACAACGACTCGGCTCCGACGCCGACTCCAGTTAGTGACCGGCCGAAGTCGAGCTGAGGGTGTCGGGGGGGGGGGCACCCCCCCAAAGAAGCCCTTACATCGAATTGGGTCCAGGGGCTAAGTGCCCCTGGTCACCGAAGACAAATGCACCAATCACTAGGCTCGCAGTAGGCTTGACGGCCGCACCCACCATTCCGGCTGTACGACGGAAATCGCCGCCGCCGCCGCGGTGGCCGTTTCGCTATCGGCATAAAGCCCAAAACAGGTGGCCCCGCTCCCCGAAAGCCGGGCCAGTAAGCAACCCGGCGTCGTTGCCAAAGCCGCCAAGACCTCACCGATCACAGGGGCCAGGGTCAACGCTGGCGGCATGAGGTCATTGGTTCGTTTGGCCAACAACTCGGCCAGATGCCGAGCATCGCGAGGAGTCGCGTCCAGGCGTCCGGGCTGGGAAAATGGGCCTTGGCGAGCCTTGAACACCGCCGGTGTCGCCAGCGGCAACCCAGGATTGACCAGTACGACATGGCATGGCGGCAAAGGTGGCGCTGGATCAAGAATTTCGCCGATGCCGCCGAAATAGGTCGAACGTCCGGCCAAACACACCGGGACATCCGCCCCCAGTTTTGGTGCCAGTTCGAACAGCAGCGGATCGTTCACCGCCAGCCCCCACAACCGCGCCAGCGCCCGCAAACAGGCTGCGGCGTCGGCCGAACCACCGCCAATGCCGGACGCCACCGGCAAGACCTTGGTCAAGGTTATCGCCACCGCCGCCGGACGGCCCAAGCGTTCGGCCAGCAGACGTGCCGCTCGCGCAACCAGATTGCCGCCCGGTGGTTCCGTGGCCAGGGCACCGGTCAAAGCGGGGGCAAACGGCCCCTCGACGACAAGCGAAAACGCCACCGCCTCACGCACCGTTACGGCGTCGCCGACCGTCGCGAACGCGGCCAGACTGTCCAACTCATGATAGCCGTTGTCGCGTCGCCCCAGCACATGCAGGTAAAGGTTAAGCTTGGCCGGGGCGTGTTCGACGATTTCCGCCGCATTCAATCCGGTCGCGCTCACGTCAGCGCGCTCCGGTCGGCAAGGGCGAGGTCGGCCGCGCCACAGCGGCGGCTGTGCGTCGGGGCGGAATCTGCCGGGTTAGCTTGGTCTTAACCGAATCGGTCAGTTCCTGTTCGTCGGAATACTGCAACGCCCGTCGCCATTGGAAAAGGGCCTCGACATAGCGTCCGACCGCCCAATAAGCATCGCCGAGATGATCGTTGATGGTTGGATCGACCGGCTTCAATTCAATCGCCCGCTCCAGATGGGTGACTGCGGTGGTGTAGTCGCTCATTCGGTACAGGGCCCAGCCCAAGCTGTCGATAATGTACCCATCACGCGGCCGCAACGCGACCGCCCGCTCGATCATCGCTCGCGCCTTAGGCAGGTTGACGTTACGGTCAACCCAACTATAGCCGATGTAGTTGAGCAGAACCGCCTGATCCGGCCCCAGTTCCATTGCCCGCAGCAGATCGGCTTCGGCCTGGGGCCAGCGGTTGGACCGGTCATAGGCCACGGCCCGGTCGTAAAACAGCGGCCAGTGCCGCTCGCCCAGCGTTGTTACCCGCGTCAAAGCCCGGTCATAAGCGGCCACCGCCAGCTCAAAACGCTTGGCCGAACGGTGCAAATCGCCGATCCTAATCAGTGGATCGGAGCGGGTTGGTTGTTCGGTGGCCATGACCTCCAGCAACGCCAGCGCCTCATCGTTGCGGTCCAGACGCAACAGGCACTCGGTCGCACGCATGCGCGCGGTCCAACCCAGCCCCGGATCATTATTCAGCCCCTGATACCAGACCAGGGCTTCATCGCATGTGTCGCGAACCGCCAGAACATCACCAACCAGCAGTTGCGCCAGCGGGAAAGCTGGCCGCAGGTATAGAGCGACCCGGGTATAAAGGAGTGCGATCTCCTCCGACCCCTCCTGATGCAGGGCACTGGCCAAGTCGAACAAGGCTTCGGCCATACCGTCGCGCGGCGTGCTTGCGACCGCATCTCCGACTTCTCCGCGTTCCAGCGAGCGCAGTTCGGGTTCGATCATATCGTTGTCGGGAAATTCCTTACGCAGCCCGTCGTAAAGCGCCCTGGCCTGATCCGGATGACCGCTGCGGCGTTGGAAACCGGCCGCCGCCTGCACCACCCGCAAGATAATGCCGGCCCCGCGCATCGCCTCGCCATACCAGCGTTCGGCCTCGGCACTGTCTCCGGACAACTCCGAAATCAAGCCGGCATGCAACCCGTGCAGGGCTGTCAGCCCGTTGATTTTGGCCAACGGTTCCAGAACCTGCTTCGCCTCGGCGAAATGGCCCTGCGCCGCCACCGTCCATGCCGCCAGCAGCGGCTTGGCGTAGCGGGGGGGGCCTTCCCCGGGTAGGCTATTGACCTTTTCCGTCGCCGCCCCCCAGTTGCCGGCCACCGCATCTTCTGCCGCCAACAGCATCAGCGCGAACGGTGGATCGGAATCCTGCACCACCAGTCGTCGGGCCAAGGGCAGAGCCGCTTCGAGCTTGCCCTCGCCTAGCTTGAGTACGAAGGCGCGACGGAGCAGGTTGATATCGTCCGGGTCACGAACCAGGGCTGCGGTGATGTAATCCGATGCCGCGCGCCAGTCATTGGCGTGGTGGGCAAAGCGTCCGGCGAGGTAGTTGCCTGCTGCGGGCGACGGTTCCGCGATATCAACATCTTGAGCCGCAGGCAGTTCAGGGTGAATCGTCGCGACCAGAGCCAGCAGGCCGCCGACCGCCACCGACAGCACCAACATCGACCCACCGCGACGGGAAAACCACTGTGACAATTGCATGCCGTGCGCTCCGCTCCAACCCGGAGTCCGTTGAATCGGGCCCCCAGCCTCTGCCAGTAAGGTTAAGTCAGTTCCACTACTTCTCCAACCCTGAATTTCCAGCAGATCTCATTATCGACCCTGAAAGGTTCCGGCAACCGCCCGAACTTCACTTAACCCAGGGTTTCTAGCGCTTTCTGGAACCGACCGGCGTGAGATTTTTCCGCCTTGGCCAGAATTTCGAACCAGTCGGCGATTTCATCGAAGCCTTCCTCGCGCGCAGTGCGGGCCATGCTTGGATACATCTCGGTGTGTTCGTGAGTTTCCCCGGCAATCGCCGCCTTCAGGTTGAGTATGGTGCTGCCGATGGCCAAGCCGGTGGCCGGGTCGCCGGTTTCCTCCAGAAACTCCAGATGGCCATGGGCATGTCCGGTCTCGCCTTCCGCAGTGGAGCGAAAGACGGCGGCGATGTCATTGTAGCCCTCGATATCGGCTTTTTGCGCGAAATAGAGGTAGCGGCGGTTGGCCTGACTTTCGCCAGCGAAAGCGGCCTTGAGGTTGTCCGCAGTCTTGGAACCCTTCAAGCTCATGACTGTTTCCCTTCTACTTAAGCATGTTCTCGCCGTAACGTCACAACCGACGCCAACTGATTAGGGCGACGCCAACTGATTAGGGCGACAGCCGCACAATCACGTCCACCCGCGCCACCCGCAGCCCGGCCGGCGGGTTCGGCAGATTGACCACCGTCACACAATCATCGGGAATGTCGGTCAACAGGCCCGTGTCTTCGTAAAAAAAGTGGTGATGAGCCGAACAATTTGTATCAAAATAGGATCGTCCGGTTTCAACCACCACCTCACGCAGCAGTCCAGATCGAGTAAACTTATTAAGCGTGTTATAGATAGTGGCCAGAGACAAACGAATACCGCAAGCCAAGACTTCCTCATGCAATTGCTCGGCGGTTACGTGGCGGTGGGGATAGTCAAACAGCAAATGGCCCAGTGCGAGCCGCTGGCGCGTCGATCGCAACCCGGCCTCCGTCAAAAGGCCACTAACGGGCTTGAACACACCGACTTGAGACATGGCCCGCCCACCCCAAAAATATTCACCGGACACCAACTGCCAATTAATCCCCTTCCCGGGATCAAAGTCGCTTCCTGTTACCCATTTACATGGCCCCATTTTACGCGAAATGAAATGCTTTTGTCACCCCGGCATTCGACCTTCGCTCGCGTACATCGTGGTTCGAACATGGGGGGGGAATGACGGAATGCACCTATGAACGAAGGCGCACTTGACCGCGCCGCCGACACTGTTACCATCAGGGGCCGCTTAACCCCGCCGCAGCAGATATGTGAAGCCGACCGCCATGGCCAGCGATTACCGCCCCACCGTGTTCCTGCCCAAAACCGATTTCCCGATGCGCGGCAATCTGCCTAAGCGCGAGCCGGATCTACTCCAGCGCTGGATCGATGGCAAGTTGTTTCAGCGCCAGCGCCAGGTTTCTTCCGGAAGGCCAAAGTATATTCTCCATGATGGCCCGCCCTATGCCAACGGTAATATTCACATTGGCCACGCGGTCAACAAAATTCTCAAGGATGTTATTAACCGTTCCTGGCAGATGATGGGTTTTGATGCGCCCTATGTTCCGGGTTGGGATTGCCATGGCCTGCCGATCGAATGGAAGATCGAGGAAAAATACCGCGCCGCTGGTAAGGATAAGGATGAGGTGCCGATTCTCCAATTCCGTGACGAATGCCGGCGTTTCGCGCAGCACTGGATCGATGTTCAGTCGCAGGAATTCCAGCGTTTGGGCGTGCTTGGCGACTGGGGACGGCCTTACACCACCATGACCACCGCCGCTGAAGCGCGGATTGTGGGTGAAATCCATAAGTTCGCGCTTAGTGGTGGCCTGTTCAAGGGCGCGCGGCCGGTGTTGTGGTCGGTGGTGGAAAAGACCGCCCTGGCCGAAGCCGAGGTCGAGTACCATGACCATACTTCGACCACGGTCTTCGTCCGCTTTCCGGTCGTGGTCGCCGCCCGCCCGGAACTGGCTGGGACCAAGGTGGTGATTTGGACCACCACCCCCTGGACTCTGCCCGGCAACCGCGCCATCGCCTACGGCCATGCGATCGAGTATGGCGTTTACGAAGTAGGGAGCGTTACCGAAGGCAGCTTGGCTGTGGTCGGCGAGAGGCTGGTGGTGGCGGTTCCGCTGGCCGAAAGCACTGCGGCCGCAACCGGAATCAGCGCCTGGACTCTGTGTCACCGCCTGAATGGCGACGCTCTGGTCGGTACCGTTTGCCATCATCCGTTGCACGATCAAGGTTATGAATTCGATATCCGCCTGTTGGCCGGTGATTTCGTCACCACCGACACGGGCTCCGGTTTTGTTCACATTGCGCCCGGCCATGGCGAAGACGATTTCCAGCTTGGTCGCAAATACGGAGTCGAGGTGCCAGAAACCGTGGGCGAGGATGGCACCTTCCTGGCTCGGGTGCCGCTGTTCGCCGGTCGTACCGTCTATACCGCCGCTGGCAAGACCGGCGACGCTAACGGCGCGGTGATCGGCGCGATCAAGGATGCCGGCGGCCTGCTCGGACGGGGCAGACTGGTTCACTCTTATCCCCATTCTTGGCGCTCAAAGGCACCGTTGATCTTCCGCACCACACCGCAATGGTTCATCTCGATGGAGAAGAACGCGCTGCGGCAAACCGCGCTGACCGCAATCGACGACACCCGCTGGGTGCCGCCGCAGGGCCGCAACCGTATTTATTCGATGGTTGAAAGCCGGCCGGACTGGTGCATTAGCCGTCAACGCACCTGGGGCGTACCGATCGCGGTGTTCGTGGCCAAGGCCGATGGCAAAGTTCTGGTTGATCCGGCGGTATTTCAACGCACCTTCGATATTTTCGAACGTGAGGGTTCGGACGCTTGGTTCGCCCGCCCGGCAGCCGATTTTCTGGGCCCGGATTACGATTCGGCCGCGTTTGATCAAGTCCACGACATCGTCGATGTTTGGTTCGAATCCGGTTCCACTCACGCCTTCGTGCTCGAACAGCGCCCGGATCTGTTCCGTCCAACCGGCGAGCGCCCGGCCACCCTCTACTTGGAAGGCTCGGACCAGCATCGTGGCTGGTTCCATTCTTCGTTGCTCGAATCCTGCGGCACCCGTGGCCGTGCGCCCTATGACACCGTGCTCACTCACGGCTTCGTGCTCGACGAGCAGGGGCGCAAGATGTCCAAGTCTCTGGGCAACACGACCGAGCCACAGGCGGTCTACAACCAGCAGGGTGCCGATATCCTGCGTTTGTGGGTGATCGGCTCCGATTATTCCGAAGACATGCGCATTGGCCCGGAAATCCTAAAATTCCAGGCTGATTTGTACCGCCGCCTACGGAATACTTTGCGCTATTTGCTTGGCGCGCTCGACGGTTACACTTCGGCAGAAACGGTCGAACCGGTGGCGATGCCAGAGTTGGAACGCTGGGTGCTGCATCGGCTGGCCGAGTTGGACACACTGGTGCGCGACCGAATCGATGCCTATGACTTCCATGGCCTGTTTACGGCCCTGCATACCTTCTGCGCGGTCGATCTGTCGGCGTTCTATTTCGATGTGCGCAAAGACAGCCTCTATTGTGATCGGCCGGATTCGGCGCAGCGGCGAGCGGTGCGCACCGTGTTCGCACGGGTGTTCGATTGCCTGACCGCCTGGCTGGCTCCGGTGTTGTGCTTTACCGCCGAGGAAGCCTGGCTGGCGCGGCCGGAGGGGCTGAAGGGTGAAGCCGTAATCGATCCCGAGTTTGACAGCGTTCACCTGCGCACCTTCCCGGAGGTACCGGCGGCGTGGCGCGACGAGGCGCTGGCCGACAAATGGACGGCGATTCGCTCGGTGCGCCGGGTGGTCACTGGTGCCATGGAACTGGCCCGGGCCAACAAGACCATTGGTTCGTCGTTGCAGGCGGCCCCCACGGTTCATGTCGAGGCGGCGACCGCAGCGTTGCTGACCGGGGTCCAGTTTGAGGACGTGGCGATCACCTCTGGTCTGAGTGTCGTCACCGATCTGGCTCCGGACGGTGCCTTCACCCTGCCCGACGTGCTTGGTGTGGCGGTCGTCTTTGCCTTGGCCGAAGGCACTAAGTGTGAGCGCTGCTGGAAGGTGTTGCCCGACGTTAACCCCGACGGCCTATGCCCGCGTTGCGTGGATGCGGTGGGGGTTTTGGAAACCGTAAGTTAGGAAAGTTCTGATTGAGTCCCAAGTAAGGCGGAACCAGGGCAGTGCCCTGGTCGCCGAAGACAAATGGATCAACCGTTCTCTGCCAGAACCGCGCCGGCCAAATAGAGCGAGCCGCAGATCAGCACACGCATTGGTTCGGGGGCCAGATGGACCAGTTCATCCAACGCCGCCACCGGCCCCATAACTGGAAAAACGGTCGCGATTCCTGCGTCGTGGGCAGCCTCGGCGGCGGCGGCGGGGGTCAGCGAGGCCTCCTCGCCCGGCACTGGTACGGTACACACCCGTTCAGCCCATGGCACCAACGGAGCCAGAAATTCGCGCGGCCGTTTGGACGACAGCATCCCGAACACCAGCGCCAGCGGCAGGCTGGGTTTGGCCCGGCACCATACTGCCGCTTGCTCGGCCAGCACCTCCCCGGCCGAATCGTTGTGGCCGCCATCCAACCACAACTCCCACCCCGGCGGCAGCCGTTCGACCAGCGGGCCGCAGGTCAGCCGCTGCAACCGCGCTGGCCACTCCACCATGGCAAGCCCACGCCTAACCGCCACTTCCGGAATCGCGATTTCGCCTTGATACTCCGCGAGACACTCCAGACAGGCCAGCGCCTGAGCGGCGTTCACCATCTGGTGTCGTCCCAACAGGCCCGGAGCAGGCAGGTCTAGCCGATAATCGCTGCCTTCAAAACAAAAACCGCCATCGGGGTGCGAAGTCTGGGTCCAAGGATGAACCACCGCACCGACACGCTCCACATGGACCAACAGGGTCGCGGTCACCTCTTCCGATGGTTGCGGGGCCAACACCACCTTCACGCCCGGCTTAAGAATTCCGGCCTTTTCCGCCGCGATTTCGGCCAGGGTCTCGCCCAGGAACTGGTGATGATCATGAGAAATACGTGTGATCGCGGTTGCTGCCGGTCGCTCGATCACGTTGGTCGCATCCAGCCGACCGCCCAGGCCGGTTTCCAGGACCACGACATCGGCTGGTTCGCGGGCAAAAGCCAGCAGTGCCGCAGCGGTAATGATTTCAAATTGGGTGATCGGCAAGCCGCGATTCGCCGCTTCGCATTCTTCCAGCAGCGCCAGCAACGGCGCGTCGGCGATCAGGGTTCCGGCCAACCGAATCCGCTCGTTAAACCGAACCAGATGCGGCGAGGTGTAAACATGCACCCGCCGCCCGGAGGCCTCCAGCATCGCGCGCACAAACGCGACCACCGAGCCTTTGCCGTTGGTTCCGGCCACATGAATCACCGGCGGTAGCCGTCGGTGCGGATTGCCCAGAGCCTCAAGCAGGCGCAAAATCCGCTCTAACGACAGATCAATAACCTTTGGGTGAAGCAGACGCAGCCGCTCCAGAACCGGACCGACCCGGACTGCGGCACCAAGCGCCCCGCTCATGCCCCGTCGGCATCGCCGCCACTTACGGCCGCGCCGTCCCCGCCACCCTTCTTGCCGCCGTCTGTGATCAGGCGCGCGCCGTCGCCGCCGTGGGCCAGAAGCACCACTTCGGCCGGCGGTGCCGGATGGCGGAGCAGGTCCAACACCCGGATCAGCGTTCCACGCAGATCCTTACGATGCACAACCATATCGACCATGCCGTGTTCCAGCAGGTATTCCGAGCGTTGGAAGCCTTCGGGCAGGGTTTCGCGAATCGTATCTTCGATCACTCGGGCACCGGCAAAGCCGATCTGTGCCCCCTGCTCGGCGATTTGAATGTCGCCGAGCATGGCGAACGAGGCGGTAACGCCGCCGGTGGTCGGGTCGGTCAGCACCACCAGGTAGGGCAGGCCGGCTTCCTTGACCTGTTCGACCGCGATCACGGTGCGCGGCATCTGCATCAGCGACAGGATGCCTTCCTGCATCCGCGCCCCGCCCGAGGCCGAGACCACCACCAGCGGCGAATCCTGGAGCACCGCCAGCTTGGCCGCAGCCAGCAGGCCTTCGCCGACCGCGATGCCCATCGAGCCGCCCATGAAGCGGAAGTCAAACGCGGCCACGACCACGTTCATCCGGTTCATTCGGCCATGGGCGACGAGAATCGCATCCGGATGGCCGGTCTTGGATTGGGCTTCGCGCAGACGGTCGGTGTAGCGTTTCTGGTCACGAAACTTAAGCGGATCGGCCACCGACTTGGGCAGTTCGATCATCTGATATTCGCCATTGTCGAACAGCATACACAGGCGCTTGATCGGATCAAGGCGCATGTGGAAGCCGCAGTGCTGGCAAACATGCAGATTTTCCTCCAACTCTCGGTGGAAAATCATTGCCTCGCAACTCGGGCACTTGTGCCACAGATTATCCGGCACCTCGCGCGGAGCGACCAGGGCTCGGATCTTAGGACGCACGTAGTTGCTGAGCCAGTTCATCGACCGCCTCTGGGGTTGGCGTAGGAAGCTTGCGTCACAAGACCAGCCCGGGCCCCATAGCCCAGGCTGCGGCCTTGCGCGCTAGGTGATACCCGGTTTGGCGCGGTCCCGGAAGAGGCTTTCTGTTTCGCGGTTCTCATTATGGCTTTTGAAGCGTTCCGACACGTCAAAACCGCCGAGAACCGGCACTGGGCGAGCTTGATCGTTTTTTATTTATTGGGTAATGTGGCATTCTCGCTTACCCGATTTTGTGGGGCGATATCCGTGTTTAACCGCTCCGGCTCCCGGCAGACCACCGCTCAACGCGATTACGATGGCCCGCTGGTCGGACTGGCCTTGCCCGCGCCGCTGCCCGCACCACCACAGATGCGGACCGTGGTCTATCGCGTCGGCTGTGCCGAGAGCTTCCGCACCGCACTCTTTGCCCTGGCCGAGCGACGCGGGGTGGAAATTCCAGCCCTGATCACCTCGACTCTGGCCGTGGTCGAACCCATCGTTTACGGCTCGATCGCCGACCCCGGCGACGGACGGAATGATGGCACCGCAAGGACAGTGTTGACTCTGCACCTGTCGCCCGGGTTTGATCACCGGATCATTCGCCAGATTCTGGCCACCTCGCTAGCCCTGGCCGGAAACGGCGGCTTCCGTCTGGTTGCCGGCGGCGAGATTGCGCAGTTGCGCGGCACGGTTGAAAAGCTGGAATACCGCAACCAGGCTCTGGCCAAGACGGTGGAACGGCTGTCGTTCGCGCCGCTGTCCGACGAAGTTGCGATGACCCTGCGTGAGGCGGTCGGCATCCTCGGCCTGGGTGAAGAATGTTATTTTGACGAGCAAATGATCACTCGTCAGTTCCGGGAACTGGCGATGATCTACCATCCCGACACCGGGCTGGCCCCCAGCCGGCAGCGGATGACGCAATTGATCGATGCCCGCAATCTGCTGGTGCACCATATCCGTGGCCCGCGTAGCGGCGGTATGTCGCTGTAGGGTGGCGCGTCAGGCAGTTTTCAGCCTTGCGATCAGGATTGCAGAGGGTATCCTGAATGCGTCAAGCAGGTAAGCGACCACCGCCGCGACATTCGGTCCGTATTGAACCGGTCCCGTCAAGAGGGGATTCGAACCTTTCGTACAGCCGGGATCAATGGGGCCGGGATCAATGGGGTTGATCCGGGCCTAAGATGTCGGCCAGTGACTTACCATCGACAAATTGCTCACTCCATTCATCAAGTTGATCGCTACAGGCTGAACGGACGCGATCTTCAATATAGGCAGGTACTGTCTTGTCACGCCGACGAAATAGGCGGAGAAGCATATTCGCTTTGCCGACAGTCTCACCCCTGGCCTCGCCCCTGGCCTCGCCTTGCGCTAGGCCAAGGTTGAACCCTTCTGATTTCCATTGTTCAGCGGCAACAGACATGACGCGGCCTCCATCTCCAGGCAAAATTTCGTCCAAAATATCGCGAATAAGTGCTGACTTCGGTCCGTCAAGATCACCAAGTAAGTAGTAAATCAAGGTAACCAGATCATCGTCACCAAGTTCCATGGCCTGCTTGGCAATATTCACTAACTATTTTCGTGTCGCGCGACGCAGACTGCAATGCTTCAGAATCAGCAAGCCGACCCTAAGACTTCTTGCCCGTGAAAGATTGGCATCCGCTATCCGCCCGAGAACAACCAAGCTGTA
>CAUYTZ010000047.1:0-5477 GCA_963575695.1 uncultured Gammaproteobacteria bacterium | reverse complement strand
AACCAGACGCCAAAGCTACCACTGAAATGACCGCTTGTAAATTAAAAAATATTTAGTGATGTAACTTGAAAATCATTTAAAGCTTACTACATCGTTACCCATTACGATACATCGCTATGTTCAATTTTGCAAGAGGCTCCTCCTATTATGAACGATTCTCGGGATTCGTGATTTCCGCCGCCATAGACAAGTATGTTTATGTCGCGATTAACAGGACCTTCGTTAATGGCTATTGCATCAAGTATTCAAAGAATGAGTATGTGGATACCCTTGACGAAATCAAGCACCCGCTGCTTCGGGAAGCGTTGCGCCTGAGCGAAGTCCCTCCCCCTCTCGAAGTTATCAGCATTGCGGACGTGCCGGCGGGCACCGGGCTTGGCTCATCGGGAGCGTTTCTGGTTGGACTTCTGCACGCCTTGTACTCTCATAAACGCCAGCTCGTCAGCGCCGAGAAGCTCGCCCGGGATGCGGTCGAAATCGAGATCAACCGGCTGGGAGAGCCGATCGGAAAGCAGGACCATTACATCGCGGCTTACGGCGGCGTAACCTGCCAGGAATACCATACCGACGGCTCGGTGACCGTCTATCCGCTTCGGATAAGCGACCAGACCAACCGGGAACTACACGAAAATCTGATGATGTTCTTCACCGGGTATAATCGCAACGCCTCTGATATCCTCAATGATCAGAAAGTCCGCTCAGAACTGGGCAACAGTGAGATGTTAGAAAACCTTCATTCGATCAAAGACCTGGGCTTTCAGATCAAAGCTGTGCTCGAAAACGGAGACACCCAAGCATTCGGAGAGATGATGCACGAGCACTGGCACCATAAGATGAAGCGGTCCACGGGGATATCCAACAGCCGGATCAATGACGCTTATGACCATGGCCGGCTCCACGGGGCCATTGGCGGCAAGCTGGTCGGTGCGGGAGGGGGCGGTTTCCTCCTGTTCTACACGCGCGACCGCATGCGGCTGCGCCGCGCGATGGCGGAAATCGGCATGCCGGAAATGCCCTTCCGGCTCGATTTCGATGGCTCGGTCATGCTGCTGAGAGGTTGACGGCGATGCAATGTGTAATCCTGGCCGGTGGCCTTGGCGTCCGGTTGCGGCCGATTACAGAGCGCATCCCGAAGGCGCTGGTGGAGGTCGCCGGCCACCCCTTTGCCGACCACCAGCTCGCTTGGCTTTCTGCGCAGCGGATTGACCGCGTCACCTATTGCATCGGCTATCTTGGAAAGCTAATTCAAGACTTTGTCGGCGATGGCGGCCGCTGGGGCCTGAACGTCAGCTACGCGAGCGAGGGCGACCACCTGCTGGGCACAGCCGGGGCCCTTCGTCTGGCGCTCGACGCGGGTCTGCTGGATGAGGCTTTTTTCATCCTCTATGGAGATTCCTATCTTCCGATCCCGTTCGCCCCCGTCTGGCAAGCGGCTCAAGATGGCCCGGGAGCGTTGATGACTGTTTTCCACAATCAGGGCCGTTGGGATCAAAGCAACGTCATTTTCAAAGACGGGTGGGTCAATCTGTACGAAAAGGGCCGCCGGGGCGAGAGCGCCCGCGAAATGACCCACATTGATTATGGGCTTTCTGTGCTCAGCCGGAAGGAGGTTGAAGATGCTGTTCCCTCGGGCCAGATTCTGGATTTGGCCGACGTATTTCATCGGCTCAGCTTGGCTGGACGGCTGAAGGGCTTTGAGGTTACAGAGCGTTTTTTCGAAGTCGGGTCTTCGGTCGGCATCCAGGATCTCGAGGACTATCTCGCGGCGTCAAAAACGGCACCGTGATCGGCGGCAACCGGTGCCACCCTTCGCCTCTGGAGCCAATGGCCCAGGGTGCCGGCGTGGCTTGGAAACAGGGGATTTGGTCATGCGTGTCGGTATATTGGGGGGCGGCTTGGTCGGGTTGGTTGTCGCCAGCCACTCTAAGCACGACTGCGAAGTTTTGGAACTGGGCGACCGCCCGGGCGGTCATTGCCAAAGCTTGGTTCAAGACGGCTATACCTTCGACATTGGGGGGCCGCACATCCTGTTTTCCCGCAACGAGGAGATTCTGGCGTTTCTTCTGGAACAGCTTGGCTCAAATCTAGAACGTCGGCGCCGCAATAATAAAATTTTCTATAAGGGACGCTATGTCAAATATCCATTTGAAAATGGTCTCGGCGATCTGGCCCCGCAAGACCGGTTTGAGTGCCTGTTTCATTATCTGAATAACGATCATCCGTCGCCATCCAATTTCAAGGAATGGATTCTTCACAATTTCGGAACTGGGATCGCAGAAAAATACATGATCCCTTACAATGAAAAGATATGGAACGTTTCAGCTGACCAGATGGCGATCGACTGGGTTGAGGGGCGGGTGCCCAGACCGCCGGCCCAAGATGTGATCAAGGCCGCAGTCGGCGTCGAAACCGAAGGTTACACCCATCAGCTCTATTTCAGCTACCCCAAGACCGGCGGCATCGAGGCCCTGCCCAGCGCGTTCGCCACGAACTGCCCCAAAATCGTTACACAGTATCGGGTGCGCAAGGTATGGCGAGAGAAGGAGGACTGGTGCGTCAGCAATGGCCTGGATGTCCGGCGCTATGATCAGCTTGTCTCAACAATCGCGCTTCAGGATCTAATTGAAGCCCTTCCCGATGTTCCGACCGAAATACAGGACCGAAGCAGGGCGTTGCGCTTTAACTCATTAATTGTGATTATGCTGGGGTTTGAGGATGAAAGCCCAGCGCCCTACACGGCGGTTTACATTCCAGAGCCGGAATTTCTTTTCCACCGTCTTTCTTTCCCGCTCAACTTCACCAGCGCGGGGGCCCCGCCAGGGCAGTCTGCGATCATGGCCGAAATCACCACCAACCCGGGTGACGGCGTGCATGAGCTGGATGACGAAGCGATTTACGCGCGCGTGATCGCTGATCTTGCGAGAATGAAGTTGGCTGATCCCAATAAGCTAAGGTTCCGCGCCATTCACCGCACCAAATACGCCTACGTCGTGCGCACCTTTGATTATTCCCGTGATCTCCGGGGCGTGCTCGATTACCTTGACGGGCTTGGCATCATCAGTTCCGGCCGCAATGCTGAATTTGAATACATCAACATGGATGAAGCCGTATCCCGGGGATTGGCGGTGGCGCGCCGGCTGGATGGCCTCTTTCCCTCCTGAGCGTCTTGAAGCAATAAACCGTTTTAAGGGAACGAGCGGCATGTTTGATCTTACCCCTTCGTATTATATATTCGAAGACGTCAACGAAACCGTTGTTCAACTGTTCGTCGGCTGGCACCAGGAAGGCCGGGGGGGCAGTGTGCTTGACATCGGCTGCGGCCGGGGTCTGCTTGGCCGGGAGGTCGCCGCACTGGGCTTCAACGTGACCGGCGTGGAAAGCAACCCGGCGGCCAGGGATTTGGCCGCAACCCGGCTTGGTGCGGTTTTCGCGTTCGATCTAACCAACTTCGCCGAGGTTGCCGCAACCCTTGGCGCGCAACGGTTCGATTTTATCCTGTTCGCTGACGTTCTGGAGCACGTCCCTGATCCGCTGAGTGTGCTTAAGTTT
The DNA here is from genome assembly GCA_963575695.1 of uncultured Gammaproteobacteria bacterium. Classification (GTDB taxonomy): domain Bacteria; phylum Pseudomonadota; class Alphaproteobacteria; order Azospirillales; family Azospirillaceae; genus CAUYTZ01. Next base: position 1,928 of record CAUYTZ010000047.1, on the reverse strand, counting down.
TACCGGCAATTTCTGCGGGATGGTGGGCAAGTGGTGATTTCCCTGCCCAACATCGGCGTGTGGGATCGGCGGCTGGCGCTGCTGTTCGGCCACTTCGATTACGCCGACAGCGGGGTGATGGACCGCACGCACCTGCGGTTTTTCACATTCCAGACCGCAGCGCTTCTTGTGCAAGAGGCGGGCATGAAGACGCTGACCGTTGGCGGTGACCCAGGCATCGTGCGCGCCTTTCTGTTTCTGATCAAACCCTTCTTTGCGCCTCGAACGCCGGAGGCTGGCACCGATCCAGGAGCGATTATCAACTCGGCCAGCTACCGCCTTTACCGGAAATGGGTTTTGCCGGCCGAACGGGCGATTTGCCGGTTGCGGCGCCCCTTGCTTTGCTTCCGCGTCGTGCTGGTCGCCGCCCCCGACAGCCCGTAATTTACGGGACGAAGTTTTAGCAGAAGCGGGCCGAAAGGATGCGGCGAGCGGTCCACAGCGCGCTATGCAGTGGGCGCAAGGTGCTTACCCCGATCCGTTCTCGGTATGGGATAAAGATCGACTTAACCTTCATGCCCTGCCGCAGGGGGCGCAGCAGCAACTCAACCGGCAGCGCGGCACCGTCTGCCCTATACTGCATACAGTCAAGAATAGACCGGCGGTAAGCCCGCATTCCACTGTGCAAATCGGTGATCCGCTGGAGAAACAAGGCCGACGCGATCAAAGCGAAGCCCCAATTGGCCAGATAATTAATCCAGGGCATGGCTTGGGGTTTGTGCTCCAGCCGCGAAGCGTCAACCAGATCATAGTCATCCCGCAGAATGCCTTCGGCCAGAGGCAGAATGAATTCTGTCGGGTAGGTGTTGTCGCAGTCAAGCGTCACCACCACTTCCGTGCCGGCTGACCGTAGCGCCAGATCCATAGCCGGGCCATAGCCGCGCGGCGGAATCTGACGAATCACCTGAACACCCATCTCCTCGGCGATCGTCGCCGTTCGGTCGGTGCTTGAATCGACAATCAGTATTTTGGCACCGGGAACCACCCTTTGGATGTCACGCACGACGACAGCCACCGCCTGCTCTTCATTCATCGTAATCATAGCCACAGTTATCTTGGCATTATTGTTCGACATTCATTTTCTCCAGTTACGCTCCACGATACCGCCCCTCATCGAAACCACCACAACCACACCAACCGCGCGCATCGCCCACATCTCATGCGGAAAATCCCCGCACGGTCACAGGAACGTAATCTGTCGTTCCAACAGCCATCCCATGAATAAATAATTGATATAAAGCGTTATTGGCATGCACAATCCCTTGGCTACAACCGAAGCGAATGCAAGTTCCAACAAGGTGCCCGGCAGGAGGCCCCCCAGCAAGAGCGTCAACCATCCTGAATTATCCAGAGTTATCGCCAATACCTGAACCAATACCGACGCCACCGGAATCAGGAGTGACTGAAACACGCAGTACCCAAGAAATTTTGCCCACATAAAACGGTGTTGGTGTATAAAAATCAACCCTTGGGAAAAGACAAATGAAAAAGTAATGCCAATGCTGGCACCGATAATGCTTGACCAAAATATTGGCCCACCCCGCCATACCAGCGTCGCCAGGACGCCGGAGTCAATCAATGCACCACATCCCGAAATAATTGCAAAGCGATGCACGCGCATTTCAGACTCATGCTAACCGATCATGTCTTGTGAAAACTATCACAAAACAGAGACAAGTCAACGATAATGCGCCAGCAGAGGCCGGGAAATGTCTTGGCTCTTTTTCAGATCTCGATATTCGTGAATGCTCAATAACCGGTGGCGTTCAAGCCCGTTGCGGGACTGTCCGTTTCCGAATTAGGTCCGACAGGGAGGCCACGGTGCCAGGGTTGATGCCGAGGCGATCACCGAGATAGGCCCAGAAAGAGATCACGTTTTTCTGGCAAGT
>CAUYTZ010000046.1:0-1643 GCA_963575695.1 uncultured Gammaproteobacteria bacterium | reverse complement strand
AGCAGGCGCGGGAAGAACTGGCCGTGGCGTTGAATCTGGCGGGCGATCATGAGCGGACTTTATCATCTTCCTCGGTCCACGGCACGCCACAATTACCAGCCACTTTCGCGGATAAAGACGCTGGCGGCGAAACGCCACAGGCGGGCGAGTGGACTGATGGTTCCGGCTTCGATCAAGGCGGTACCGGGGATGATCTGCTCGGGAGCTTGAGTTGTGAGATCAACGAGGGTCAGGGTGACGCGATAGACTGCGGAGGTTGGGACCAAGGCGCCCTGCTGCGCCGATGGGGCCGGGGCCGGTTGAACCGCGATCGGTCCGCCCTGGGTTGAGGCCAGCATCGGCAAGTCAAGCACGGCGGCGTTAACTTGCTCGATGGCGATGACTTTAACCTCGAACCCCGGCCGGACTGGATCTTCGGGAATAAAGCGGCCGCGCGCGCCGGGACGAATTCTTTCTAAGTCGGCGGCAGCCAGATAGCCGCGCACCGTGGCGCGCTCGCGGTTGACCACGCGGCCCAGCGGTTGGTCCGGTTTCAGCCACAGACCGGGGCGCAAATCCGGAGGCAGATCGGTGATCACGCCATCGAATGGCGCGCGCAGCACCAACCGCTCCTGACGTGCGATCAGCCCGGCTTCGGTTGAAATCAAGGTCGCCAGTTGCTGCTGGAGCGAGGACAAACTTTCCAGCACCTCCGCGCTGCCGGTGGCCCGTTGCAAGCGCAGATCGGTGACCGCGATCCGCAAACGCACCGCGCGCAAGCCGTAATCGAGTTCGGGCGCTTCCAGGCGATAAAGCACTTCACCAGCAGTCACTTTCTTATCCGGAGCGGCGGTCATCTCGACGATCCGCGCCGGCAGCGGTGGAAACAAAGTGGCGTAGCCGGCGGCACGCATCACCGCCGGCAGCGCCACCCGGCCTTGCCAGGGCGTGACCAGCGCGCCGACCCCGACGGTGAGCAGCGCCAGAGTCGCCAGCAGGTTGCGATTGAGACGGATCAGGTGCCGCCGTTGCCACCACTCGCCGGCCTCGGACAGTACGGGCCGGGCCAGAAACCAGACGATTTCTACCGCCATCAGGAAAATCCCAACCAGTTTGATGAAGAAGTGATAGACCAGCAAGGCGATACCGAAGAAGACCACCGCGCGATAGAGCCAAGTTGTCCAGGCGTAGATCAGCAGTATTCGGCGGGTGTGTGGTGGAAAGACCTCTGGCGGTGCTTCGTCTAATCCCAACGCCGCCTGGCGCAGTCGCCAACGCCCCAGTGCGAATGAGCGGTCGCCAAGATTGGACACTCCCAACCAATCTGAAAGCAGATAATAGCCGTCGAAGCGCATGAAGGGGCTGAAATTAATCGCCAAAGTCGCGATCCAGGTCGTGGTTGCAACCAGAAATGCGGCGCTTCGTGCCGGCCCATCAGACAGAAAACTCCAAACGAAGGTCGCGATCAGCGCCAAAGCCAGTTCGGCCAGCACGCCGGCGGCACCGATCAGCAATCGTTGACGGCGCGGCACCAGCCGCCAAGCGTCGGAGACATCAGTATAAAGCACCGGCCACAACACCAGCAGGGCGATCCCCATAGTCGGCACCCGGCAGCCGAAGTGTCGGGCAGTATAGGCATGACCCAGTTCATGAACAATCTTGAC
>CAUYTZ010000045.1:0-4930 GCA_963575695.1 uncultured Gammaproteobacteria bacterium | reverse complement strand
TGCCTTGTCCAAGGTCCGGTCGCTTCGCCGCCGTGGTGCCTCGACTCGGGCGATTCGGGATCGTCTATCGGCCCGTGGCCTCAGTGCCGACCACATCTCCGCCGCCCTAACCGGCGAAGAGGACGAGCGCGACGACCATGATGACCTCCCCGACCCGGATTTGGCCGCTGCCCTGGCCTATGCCAAGCGCCGCCGTTTGGGCCAATTCCGCGTCCCCGCCGACCGCGCCACTCACCGATTGAAAGATCTGGCGGCATTGGGGCGAACCGGATTTTCGGGTGCGATCGCGCGGCAGGTGGTGGATGGTGAGTCCGAATTCGAAGATGATTTGCCGTAACCCACAGATTGCCGCAGACCAGACGAGCGACGGGAAACGCTTTCGACAATATGGAAATTTTAACTTTCGGTCTGCCCGCCGATGGGCCAAAATGGCCAGACGTCTTTCCTATCATCAACTGTCTCAACACGGAGTGATGCGACGTGGACCAACACGGACCGACCATCAGCAGCTTTGGCCTCGACAAACTCGGCCTGTCCAATCTCAAGGCCGCCCACTGGAATTACAGTGTGCCGTCGCTGTATGAGCAGGCGATTCGGCGGGGCGAGATCAGCCTGGCTAAGGGCGGTGCGATCGTCGCCATTACCGGTCAGCACACCGGCCGCTCACCGAACGATAAATTCTGCGTGCGCGACGAAACCACCGAAAATGAAGTCTGGTGGGGCAACGTCAACAAGCCAATCACTCCCGACACGTTTGACCGCCTGTTCGGCCGGGTCAACGCCTATCTCCAGGGCCGGGAAGTGTTTGTGCAGGATGTCTACGCCGGTGCCGATCCCGCATTCCGCCTACCGGTGCGGGTCATCACCCAACATGCCTGGCACAACCTGTTCGCGCTCAATATGTTCATTCGCCCGAATCCATCGGATCGGCTGCATTTCGAGCCCCAATTCACCGTGCTCCAGGTGCCGGATTTCAAGGCCAACCCGGAACGCGACGGCACCCGCTCTGAAGTGTTCGTGTTCGTCAACTTTACCCGCCGGCTGGTGTTGATCGGCGGCACCTCCTATGCCGGGGAGATCAAGAAGTCGATTTTCTCCGTGCTCAACTATCTATTGCCGCCGCAGGGCGTGCTGCCGATGCACTGCTCGGCCAACATTGGCCCCAAAGGCGACACCGCCGTGTTCTTCGGCCTGTCCGGCACCGGCAAGACCACGCTCTCGGCCGACAGCACCCGCACCCTGATCGGCGACGACGAACACGGCTGGAGCGACACCGGCGTGTTCAACTTTGAAGGCGGCTGCTACGCCAAGGTGATTCGCCTGAGCCCAGAGGCGGAACCGGAAATCTACGCCACCACCGGCCGTTTCGGCACCATTCTGGAAAATGTGGTCGTCAATCCGGCCTCTGGCGTGCTTGATCTGGACGACGATCGCTTTACCGAAAACACTCGCGCCAGCTATCCGCTCGATTTCATTCCCAACGCCAGCGCCACCGGCCAGGGCGGCCAGCCGGACAACATCATCATGCTGACCGCAGACGCCTTCGGCGTGCTGCCACCGATCAGCAAGCTAACCCCGGAACAGGCGATGTATCATTTCCTGTCCGGTTACACCGCGCGCGTCGCCGGCACCGAAAAGGGGGTCAGCGAGCCGCAGGCGACCTTCTCATCCTGCTTTGGCTCGCCGTTCCTGCCCCGTCACCCCGGCGTTTATGCCAAGCTGCTCGGCGAAAAAATCGCCAAGCACAACGCTAACTGCTGGCTGGTCAACACCGGCTGGAGCGGTGGGGCCTATGGTACCGGTCAACGGATGAAGATCGCCTACACCCGGGCCATGGTTCGTGCGGCGCTGTCGGGTGAACTGGCCAAGGTCGGGGTCAAGCCGGATCCGGTGTTCGGCATGTTCGTGCCCGATGCCTGCCCGGATGTGCCGGCCGATGTCTTGCAGCCCAAAAACACCTGGGTCAACAAGACCGGCTATGACGAAACCGCGCGTGAGGTGGCCAAACGTTTCGCCGCCAACTTCACCCAATATGCCGATCAGGTCGATGCCAAGGTGCGGGAAGCCGGGATCAAAGCTTGACGCCACGACCGTAATGGAGCATCGGGGCCGAAAGGCCCCGGTGGTGCTTTTTAGTTGAAATTTAAGACCAGAACCGGAAGAGGCTGAGTCATGCGCGTTTATTATGATCGTGATGCCGATGTCAACCTGATCAAGGGCAAGGTCGTGGCCGTGGTCGGCTATGGTAGCCAGGGCCATGCCCATGCCCTGAATATGCGCGAAAGCGGGGTTAAGCAGGTGCTGATCGCCCTGCGTCCGGGCAGCGCCAGCGCGATCAAGGCGCAAAATGCCGGCTTTACCGTGGTAACGCCGGATGAAGCCGCCCGCCAAGCCGATGTGGTCATGATCCTGGCTCCCGACGAGTTGCAGGCCGACCTCTATAAGGACCATCTGGCACCGAACATGAAGCCGGGCGCGGCCCTGGCCTTCGCTCATGGGCTCAACATCCATTTCAACCTGATCGAGCCACGCGCCGATCTGGATGTGTTCATGATCGCACCCAAGGGACCGGGCCATACCGTCCGCTCCGAATACCAGAAAGGCGGCGGCGTGCCATGTCTGGTCGCGGTGCATCAAAACGCCAGCGGCAATGCGCTGGATGTCGCGCTTAGTTACGCTTCGGCGGTCGGCGGCGGCCGGGCCGGGATCATCGAAACCAGCTTCCGCGAGGAATGCGAAACCGATCTGTTCGGCGAGCAAGTGGTGCTGTGCGGCGGTCTAACCAGCCTGATCACCGCCGGTTACGAAACCCTGGTCGAAGCCGGTTACGCTCCGGAAATGGCCTATTTTGAATGCCTGCATGAAGTGAAGCTGATCGTGGATTTGATCTACGAGGGCGGCATCGCCAACATGCGCTATTCGATTTCCAACACCGCAGAATACGGCGATTACAAGACCGGCCCACGGATCATCACCGATCAAACCAAGGCCGAGATGAAGCGGGTACTGGACGATATTCAATCCGGTCGCTTCACCCGCGATTGGATGCTGGAGAACAAGGTCGGCCAGCCGAACTTCAAGGCCACCCGCCGTCGCCATGCCACCCATGACATCGAGAAGGTCGGCGAGCGGCTGCGGGCGATGATGCCGTGGATCGCCGAGCGGCGCATGGTCGATAAGTCGAAGAACTAAGCGGCTTGTGGTAAAATGTAAAGTCAACAGGTCCAGGGGCCTTGCCCCTGGCAGGGGGGCGGGGGACGGCGTCCCCCGCTTTTCGCCGAAGGCGAATAACGCAAATCGGGATCAATTTTCAGGGGCTTCGCCCCCGAACCCCCGAACCCCCGAACCCCCGACCAGGGCGCCGCCCTGGACCCGCCAGGAGCCTGGGTTACTTGGGATTTGTTAATAGATATTTTTATTGGACGATAAGATATAATCATGATCAGCCCCCGCACCCCCCCCGGCGTGATGGAACTGCTACCCCGCCAGCAGATCGCTTTCCAGCGCCTGCTCGACACCATTCGCCAAGGTTATGAACGCTTCGGCTTCGTGCCGATCGAAACCCCGGTGTTCGAAACTGTCGAAGTTCTACTGACCAAAAGCGGGGGCGAGACCGAAAAGCAGGTCTATTTCGCCCAATCCACCGGCTCCCGCCAGCAGGGTTACGAACCGGACTTGGCCTTGCGCTTCGATCTGACCGTGCCGTTGGCGCGCTACGTCGCCGAACACGAGCGCGATCTGGCCTTTCCCTTCCGCCGCTATCAAATTCAGCGGGTCTATCGCGGCGAGCGGGCCCAAAAGGGCCGGTATCGCGAATTTTATCAATGCGATATTGATGTGATCGGTAAAGACCGCCTGTCGCTACATTACGATGCCGAAATGCCGGCCGTGATTCACCACGTCTTTTCCGCGCTCAACCTGGGCGGGTTCACGATCAACCTGTCCAATCGCAAGATTCTGCTGGGTGTGCTCGATGCGCTGGGCGTCGCCGACTCGGAGCGGCAGGGCGGGGTGCTACGCGAAATCGATAAGCTGGACAAGACCAGCCGCGACAAGGTGTTGGCGCAACTGACTGGACCGGAACTGGAACTTAGCCCCGAGGCCGCAACCAGGGTTCTCGATCTCATCCAAGTGACCGGCAGCAACGATGAGATCCTGGCTCATCTGCGCGGGCTTGGCTTCGAGTCGCCACAATTTGTTCAGGGGGTGGATGAACTGGCCCAAGTCGCCGCCGGGCTGACGGCACTGGCGGTGCCGGAACGGAACTGGCGGATCAATCTGGCCATCGCTCGCGGTCTGGATTACTACACCGGCACGGTCTACGAGACCTTCCTGGACGATCACCCCGGTTTGGGCAGTGTCTGTTCTGGTGGCCGTTATGACAATCTGGCCAGCCACTACACCAAATCGCTGTTGCCCGGAGTCGGCTTGTCGATCGGTGCCACCCGCCTCTTCAGCCAGTTGCTAGACGCCAAGCTGATTGACGACGGCAGCGGGTTGACTCAGGTCTTGGTGACGCAGATGGACCCGGCATTGCGGGCCGACTGCTTCGCCATCGCCACACTGCTGCGCCAGGCTGGGATCAATACCGAACTTCAGGCCGAACCGGCCAAACTGGCCAAGCAAATCAAGTACGCCGATAAGGCCGGGATTCCGCTGGTGGTGCTGATCGGCGAAGCGGAAAAGGCCAATGGCACCGTCAAGATTAAGCAATTGGCGAGCGGTGAACAGGTTGAAGTGTCTCTGGCCGAATTGCCGGCCAAGGTCCGACAGTTGGTTGCTGGCTAACTTAAAGTAACGCAGGTCCAGGGGCCTTCAGGCTCCTGGACCCACTTTATTGAGGGAATTACGCCTCAGCGCTGCGGCGCGTCCACGGCAGCATCCGCTCCAAAACCCCATCCTTCAGCCAATGCTGATGGTAAATCGCGGC